>JBAVGI010000127.1:0-31280 GCA_049684755.1 Candidatus Sulfotelmatobacter sp.
CGTCCGGACGCGGCGGCGTTCTTGCGGAGGATGTTCAGCTACATTTTTGATGCGGATTACAAATACGGAGGGCTGCCGCAACTCGAACTGCGTCCGATTGACGGTCCCGTCGATGTTTTCGGGGTACGCTTCGAGCCGGTGCGGCTGATTCACGGCGAAGTGGAGATTTATGGATTCCGATTTGGCAGCGCTGCCTATCTCACGGATCACAGCGAAATTCCCGAGGCATCTTTCCATCAGTTGCAGGGTCTGGATATTCTTTTTCTGGATGCGCTGCGGCACAAACCTCATCCCACGCATTCGACGGTGGAGAATTCGCTGCGCGTGGTGGACCGGGTGAAGGCCAAGCGGGCGTTCTTCACGCACATTTGCCACGATCTGGCGCATGAGGCGACGAATGCGACGCTGCCGCCGCATGTGCGGCTGTCGTACGACGGGATGAAGCTGGAATTTGAAATTTAGAAGCAAGCAGCAGATTTGGTATGCGGAATTGTTGATTGCTGAATGTTGATTGTTGATTGAAAAGGTCGACCGTAGTTCTCTTACTCAACAATCAGCAATCAACGATCAGCAATCAACAATCGGCAATTCAAACCAACGCCGAATAACTCTCGATCCAGCTTTCCATGCAGGTCTTTCATAAACTCGGCGACATTCCGGCGGGATTTGGGCCGTCGCTGGTGAGTGTGGGTAATTTTGACGGCGTACATCGGGCACATGCGCATGTTCTGGGTGAGATTGTGCGCGGGGCGCGGAGCAGCGGGGGCAAATCGGTGGCGGTGACTTTCGAACCGCATCCGGCGAGGATACTTCGGCCGGATTCGACGTTGAAGCTGCTTACTCCCGTCCCAGAAAAATTGCGCTTGCTCGAAGGAACTGGCGTTGATGCGGTGCTGATGTTGCCGTTTGGGCGCGACCTGTCGCTGATGACGCCGCGACAGTTTGCCGAGCGGATTCTGAAGAAGAAGCTGCATGCGCGCGAGGTGCATGAAGGCTACAACTTTCGCTTTGGGCATAAGGCTGCGGGGGATACAAATCTACTGGCGCAGCTTGGGCTGGAGATGGGATTTGAAGTGAAGGTCTATCCCGAGCAAAAGCTGCGCGGGGAGCCGGTTTCCAGCAGTCACATTCGAAAGTTGCTGGGTGAAGGACGAGTGAGCCGGGCGCGGCATCTACTGGCGCGGCCGTTTTGCATTCTAGGGATACCGGGGCGCGGGCGAGGTTATGGCTCGAAGTACACGGTACCGACCATCAACCTGGCGCGCTACGAAGAACTGGTGCCGAAGGACGGCGTTTACATCACGTGCACGCGGGTAGGGCCGGAAACTTTTGATTCGGTGACGAATGTGGGAAACCGTCCAACCTTTGGCGAGGATTCGTTTGCCATCGAGACGCACCTGCTGAACTTTCATCCGATTGAGCTGACGCCGGAGAGCGAAGTTGAAATTTGTTTTCTAGACCGGTTGCGGGATGAGATCAAGTTTCCGTCTGTGGAGGCGCTGCGCGAGCAGATCGCGAGGGATGTGAGGAAGGCGCGAAAATATTTTCATTTGCTCCGGGGCAAATGCTTGCGATGAGAACGCTAATGCGGCAGATAGCCTGATTCCATGGGCAATTTGCCGTCGACGCGGACCACGTTGATGGTGTTGTCGACGGAGCGAACATCCACGAGGCCAACCGCTCCGGGCGTCGATTGGACGATCTTGAGGACCTCAGCGTCGGTGTCGGCGAGCATGATGGAATCTTTGTGTGCGGCGATCAGGGCCTTCCATTCGCCGGCATTCATTTTGTTCAAGCGCTCGAGGGTTTCGATTTCGCCGGCGGAATTCTTGTGCAAGACCAGAACTACGGATGTGCCGTCAGGCCACTTCCTGACCTCCGAGCGAAAAATTTTGGAGAGGTGAGCGGCGGTGACGGTGCCAACATTGTTTTCCTTGTTGACCACGACCGCCATATGGTGGGCGAAACAAGGAGTCAGGAAGGTCAGGAGAAAAACAAACAGTACGGCAACGCGCTGAGGTTTCATGAGCACATCCATCTTGAACTGTCGGTTGAGGGCCCAGGACGAGACTAACTGAGAATTGCCGAGCGGCAGGTCAAAACATTGTCAAATCGCGGGGAGGTACCTGGGAAGAAAACACTTGGTTGGCTTTTGATTGTTTGTGGAATCGGCGGCATTCCTTGATGACAATTGACAATTCCCCACCGCGCCGTACAATCCGCTCTCATGAAAATCGGTCCCATTCGGCTGATTCGGCAGGCTACGCCAGGTCAGCGTCGGACGTTATTGGCGGCAGCGCTAGGCTGGGCGTTGGATGCCTTCGACGCCATGCTCTACGCGCTGGTATTGACGCTGCTGATGCGAGACTTCGGGATGAGCAAGACAACGGCGGGGCTTCTGGGGACGCTTACGCTGTTGGCATCCGGTCTGGGCGGGGTGATGTTTGGTTTTCTGGCTGATCGCATGGGACGCAAGCGGGCATTGATGGCGAGTATTCTTACCTACTCCGTGTGCTCGTTTGCGTCTGGGCTCGCGACCAGCATTGCCATGCTGGCCGCGGCGAGATTTGTGCTGGGGCTGGGCATGGGCGGTGAATGGAATACAGGAGCGGCGCTGGTGGCGGAGACTTGGCCGACCGAACTGCGCGCAAAGGCGATCGCGATCGTTCAGAGTTCGTGGGCCATCGGGTTCGCCGTGGCGGCGCTGGTGGCGGGGCCGGTGGCAAGGTACTTCGGTTGGCGGGCAGTTTTCTTCGTGGGAATTCTGCCGGCGCTGCTGACGTTATGGATGCGGCGCGGAGTGCCGGAGTCGAAGATATGGGAGGAGCGAAAAATCTCGCGGAGTGAAACTCCGATTGCGAATGAGCCGCAGCGCGCAGCCAGGATGCGCGACGCGGCCGAGGAGAAATCCGGCAGTCGAGTGTTGCCGTTCACGGTGAGCAGAGAGAGAAAAGATTCGACAGCCTTCTCTTTGATTTTCAGATCGCCGTATCTAAAGTCGACGGTGGCGCTGTTGTTGTTTAATCTCTTTTGCATGTTTGCCTGGTGGGGACTGTTCACCTGGATTCCGCCGTATCTGTCGCTTCCGGTGTCGCAGGGCGGACGCGGTTTTGGGGTGATGGGCACGACGACTCTGCTGGTGGTGCTGAATCTTTTCGGCATGTTTCCTGGTTATGCCAGCTTCGGCTGGGCTGCGGACCGGCTGGGCCGAAAGCGGGCATTTATCTGTTACAGCTTAACTGCGGCTTTTGTGATTCCCCTTTATGCGATTGCGCGGTCGCCTGTGCTGATCATGATTCTGGGAGCGGTCGTGGCATTTTTCGGGACGGGATTGTTTTCCGGCTCGGGCATCATTGGCAGTGAGATCTTTCCCACGAGTCTGCGTGCCCGTGGGCTGGGATTTACGTACAACGGCGCGCGTACGTTGAGTTCGGTTTCTCCGCTGATTATTGGTCGAGTGGGACAGGCTCGAGGATTGGGCTGGGCATTTTGTTTGTGCGCAGCCGCATATCTGCTGGCGGCCCTGACGACAACGCAACTGCCGGAAACCCGGGGAAAGAATCTGGAGTAAAGACGATTCTTACAGGGGCTTCCAGGTCAGGTCTACCCGGACGGGAATCTCGTTCTTCACAGGGAGAGTAAGCAGCGAAGGTGGATCGATTTTGAAATCGGTCAGTGTGGCGGGAACGGTGCCGGTGATGCGGATTTCATTGCCTTGTTTTATGAGTTGAAATGGAACCTGCTTGTAATGCGCGGTTTGGCCGGCGAATTGAATTTCCAGATCAGCATTCACGGTGGAGGAATCCGATGCGGATTCGGGCAGGCGGGTGCGCACGGTGACCATGGGAAATTGTGCGCCGCGCGTGACCTGAATCATGTGGAGATCACGGTTGCTGTCGCCGGAGTCGAATGACTTGACGGGAACCGCGATCAGGAAATCGCACTCCCCGGCGTGACAAATTCCCTTCCCTCGCACTTCATGGCTTACGCCTTCGCTTTGGTGCAGAGGGTGAGACACATGGTAAGTAAGAGTGCCCTGCTGAAGAATCCATTGTGCATCGGCAGCGGAAGCAAGTGGCGGGAGAGCGAGAAGCAAGGAGAGAAAGATAGTGAGCAGGCTCATAGATAGTTAGATGCGCGTTTAGAACTTTACCGAGACAGACAAGAGAGCGGCACCGAATGCTCCGGCGGTAACGATAGCTACCGGACCGTGAGCCGAGGCGATGCCATGAACTTTTTCGCCTTTGCTTTTTTCGTTGAAAGCCATTTCTCCGAGGATGGGAGTCAAAATCATTCCGGGACCGTGGATCCAGGCGAGAGCTTTGTGGACGCGGATGGGCCCGCGAGTTTGCGTGCCGGGAACCTTTGGGGCCCAAATGGCAAAGTAGGCGGTGGTGAAGTAAAGGCCTGCGGTCGCAGTGCCCAGAGCGGCGTGCAGATCGCGGGAAGAAGAACTGGTATCTTTGCCGCCTGCGCCCGCGGAGGAAATTACGGTGGCGAGGAGAGGAACGGCGGTGATGAGCCCCAGCCGCTGATGAATTTTTAGCATGTGGGTACGGCGATCGAGGAGCGCCTGTTCTTTGGCGTTGGCTTGAGACTCAGAGGCGGGAAAGCCCAGATCGCCGAGGGACGGTTCTGACTGAGTGCTGGAAGGGGCGTTTGGCAACTCGCCGGGAGGTGTAGCCTGCTGAGTTTTGGAACCGGACGGGGGTTTAGGTTGATCCTGCGCGCAAGCCAGCCACTGGGTGAGCATCAGGAAAACAGGTATGAGGGCTATCGATCTCAGCCGGCTTATCTCCATGCGGATTCCAGACCTCCGGTAAGAAATCTAACAGATCGCATTGCCGAAACAGGACAGATGTTATTCATAGATGCGAGCGTTGAAGAGTAGGGATGCTCAGTTCCCATAAAAGCGTGAAACATTGGCGGCGATTTATTCCATTGGTTCGATCATGACGGTGTCGGCAATTACGGTTCCTTCCGGTTTTTGTTTTTGCACGATCACAATGGCGGCGAGGACGAAAACGATTCCTAAGGTCTGAATGGGACGGAGGACTTCGCCTAACAGCAGAGCGGCGAGAATGATCGAGAATACGGGCTCCAGACAACTGGCGATGATGGCGCGGGTAGGCTCCAGATACTGCAGACCAAGGAAGTAAAGGGAGAACGCACCGAGCGCGGAGATCATCGAGAAGACAAAAAGAAAAGCCCACTGCGCGGGGACGTAATGGGCGGCGGCGATTTTCCAGGGAGGATTGACGATGAGCCAGAAGAGCGAGGCCGCGGCGAGGGTCCAGACCAGCACCCGCCAGCGATCGTGGCGGGCGAGAATGCGGTGTCCGCCGACGTTATAGAAGGCGAAGGAAAATGAGGCCAGCAGCGCCGCGATGATGCCGTAAGTGTCGAGATGAAGAGCCCCGGAGCGTGCTCCCAAGAGGTTGATGACCAGAGCGATCCCGGTTACAGCCAAAGCGACTGCGGCAATTTTTTGTAGCGTCAGCTTTTGCTGACGTCGAACGACTACGTACACGAGCACCCATACGGGAGCCGTGTATTGGACGATGATGGCGGTGGCCACGTTAATGCGCTGGATGGCAACGTAATAAAAATAGTTTGAGACGGCCACGCCGAGCACGCCAAGAAGAAAGCAATATGCGAGATCGCGAGCTGGCAGCTTGATGCGCCGCCATCCGCCTGAGGCGACGAGAAGCGGAAGCAGAACGAGCAGCGAGAATGTGGTGCGCGTCTGCGAAAGAATGAGCGGATCGATGGGACGGAGAATGCTGCCGGAGAACAGCCTGCCGGTGAATACAGCGCGACCCAGGGCGGCGGAGACGCCCCACAGGAACGCAGCGGAAGCAATGAAGAAATATCCGCGAAGAGGATGCGTTTGCGGGCTTCGGCTAACTATGTCGGAGATGGCAGTCCCTCGCGAATGGCTTCGATAATCAGGCAGCGGAGAGTAAGAGGTCAAGGCGATCGGGATCGAAGCCCTCAATCACTTCGGCGCCGGATGCCGCGAGAATCACCAGAGTCGGAGCACTGTGGCTGTGGTAGACCTCGAGCAATTCGAGGCGGGCGGCGGAATCGAGGTGCATATCCCGCTCTTCAAAAGGAAGACCCTTGGCCTCCAGAAAAATTCTCATGACTTCGCAGGAGAGGCAGCCGGGCTGGGTGAAGAGCAGAATTCTAGGAAGCACAGGGTTTGAAGTTTATTCTACGCGTCCACATATTCGATTTCGCTGGTAATTTTCGCGGTCTTTTCGAGCATGGCGGAGACCGAGCAGTACTTCTCTTTCGAGAGGCGAACCGCGTCCTCGACAGCTTTGTGCGATACCTTGCCACCAACGCGGTAGATCAGTTTGATTTCTGTATACACGGAGGGCGGGTCTTTGGCGCGTTCGGCCTGAGCGCGGACTTCAAGGCTGGTGAAGGGCTCGCGCTTTTTCTGGAGGATGGAGACAACGTCATAGCCGGTGCAGCCGCACAAGCCGATCAGCACCAGTTCCATGGGGCTGTTGCCTGCAGCTTTGTCGCCGTCGACGACAATTGTGTGGCCGCTGTCGGAGACTCCGTTGAATGTTTGTTTCTCGATCCAGGTGGCGCGGGCGTTGGAGCGGGCGGTAGTCATGAAGCTTTCTTCTCGATGATTGTTGATTTTTGATTGCTGATTGTCGATTGAGAATTCTTTTTTGCCGTTACGCGCGACGCGTTGAAAATTGCCACTAGCTCATTGGCTTCGGACTTAAGATCTTTCAGCTTTCCTTCTGATATTAGTCCACTCTCGACCAGCAATTCCAGCCAGAAAGCAGACTCGTCGGCCTCTTCGATGACAATCGAAAGTTTTGCGAGGAATTCTGGGCGGGACCGGGCGCGACAAACTGCACGATAATTAGCGGCTACGGAAGTGCCGGCCCGCAATAATTGGTAGCCGATGATCCGGCCTTCAGCTCCATGTGGCGAGAACCGGACAACGCGAATGATTCTCAATGCAAAGGTCTTGGTTCGAGCCTTCAGGGCTTCGGCCTTGTGATCCATCGGCAGACTCCAATCAGAAATCAACAATCAGCATTCAACAATTTGTAGCCTACTCTCTGGATCCGTCTGTGACAGATGTCACAAGGGAGATTGCTACCTGCGGTTGTCGGTGCTGGGTTCGGGATGGATGAGCACGCGGAAAAGCTCGGGGGCTGCTTGTTTGAAGCGGATTTCGAGTTCGGTCTGGATGTCGTGGACGCGGGACAGGGAGAGATCGTCGGAGAATGTGCAATGGCAGGAGACGTAGAGGCGTCCGCGAACTTTCTTGATTTGAATGTCGTGCATGTCGACGATCTCTGGAAACTCGGCGGCTAGGGATTTTAGACGGCGCTCGAGTTCGGCGTCGCGCACCGGTTCGTCGCCGGTCTCGATGGTGGCGGGTTCGCTTTCGATGTGGGTGAGGATGTCGCCGATCTCGCGGACGTCGCGGCGCATATCGGCTTCGAGTTCGGTGACTTGATCGTGAGCGCTTTTAAGCGACATCCGCTCGTCGAGCTCGACGTGCTGCTCGACGTGGAGTTTGCCGGCGAGATCCTGCACGCTGATGTCGTGGACGTTGAGGTTGTGGCGGGTGGCGACGGCGCGAATGCGGTCGAAGATATTTTCCGAACGCTGCGCGCGAGGCAGGGGTTGGACGGTGACGTCGGCGTCGGGAAGAATGTTGCGCACGGCGGCAGTTACTGCTTCGACCAGTTGTTCCGAACGCTGAAAAGTGACGGTGCGGGCGAGCCCTACAGCCAGGTCGGCGAAATAGCGGTTGCCGGACCGGCGAATGCGGACGCGGCCGATTTCAAGAACACCGTCCACGTGAGAAACGGCGTCGGTAATTTCGGCGCGTACTCCAGCGGGAGCGGCATCGAGGAGGGCGTCAATGGTGCGGCGGGCGAGACGCCAACTGACCGAGACGATGACTCCGGCGACAAAGAGGGCGGCGATGGGATCGGCAAGGCGAAGCCAATCGACATGATAGATACGGCCGGCGAGGATAAGCGCAAGTCCCAGGACGACGACGCCGGCGGACCAGACATCGGTAGAAAAATGCAGTGCGTCGGCTTCCAGGGCCTGACTTTCGTACTTGGTGGCAATGCGGCCGAGGGCGCGGGAACGCCACCAGTCGACAGCCATGGAAACCAGCATGACGGCGAAAGCCCAGATGGAAGGCTCGACTTCGACGCGTCGGAAAAATAATCGTACGACGGCTTCGTAGACGACCCAGATGCAGGTCAGGAGAAGCAGACCGGTTTCGACGAAGGCGGAAAAATTCTCTACTTTCCCGTGGCCATATTGATGGTCCGCGTCGGCTGGCTTGTCGGAGACGCCGACGGACAGATAGGTGAGCAAAGCGGCGATGAGATCGAGCGCGGAGTGGGCGGCTTCGGAGAGAATGCCCAGGCTGCCGGTGGTGACGCCGACGACTATTTTGCCGGCGGTGATGAGGAGAGCGGCAATGACCGAGTTGCCTGCGACGGCGCGCTTCTCGGCACGCATGGCATGGGGCGAGTAAAGGGCCGGAGTCCCGGACATGATGGGATTATCGCCGTTAATGCGAAATTGCGCCAAGGGAATACGCAAACGGGGCCGGTAAAATTCATCGACCTGAATTCATTAACCTAAATTCATTAATCACGAAGGACACGAAGTTCCACGAAGGGAGAACAGGAACGCACACGTTCTTCTTAGCTTTTTTACGACCAAGTGCTCTATGCTAGGATGTTTGGTCCGAGATTTTCCAACTTCCTGATGTAACCCAATCCTGGAGGATTTTGTATGCGTAAGAGTTGGCTGCTGTGTGCGTTATTGGGAGCGATGGCCTGGGGACAAACACAACCGGTGGAGACTCCAGCTCCGGAGGCGGCTCCCGGCGGAGGTGCAAAGGCCGGGGCTGCCGCTGCTCCAACCGCAGCGGAGGTGCCGGAGAATGCGGCGGTGATTACGATTGTGGGAGTTTGCCCGGCGACGCCGAAGGCGGCTACGGTTTCGAAAACTGCCGCGGGAAAAGCCGAGGTTGCGAAGAAGCCTGCAGACTGCAAGACGGTGATTACGCGGGCGAAATTCGAGAAGCTTGCCAGCGCGCTGCAGCAAGGCACGACTCCGCTGACTCCGCAGCAAAAACATATGCTGGCCGGACAACTTCCCGGGCTGATCGCCATGTCGGCGGGGGCTGAAGAAAAGGGGATCGAGAAGAGTGCGCGATTCGAGGAGACGATGAAGTTCCTCAAGATGCGGGTCTTGAGCTCCGAACTGCAACATGTGGTGCAAGAGGAGGCGGATAACGTCCCGGAGCAGGAGATTGATGAGTACTATAAGAAAAATCCTGACGCTTATGAACAGTTTTCTCTGGAACGACTGTTCATTCCACGCTTCAAGCAGGAGAATACCGAGAAGGTCAATCCGGCAGAAAAACCGAGCGAGGAGCAGCAAAAAGCAAAAGACGCGGCGGATCGTGCCAAGCAGGAGCAGGGCGAGCAGGATATGACAAAATTGGCGGACAGTCTGCGGGCGCGGGCCGCGGCTGGGGAAGACTTTACGAAGCTGCAAAAGGAGGCGTTTGAAGCTGCAGGCATGAAGATGGATGCGCCGACGGTGAGTTTGCCCACGGTGCGGCGCACCGGGTTGCCTCCGGGGCACGCGGCTGTATTCGAATTGAAAGCGGGCGAGGTCTCACAAGTCCTTTCTGATAATGGCGGACATTATGTTTACGAGGTGATAAGCAAACAGACGCTGCCGCTGGAACAGGTAAAACAGGAAATTCGCGCTACGCTGAAGATGCAACGGATGAAGGAAATGATGGACAAGTACACGAACTCGTACAAAGCGGAGACCAACGAGGCGTACTTTGGGCCGTCGACGCCGACGGGGCCGGGAGGACGTCCGATGTTGCCTCGTCCGCCGCGCGTTCAGCCCTCGGAGAACGCTCCGCCAGCGGCGGGCTCGCAGTCGCAACCTTCGGCGCAACCGGCACCTCCCTCCAAGCCGAACTGATGGAGAGCGCAAAACCTGCTGTCGTGGTCACTGGCATCTCGGGAAATCTCGGGTCGAGGTTGCTCCCGCTGCTGGGAGACTTCTCGGTGATTGGGGTGGACGTGAGTCCGCCGCAAACTGACTTGCCTCTGCAATTTGAGCGCATGGATTTGGGCGATGAATCCTGCACCCGCGTGCTGTACGAACTGTTGCGCGACACGCGGCCAGTTTCGGTAGTCCATCTCGCGTTCGTGATTGATCCGGTACGCTCGGGCGTGCTCGAACCGGAGCGCATGTGGCAGATCAATGTCGCGGGCACGGCGCGCGTGATGGAAGCTATTACCGAGAACAATCGGACTACGGATTCCGGGATCAAGCAATTCATTTTTCCCAGCAGTGTTGCGGTGTATGGTTCCAACTTGGCCGCTCCGGCAACAGAAGACTCGGCGCGGGCGGCACATACGCTGCCTTATGCGATTCATAAAAAGCAATCTGACGAGGTGGTGCAGCAACGGTCTTCGGCGCTGCGCGGCTGCAGCGTGTACATTCTGCGGCCGCACACCTTTGCCGGAGCCAGCGTGGAGAATTATCTTTTGGGAGCATTTCGCGGAACGCCCAACGGAAAAAGCGCGCGGGCGGAGAAGATGCGCAGCGCGGGAAAGCGACTGCCCTGCATGCTGCCGCGCGGGCAACAGTATCTGGATAACAAAATTCAGTTTGTGCATGTGGACGACATGGCGCGCCTGCTAGCCCACATTCTGCATCGCGATCCGGAGCAGCAGCGCCTGACGGTTTTGAATGTCGCCGGACGAGGCGAGCCTCTGACTTTCGCCGATTGCATTGAGATGGCGCATGCGAAACTGATCCGGGTTCCGGGTAAGTGGGCGATGGGGGTGGTCTTGCGATTTCTGTGGAAGCGGCAGATCTCGGCGATTCCTCCAGAGGCGCTGCCCTACATGACCGGCGAGTACATCATGAATACGGATCGCCTGCGGGCGTTTTTAGGTAACGAGTATGAGAGCGTGATTCGTTACACGATTGCCGATGCTTTCGCCGATAGTTTCAAAACGTCAGCGCCTCAGGCGACCATTTCAACTTAGGTTTTTCCGCGATAGAGACCTGCTATACCGAAAGTGTAGGGGGTCCAACTGGCTTCACGGAAGCCCGCTCGGCGCATGCGGTCGAGCATTTCCTCTGGCTGAGGAAAACGTTCGACGGAATCAGGCAGATAAGCGTAGGGTCCGCGAACACCAGAGACCATAGTGCCTACGCGAGGCAGCACTTGTTTGAAGTAGATTCGATACAGACGGCCCATCAGGCCCTTAGGTTCGCTGAAGTCGAGGATGCCGCACTCGCCATCAGGCTTTAACACCCGCACAATTTCGCGCAGGCCCGCGTCGTAATCTGCGAGATTGCGAAATCCGAAGGCTGAGGTCACAAGACTGAAGTGCGCGCTGGGAAACGGAAGAGAGAGAGCGTCGGCTTCGATCCAGTGTGGCGCTGCGGCGTTGCCGTTTTTTTTGACATTGTCGCCAGCCTTCGAATGGGCGCGCTGCAACATGGCGTGAGAGAAGTCTGCCCCCAAGATTTGCTGACGATGCATGCCTGCCTGTTTGAGCAAAGCAAAAGTCATGTCGCCGGTGCCGCAGCACAGGTCGAGGATTCGGGAATCGGGCTGGGACAAAATGTGCGAGAAGGTACGCGCGGTGCGGCGCCACCACAGGCGATCCACGTTGAACGACAATACGTGATTCAGAACGTCGTAGCGCGGAGCGATCGCCGTGAACATCTCGCGGACGGCGCGAGATGCAGAGGAGGAATCAGTGGCGCCAGAGGGCGCGGCGCCCACGACCATCGGCCTTTGCATGTCGGATCCTCGAGTTTGGAATCTTTGAGTTTCGGGTCTGGGAGTTTCGGCCACGCGGCTTACTTCTTCCACACCCAGCCACCGTGAGATAGGCGGCGAAGTTCTTCGACGGCATTGAGGATGACTTTGTCGGGGATATCGGAGGCGATTTCTACTTTGCCTATTTCCCGGGGAAGCACAAAATGGACGGCTCCGTTTTGCGTTTTCTTGTCGGCTTGCAAGCGCGCAAGAATTTTGCGGGCACTCACTTTTAATTCTGGCAGACGGCCCAGGCTGAGGACGGCATCGGCAATGCGACCGGCGGTCACACTATCGGTGCGACCGACGGTAAGGCCGATGTTGGTTGCGGCGATGATTCCCCAGGCGACGGCTTCGCCGTGGAGCAGGCTCTTGTAGCCGGTTTCGGCCTCGAGCGCATGGCCGATGGTGTGGCCGAGATTCAGAACGCGCCGCAGGCCGCCCTCTTGTTCATCGGCGGAAACGATTTCGGCCTTCAACTTTACGCTCGAAGCGATCAAGCCTTCCAGTTCCACGGGATCTCGTTTCAGGATCTGCGAACGCTTTTGTTCGAAGCGCAGGAAAAGATCAAGATCGCCGATGATGCCGCACTTGAGCGCTTCGTAAAGTCCGGCGCGATAGACGCGGTCGGAAAGAGTGTGAAGAACTTCCGGGTCGATCAGGACCACGCGGGGATGATGATAGGTTCCGAGCAGGTTCTTCCCTGCTCCGAGATTTACTCCGGTCTTGCCACCGACCGATGCATCCACCTGAGCGAGGACCGTGGTGGGAATCTGAACCAGGTCGATGCCACGCATGTAGAGCGAGGCGAGCAGTCCGGTGACATCGCCGACCACGCCTCCGCCGAGTGCGATGAGGACGGCTTTGCGATCGGCGCCCAGACGGACCAATCTTTCGGCCATGGTTTCAATGGTGGCCAACTTCTTGGCAGGCTCGCCGTCTGGAACCTGCAGAACTTGAGCTTTGAAGCCCGCGGAAGCCAGGGAAGCCAGAAGTTTTTTCCCAAAGCGACGGCGAACCTGGGGAACCGTGACCACAAAGAGTTTGCTGGCCTGGGGCAGAAGTTCGGCGAGCAGAGCCCCAGCCCTTGGCAGGAGGCCGTTTTCAATTCGCGCCTGATAGGGCCGCGGAGGGACGTGGATGGTGACTTGCGCCATGGAATTCCATAATAGCCTATGGGCAGGCGAGGTTTGGTGGAGTTAGACGGGGAAGTGGTACCATTTGCGCGACTATGAAGGGCCTGCCATCTGAGACTGATTTTGTGGTGATTGGAGCCGGTGTAGCCGGATTGCGCGCCGCCATCGAACTGGCGGGCGCGGGCCGTGTACTGGTGCTGGCCAAGAAGGAGGTCACGAATTCGAATACAAAATCTGCGCAAGCCGGGACGGCAACTCTGCTCAGTGATGAAGACGAAATCACCCTGCATTTGCAAGATACGCTGGTCGCGGGCGACGGCCTGTGCCGGCCGGAAGCGGTAAAAACGCTGGTGGAGGAAGGTCCGGAGCGGATTGAGGAGTTGATTGACTGGGGAAATCAGTTTGACCGCAAGGGAACAAAGCTGGTGTTCGGGCGGGAGAGCGCGCAGAGCCGCAACCGCATTCTGCACGCTCAAGGTGAATCGACGGGACGGGAGATTTTGCGAGCGCTCTATGCCAAGGCGCAAACACTAAAAAACATCTCCGTGCGGGAATATGAATTTTGCACCGGATTCGAAAGCGACAGCCATGGAGTAGCAGGGGTGGAGCTGATTAATGACAAAGGTCAGCCGCAGCAGGTTTCGTGCTCCGCGGTTTTGCTAGCCACGGGAGGCATGGGGCAGGTTTATCGTAATACGACTAATCCCGACGTTGCCACGGGCGATGGGGTCGCCATGGCTTTTCGCGCCGGCGCGGAAGTGAGCGACATGGAGTTCATTCAGTTTCATCCCACGGCGCTTTATTTGAAGAAGGCGCCTCGATTTTTGCTGTCGGAGGCGTTGCTCGGCGAGGGCGGGTATCTGCGCAACATTGAGATGGACCGCTTTATGGCGAAGTATCATCCGCTGGCCGAACTGGCACCGCGCGACCTGGTGGCGCGCGCCATTATGCACGAAATGGAAGTGAGCCACGCCAGGGATCCTTACGTTTATCTTGATCTCACGCACCTGAAAGCCGGCCAGGTGCAGAAGCATTTTCCGGGGATTTATTCGACTTCCCTGCAGTACAACGTCGACATTACTGAGGATCTGATTCCGATTCGTCCCGCGGCTCACTATGCAATGGGAGGCGTGCGCACCGATTTGAACGGCAAGACGAGTCTCGCTGGACTTTATGCAGCGGGCGAAGCCGCGGCGACCGGTCTACACGGAGCGAACCGGTGGCCCAGCAATTCCCTGCTCGAGGGGGTGGTGTATGGCGCACGGGCGGGAAAGGCGATGCGGGAGGAATTAAAGAAATCGCGGGGATCGGCAAGCGCTCCAAAGCCCGTCTCTCACAATGGGCCGGTGGACGCAGGAATGGAAGAAGTGATCGGGCAGATACAAGACATTATGTGGAAAGACGTGGGCATTGTCCGCAGTCGAATGGGGATGCAGGAGGGGCTCGGGAAACTACAGGCATTGGCTCCGCGAGTGGCGAATCCGCGCACCATGCGGGCGTGGGAGGCGGCGAATCTTCATCTCGCCGGGACGCTGGTGGTGCGAGCAGCGTTAGCCCGCGAGGAGAGTCGTGGCGCCCATTATCGAACCGATTATCCGACGCACGATGACAAGAAATTTCTGAAGCATTCAGTGTTCAAGGGTGAGAGCCTGAAATTTTTGTAGGCGAGAACTTCCCAATCGCCTTTCCCGTATTCACAGGTTACAATCGGGTCGTTTCTGGAGGGTATTCCATGAGGCTTGTAGCAGCCGTACTGGTACTCGCTGGGGCTTCGATGGGGCAAGCTTCGCCTGCGCCGTCCCCCAATCAATTCGTGGGGACCTATACAGGCACGTGGCAGTCGCAATATCTGCACGACCGTGAAGGGACGGGCGCTGCGGTCCTAAGCATTACGGTGCAGAACGGTGCCCTGGAGGGCCGCGTCATGCTGACGGGCAGCCCCGTGGGCTACAAAGGCGATGCTCTGAAAATCACGGTCGCGCATTTCGCGGATGACATTATGACCATCAATTTCAAAGCAAAGCATGGACGCCTGGCAGGCACGGGAATATTCCAAAATGGAACTTTCGTGGGGGACTATCGATTCAGATACCTCTTAACAGTGGATCGCGGTCAGTGGAATTTGCAGAAGTGACGCGCTCCCTCGACACATACCACAGCGCCAACTCTAGCCGTGCGTCCATACCTATCTTATCGGATCACCCCAAATAGTTCTTCATGATGTGCTGTGTGTTTCCTGCCCGTGCGCCCAACTTTCGTTCGCCGGGCCTTCCATCACGAACTTAGGAGCCCAGCCGTTTCTTAGCGCTCGGTGGATGCGGCATCGGTTGGAAATACCAGCGAAGCCAGCATTGAAATTGCAAGAACCCCGGCCACCACTGCCAGCATTGCCAGGGTCGGTACCTTGAAGTAGTTCGCCGCAATCATCTTCAAACCCATCAGGACCAGAATCACGGCCAATCCAGTGTGGAGAAAGCGAAAAACTTTCATCAGGCCAGAGACTGCGAAAAAAAGCGATCGCAGGCCGAGTATGGCGAAGACGTTCGAGGTGTACACGATGAAAGCATTGAGTGTAATGGCCAGGACCGCGGGGATGGAATCGATGGCGAAGAGCAGGTCTGTGGTTTCGATTACTACCAGCACCAGCAGCAACGGAGTGGCATAAAGGCCGGAGTGTCCTTGCCAGCCACGCACGAAGAAACGGCCTCCCTCATAACTATCGGTGACAGGCATCAGGCGGCGCATCGCTTTCACGACCGGATTTTTTGCCGGATCGATTTTGTGTTCGCCGGTGAACCCGAGTTTTATTCCGCTGTAAACAAGTAACGCGCCCAACCCGTAAAAAATCCAGTGGAAGCGCTGGATGAGACCAATGCCTGCAAGGATGAAGGAGGCGCGCATCAGAAGAGCGCCGAGAATCCCCCAGAAAAGAACGCGGTGCTGGTACTCCTCGGGGACGGCAAAATAGCGGAAGATTACCAGGAAGATGAAAAGATTATCGACGCTGAGCGAAAGTTCCAGCACGTAGCCGGTGACGAACTCGAGGGCAACCTGGCGGCCTTGCCAGAAAAAAACCAGCGCGGCGAAAGCCGCAGCCAGGGCGACCCAGAGGGCGCTTCGAGCCAGAGCATCGCGAGAACGCACGCGTCCGCGCCGGTGCAGGATGCGGAGATCCAACACCAGCATGCCGATGGCGAACAGGTTGAAGAGGATCCAGAAGTAGAGCAAGCGACGTCCGTTTGGAAAAATGATATTGCTGATTGTTGATTTTTGATTGCTGAGTGAGAAACGATTCGGCGCGAGGTTTCCAATCAACAATCAGAAATCAGCAATCAGCAATCAGCAATCAGCAATGACTTCTACTTGTGCCGACCCAGCTTTCCGGCTCGCCATGCATCCCACATCCCGGAGTCCTTGAGCATTTGTTCGGAGCCGGTTTCGCGCAGGGATTGTTCGATCTGTGCGCGGGTGAAACGGGGGCCGACCTTTTCCGGAAGACTGGCCAGGGCGAAAGAAAATTCGGCGGCTTCGGCGACATCTTTTTTGAGTTGCACGAAATCTACTTTGTCGTAGGTGTCGGAGACGGCGTGGTAGTTTTCGAGATAGTTTGCTTCGTCCTGATCGGCGACGAAAGTCGGAACACCTTCCAGCATGAAATCGAAGTGATCGGTGCCCCATTCCATGTCGGTCTTTAGTTCGGTCAGCCCGAATTGGCGGAGGGGCGCGATGATGGTCTTCGCAGTTTCGATGACGTCCTTGTGGCCGCCGGTGGAGAATCCTGTGGTCTTGCCGGTTCCGGAGTCGTAGATGATGACGCCGGCGGCTTTGTCGAGTTCGGGCCGGTGGGCGGTGGAATAGGCTCGCGAGCCGAGCAGACCTTCTTCTTCGCCGGAAAAAAGAATGAAGCGGATGGAACGGCGCGGTTTCAGGCCTGAGGCTTTGATCGTTCGCAAGGCGTCTACGACCATTGCGGCGTTGCAGCCGTTATCGAGCGCGCCGGTACCCAGTTCCCACGAATCCAGATGAGCGCCGAGAATCACGAATTCGTCGGGCTTCTCGCTGCCTTTGATTTCAGCGACAACATTTGCGGACTTGATCGGACCGCCGATGCGATCGGGAATGCTCAGGTCCGCCCATACGGGATGACCGGAGGCTAGCAGGCGTCCGATGCGTTCGCCATCTTCGCGGGCCAAGAGAACTTGAGGGATGCGGTCGATTTCCCCGGCAACAGAATTCGTATGACGGTAGAGAATGTCGTGTTCACGGGTGGCGATAAAGGCGACGGCTTTGGCTTTGCCCTGCACAGCGGCAGTGATGACCGGCGGAGCGATTGCATATTCACCGAAAAGATCCTCCCAGGTTTTCAGGACGATGGAATGCACGAGCACGATTTTGCCGGAAATGTCGCCAGCTTTTTTGAATTCGGCGGCGCTGCCGTTGCCGACGTCGACAACCGGGACGTGCTTCACAGGAGCCAATGCGGGAGCCCATGCGATGGAAACACAACGCACGCGGAAGTGGACCCTTGGAATCTGCGTGAGCTTAGGATCAAGCGCGGTCCCAGTGGCGCTGACGGTCATCTCGGTCGCGCCTTCCGCCCAGGAATGAGGGATGATGAATTCTTCCGTGTGTACGCTATCAGCGCCGGCCACATTGAACATGTGTACGCCCCAATCGATGGCGCGCTGCATGGCAATTGTGCCGGGAACGCGGCCGCCGATTTCGTCTGTCAGTTCGCGCAGGTTGTGCTCTATGGGCGACGGTTGGAGCGCGAATCGAATGATGCGAGCGTCGTCGCCTGAGTCAGTTGGTTGGGCCGCCGCTTGGGACAGATAGCTCAAGATGAAACAGAGACAAACCACTTTCACTGGTCGCATCGGGTGCATTAGAAATGAATTTGGGGAAAAGAGCAAAAGGCTTTATCGCAGAGTGCGCGGAGTGCGGACGCAGAGAGCGCGGAGAAAAACTTTTTCTTCATCTTACTTTGGTGGAAGTGGATTCATTTTGTCGAGTATGTTGACCGTCTCCAGAATCGTGTTGCCCGTGATTTCCAGGCTTTTCGGACTGAGTTTATCAACGGTATCTTGCGGAGTGTGCCAGAAGACGTTGTTGTAGCCGTAGTCGAAGTCGATGAGATCAGCGCAGGGTACGCCTCTTTGCATGAAAGGAATGTGGTCGTCCGTGACCTGATTATCGCGGGCAAAGAAGTGTGATTGATAGCCGAGGCGCGAGGCGGCCTGATAAACCACTTCTTCCAGCCAGGGAGTTGAGTTTTCGTCGCGGTCGATGTTGAGGTCGGCGTCGCCAATCATATCCGCCAGTAGAAATGCTTTGATTTTCTTCAGAGTGTCGTCTGCTTGCCATTTCTCGGCAAGATGACGAATTCCATACAGGCTATCTTTTTCGAAGGGCATTTCGGTATCCGGCTTCATGGCTTCCTCCGCATCATCCCAAACCAGCCAGACGCTGTAACCGTCGCGTTTCTTGCCGCGCAGTTGATTCGCTATTTCAAGCAAGAGCGCGCTGGAAGAAGCGCCGTCGTTGGCGCCGATGTAGGAGGTGTTGCGCAGGGGATAATTCGTGTCGTAGTGGCTGGCGATGACGATGATGCCGTCAAGCGTGCCGGGGAATTTCGCAACGATATTCCGCACGGGAAATTTGCCCTCGGGAGTATCGGCGGTAAACGCGTCATCTTCGACCGTGTCGCCTTTAAGCTGAGAAGTGATAAAGGCTTCGACTTTCTTGTGACTCGCGCTGCCGAGAGGGCGCGGGCCGAGAGCGACCATTTCCTTCACGTATTGCATGGCGCGGGCCGAATCGAAGGCCGGAGGCGGTCCGCTATCGGCGGGAAGCGAGAGCGCTGGCAGCGAAGCAGGCTCTGCCGAGGGCTGGATTTGCGCCTTCACGGGAGTTGCATCCTGATCGCGGTTGCAGGCCACGATGGCGATCGCGACCGAGAGCAACAAGATTCGCAGCGCTATTTTCTTGCTGATCACGGATTAAACCTCAATTGAACATGCCGGTAACTTCCCATTATGCCGCCGATTTCTTTTCCTGGCGCGCGCGGCGCTGTTTGGGATGGACGGCCCAGGCTATGCCGATACTCAGGGCATACAGAGCAATCATGGGAGCGGCGAAGATGCACATGTTTAAGACATCCGGTGTGGGACTGACGATTGCGGCAATAATGAAGATGACGAGGATGGAGTAGCGGAAATTCTTCCACATGAACCCCGCCGTAATAATGCCCATCAACGCCAAAAAAAAGATAAGGATCGGGAGTTCGAAGATCAGACCCATGCCCAGAATGATGCTGAGAAACAGCGACGTGTATTCGCCGATAGTGATCATGGGCTGGAACTGGCGGCCGAAATGGATAAGAAAGCCAAGCGCCTGCGGGTAGACGACCTTGTAGCCGAAATATCCGCCAGCGGTGAATAGCGCAATCGTTGAGACCATGAACGGCACGACGTAGCGCTTCTCGTTGCGGTAGAGGCCGGGAGAGATGAACATCCAAACCTGGTACAGGACAAAAGGCGAGGTGAGAAACAATCCGGCGAGGGCAGCAATCTTCAAGTAAAGGTTGAAGGGTTCGGTGGGGTTCAGGTAGACCAGGCGCTCCGACATGCCGTTGTCTTTCAGCGCCTTCATGATGGGGCGCTGCATGATGTCATAAATGGTCTCAACCTTCCACCAGCAGGCGAAAAAGCCCACGGCGACTGCGGCGATGGAGTAAACCAGGCGAGTGCGCAACTCCTCGAGGTGGTCGAGAAAGCCCATGGTGGGCATGGGATCGCGCTTCGGGTCATTCTCCAAAGCGCGGGTCAAATTTTCAAACATGCGAATCCTGCGTAGTTGAGGCGACCTCTGGTTCAGCCACGGAGGTGGGAGGCGCGGCGGGAGGGATCTCGGAATTCTCCGCGATTACGTTCGCAGTGGCTAAATTCGAAGTGGCCAAACTGCCGCCGGCGAGCGTCGCCTCGGCGGGAGCGGCTAAAGTCGCGCGAGATTCGTGCGGGGTAGCCTCACTCGCTGCGGGATTCGAACTAAGACTGGCGACCGCCCCCTGGGGCGGTGCGGCGGGAGGCAGAATGGTTTGCTTCTTCTCGACCTCTAAATGGGCTATTTCGGTTTCGATTTGTGACTTGAATTCGTTTGAAGCGCGGCGAAGTTCGGCGAGCAGACGTCCGGCCTGACGGGCGATCTCCGGCAACTTCTTTGGCCCGAAAACGACAAGGGCCAGGACGAACAGGAAGATCGTCTCCGAAAAACTCATGGATTCATCATAATGCGGGAGTGCTTAGGCGGCAACGTTTGGCGTTCGTTTTGCGGCAGATCCACGGTCAATTTCGATGATAGCCCTTTCGATGATCGTCCTTGCAGAATTGGCTACGGAGAAGGCTTGAGAACTACCGTGTTGCGTTCATCTCCGGCGATGATGCGATAGAACTTTTTCAGGTCTTCGGCCTTGTTGACGGGCACGCTTAGCTCTTTGACTTCAAAGGTGCGAGTGTAGTCGACTATGTTACCGTTCACGACTGTCTTCGAATGGTAGCTGGCGAAGCCGTAGTCGGCGTCCACGGGTGGCGGAACATCGTCCACCACGTATCCCGGCGGGATTGTGATTTCGAAAGAATCGGTGTCCTGCGCGGGTTCTTCGAATTCGATGGGAAACTTTCTCGGTTCTTTTGTCTTCAGAAATCCTGAGCCTTTCATTCCGATCACGCGAGGCCGCACCAGTAAGAGGTCGCCGGCATTTTTGGCGTAGTTAGGAGATTCGAACGAATAGTTGAAGCCGAAAGGCCGGTCGGTCTGCTGTACGTTGAGGAGGGACGCGCGGGTGATTTGAAAACTTCCCAGGGAACCGGCCAGAAGCTCCTCGATTGGTTTGATGCGGTCGGCGTCTTTGCTTACGTTGCGTAATCGCCAGCGTTCCGAGGAAGCGCGCTGGCCCAGCCGAAGCTCTTCGACGTCACCTCTCAATGTGCCGTTCTTGTCCAGGATCAGCTGGGCGGTCCGGCGGATACTATTCATCGAAGAGGGCTGCTGCGGAAGTTCGATCAATTCTCCGCCGTCTGGAGTGACGAGGAGTCCATAGTTGGCCTGGAGATAACCCGGGATTTGGCCAAACGGGATCAACTCGTTGGTGGGATCGAAGAAGAGGAGCTTGCCTAATTTGGGATGCTGGACGGTGGCAATCAGCGAGGGGTCGCTGAGGCCTTCGGGCAACCTGATCGCCAGAATCGCATGATTGAAGCCGCTGTGCGCTGGAGTACTTGGCGTGACGGCGCCCCGTTCTGTGTAGACAACGACATGGTAGGAGTCAATGCCAATCTCGTGGAGCATGGAGCGGACGAGAGTGGCCTTGTCCTTACAGTCGCCGTACCGGTGCGAAAAAACGTCGGCTGCGGCATGGGGTTGCCAGCCACCGATACCGAGCTCAATACCGACATAACGGACGTCGCGCTGTACGAAAGTGGCGAGCGTCTGCATTTTTTCCAAAGCGGTGGTTTTCGACGCAGTCAGCGCGGCGACCTGCTGTTTGATTTCCGGGGACGCCTCCACCCGACCGCCGACCAGATTGATATACCACCTACCCATCTCGTTCCAGTTGGCAAAGCCATTTAACACACCGCCAGGGGGAAATAGAGAAACGATCATGAAGCCGGCTACGCCATCTCGCGGCGGCATTTCTGGTTCTCTTCGGATCCCTTTCACATCATGAAGAACCCACTGAGAAACATTTCCACTGGCCGCAGTTACCGCAACTTCCTCGTGGTTTAGCCACGACGCCTTGTACTCCCAGCCGGCAGGAAGTTGCAGCGAGTAATGGCTCTCGCGAACCGGATCCGTTTCCTGAAAATGCCACAACTCCTGAAGAAAGATGGGCTGCTCTTCCACTTCATACTCGTAGCCGATAAAGTTGCCGGGATCGGGAGCGGGAATACGAAGCATTTTGTATTTCACGTCGGAGATCAGTTCTCCGCCATCGATGCCGGGCGCAGCTTCGATCGCGTCCCTGTCTTTTACTTCGAAATCTTTGCCTTGTGCGGGAATGCACCAGCCGTGCAAGGTTCGTACTTTTCTTTGCGGATTAAAATAAACGGACACGGTACCGTGTGCACGACCATTGGGCCGGAGAATCTTGTAAGCCTCGCGAACCTGAGTCCTGATCTTGTCGGTTGAAATAACTGTGACGTTGATTTCGGAATAGAGCAGAACTGCGTCGGTCTTCTCGTCGTAGGTGGGTAATGGAGCGTTGACGAGGGCATGCATCCATTGGGGTGCGTCTCCGCTGGCGAGAGCGTGGGGTGGGCAGAGCAGAAAGCTCAAGGCCGCCACGGCACAGGCTGCCTGCACCAGATTTTTAATTACTGGCAGTCGCGGCGCCAGGCTGTAACACGATTTGCTGTTCATCTCCGGTCCTCACTACTTCGAAAAAATTGCGCAGAGCGCCGTAGTATTTAGCGTCAAGAATCAGAAAATCCACGGTCAATTTCCGCGTTAAGTGCAGAGTGTTTTTGTTGTTTTCGACCTTGATGCTGTAGGCCACGACATGGCCGTCTTTGACTTGAGGCGGCGGTACACTGCTTACTTGCCATCCTGGTGGCAACTCAATGGTGACGTCGTCCTCCTTCTCGTAGGGATACTCGAAATAAATGGGGTGGGTACGTTGGTTGTGTTCAAAGACATGCTTCTCCACGCCAGTAAATACTCCGGCAGGCACCAGCGCACGCCTGCCCGCATTCGAGGCCCAGCCCGGAATTTTTACATCGAACTCCGCGACTAGCGGGGTTTCCGAACCGCTCCAGTCGGGCTGATTTACCAGTTCAACTTCAACCCCCACCGGCACCTGCGCTTTCAAGCGATCTTCCAGAAATTTCTTGCGGGCTACATCATCGGCGTGGCGCACATCCAGCCGTTGGTACATCGCTTCCAGCCCGGTGTACGTCACAGTGAGCTTGCCTTCGAGGTCGCCGGTGTCAGAGAGTTTCAGATTTGCCTTGCGCTCCATGCGCGACTCGGCGGCTGCGGGAAGCGTGGTTTGAATCCACGTCCCACCATCCTTATCCAACTTCAAGCCGGGTACTCCGGTTTCCGACCACTTCAACAGGCCGAAAGGGGTGTACTCCGCTCCGGGGTCGAGATAAAGATCTTTGCCGTTCAGCTTGACCAGCACGACATTTGCGTCCAGCTTTCCGGGCTGCATGGTCTTGGGAGTAAAGAAATACTGTCTGCGGTCGGAGACCCAGCAGCCGTAGGCTTCGAAGTCCGCGGCGCGCACCAACCCCAGAAATAGCCACGTCAGTTGCACACCACTCCCGTAGCCGCGTTTCCAAACCTCCTCAACATTTTCCGGAGGCTTCTCCTTGTCGCGTTTCTCTTCCTGCTCCGTCTTTTTCAGCTCATAGGACTTATTTCGAATCTGCTGGACACGATCGTAGATTTTCCGCAGCTTCACTTCTGGAGGATCGCTGGGGGAAACAATTTGTGCGACCGCTTCTTGCATAGCCTTGCGCTTGCCCACAAAGGATTCAAGTTGCCCGTTCCGTCGCTTGCCGACGTTTTTCCAGAATTTGTCAGGATTGGTTTCGATCAGATCATCCTGGTAAATGAAGTCCACCCGCGCTTTCAGTTCGTTGACGGGTGGCATGAAATCCTCAGTCTGAAAGCCGGCAAGGCTGCTGACTTCCATACGGACCACGTGGTCGGGGCCCTCTTTTGGCTCAATGCCTGCAGGCAAGCCTTGCCAGCTCCAGCGTAGAGACATCGGCATGTAATTGCTTTTGTAGGGCTTCAAAGAAAATCGGGCGGTCTTGGTGAAGAGATCCTGACTGAGGATCCAGTGAGAATCGAAGATATACTTTTCGCTGAGATCGTAGGTCCAGCGATACTCGATAATGGAACCGACCTCGACATCGGGCAGGGTGAAGGTCTTCGCTAGGTAGTGCAGGCCTCTGCCTTTGACCAGCGACTTCTCGAACACGGTGCCGTCAAAGGGGACCTCGGATCCGTCGGGCTTCACGGTGCGGCCTCGAATGGCAACCACGTTCTCGCGCTCCTTGGAGAACGGGAGCTCGACGTTGGCGCGCTGGCGGCCTTCATCAGTGAGGACTTTGATCCGGATGTAGTTATCCTCGTGCGAGGTGTGGCCGTTGTCATCGCGGTCGACCTGGCGGTAGAGGATCACGGCGGGCGCGCCGGGAGCAAGAGGCTCGCTGGTCATCTTGAGTTCTTCGGGGGAAATGGGCGGGAAGCCGTCGCTGGCGTGAACGGCAGGCCTCCAATGATTACCGGCGGCGAGAACCAGACACAGGGCACAACTCGCCGCGAACACTACTCGACGAAGTAGCATGTTCGGACTCCGAGCGCTTCGGTGATAACCAAAACGGGCCCCCCGCGTTTTGGTGCGGCCACAATATAGCGGTTGAGCCGCGGCGTCAATAGCATTTCCGTGGGCAGCGGTTCCGTTGACATCACAGGAGAGCACCGAAAAATGGAACCTGCCGGCGGTTTGGCGCATCTCAATAGAAGAACGGTAGAGGATGGTTACCGACGGTGACGTTCCCGGTTCGGGTAGTGGCCTAATTTGAACTTTTCAGGCATTGGCTGCGGCCCTCAGCGTGCCGCGAGTCCATTCCGAAACAGTCTCCCCTTTAGCTTTGGCAGTTGCCTTCATCGCCTTTAGATCGTCCGGCGTTATACGCACGCGCAGCATGACATCTTTAGCGTTCCCTTTCGGCAGGGTGGGCCTTCCGACTTTCTTAGCTCTGGGCATCGGCATTATTCCTAAAGTTTTGGACGATGAACGCTCTTACGGCAGTTAACGGAGATACGACAGGCGGGACGTGAAGGACCGCCACATGCTGAGTCGGCTTATCCGAGTCGCCTGTATCGTGCAGCCAAGCATAGGCAGTGTTCGCCTTCGGATGGCCTTCCAGATGAAACACTTCCACAATCCCATCCCAGACTGTTTCCCCGTTGAACACTTCTTTCACTGGCACACTCTCGCGGTGCGTGGCCTTCCCGCCGTGTAGCTTGTGAATCGCATCTCTCAGTTCTTCGATATGGCTCACTGAACGTCACTCCCGAAGAACATTTCTTCCAATACCAGTTTCCGCAGATGCCACGATTCTCGCTCTTTGCCCTCAATCTTGAATCTGCACTCGCCATCATCGTTCAATGTTAGAGATGCTTTCAGCACCACTTTGTCCTTATCGTCCACCACCACGATTTGGTCATCCTTGATTGAAAACGTAGCCGATTTGGATATTTTGTTCCCTTCGCGCATGACTGAGAACGTGGCACCGTGGGAAACCACGCGGAATCCGTACCAACGCTCCTCGGGACGCAATGCGTTGCGCTCGGCAACGTCTTGTTCAATCTCTAGTTTCAATTTCATGAATATGGCGTAAGCCGAACATGAATGTCTTTCCCGCACCCAGCTAAATGCCGCCTCATCTGTCATGCCGCAGCCTCCACTAAATCGCCCACGCTCCAGAACGTGCCCGTAACTCCCGCCGCCATCGCTGGTGTACAGCGCAGCGTGTTGTGCCGCTTCACAAAATTGTAGTAGGCGAAGTGCAGGGCAACCGCTGCCTCAAAGTTCTCGCGCTTCTTGCTGAATGCCAGCGTCAGGCGAGTGAGGCGGCGCATGTGTAACCGCGTGGTGGCATTCAACCGCTCAACGTAGCTGGTAGAGATTAGGCGCTCATCTGGAATACCAATAATTGTTTTCTTCTCGGCTGAAACAAACTTGGGCGCACTGTAGCGGCGATTGTCGCTAACTTCCTCGTGCCCGTAAGTCTTGACGATCTGGCCGTAGTCCACAAACTCGCCGAAAGCCGCTTGCATCGCCGGGACGTAAGCCGCAAGGCCATCGGTGGAGATTTGCACGCGGTATGCCATGCGGTTAGCAACGTCCTGTACAAACGCCTTCGCCGTCGCAGCATCACGATTGCCACACTTGAACGCCGGAACTAGCTTGGTTTCTGCATCAATCACGCAAAACGTCCAAACGCTGCCTACTCCATCCTCGCCTTCGCGCACGTTCCGGTCTTTCTTTCCGACGAATCCCCAAATTTCGTCCATTTCTAGGCGATTGCAGGGCAGATTCCTCATAGAGGAATCCAACAAGGCCGCGCATCCCTGACCGACTTTAACGGCGAGACGCCCAATCGTATCGTGGTGAATGCCAGTGATGCGCTCTATCGAGCGAAGGCTAGAGCCTTCGGCCAATGCTGCGATGACCGCGATTTGCTTGTCGGTATTGAGTACGTTCGCCATGTCTATTAATGTACCCCAATAACTATTGCTTGTCAAGTATTTTCGGGGTACAATTTGTCCGTTATGAAAGTAATTGTGCTGGCTATGTTCTTGGCCGTCATGCAGACAGGTCAACCAGTACCACGGAAGGCATCCGACAATAAGGCTGCTCAGGCTAGCAAAGACCATAGTCAGGCCGACCCCGAGAAGACCAGCCCCGGTCCAATCGGGCCATCCTCTCCAAGCCAGCCTACTGGAACCCCACAGCGCCAAGGCGAAACCGACCCAAGCAGCCCAAGCAATGCAGAGAAAACCATAAGTGTCGCCGAACTTCCCCCCGTGACGGTAAGGACTGACGGGTGGTACATAGCCTATGTCATTCTTACAGGTTTTTTGGTCGTTGTCGGCATTGTCGGCGTTTGTGCTGCGCTGCGAACCCTGAAGGCTATAGAAGCGCAAGCTAGCACGATGCAAGGACAGCTTGCTGCTATGAACGCGCAGGGGGTATTGATGGGCCGCCAGTTGACGGAGATGGGAAATCAAACCTCCGCAATGTGGGAACAGGTCAAGACGACATTTGCCGAAAAGATACCCAGACTCAAAGCTGATATTGTTCAGGAACCCCTTGAACTTAAGCCAGTGGCAGTTTTCCCTACAGTAGCGATCACCGTTACCAATGAGGGTTTGACCAATGCCTTCAATGTCTTCGCCGAAGGAGCAGCGACCCTGCATGAGTCCGATAGTTTTCCCCAAGACGCCAAAATTTGGCCCCTCACAATTCCCCAGACCATCGAACCACGAGCCGAATTCAAAGTTCTTATCCATTTCACCCCGTTGCTTACCGAGGAGGACATAAACAACGTTCGATGGAGCAAAGCCTTTCTCCATGTCTTCGGAATCGTCAAGTACCAGAACTTCCTCAATCATCCCGCTGAGGCGTATTTTTGGTATGTATGGCGAGTATCCCACTTGTTTGATTTCATGATTGTTGACGGCATCCCGAATCCAGACTTTTCCCGCTGGGAGACCCATGTCCATCCCGAGGCCCAGCGCATGATTCGTGAGTATGAGGAGCAACACAAAAAAGCAAATTAGGCCACCGCCCCCGGTTCGCGGCCGTCTAAAGTGGTGATATACTGCGTCTATTCAGTGCGCTAACTGGGGATGCTCGAGATCCTCAACCGAAGGAAATATTTAAAATGGCACGTAGTTCTCGCCGCTCACTCTTCCTGGTAGTCTTTTTTCTGCTCGCCTGTGGTTTTCTTGGGATTCTTTTCGCCCAGCGCACAGGGCAGCAGTCCCCCTCAACTTCGAGCGACTCCGATGTTAAGGACAGCCTGAAGCAGTTCACTGATGTCTATGCGGTGATTGAGGATAATTACGCGGACGCGGTGAATCCCGATAAGGCGATCTACAACGGTGCCATTCCGGGGATGCTGCATGCGCTCGATCCGCACTCGAATTTCTTCGATCCCAAGTCTTACGCGCTGATGCGGGAAGACCAGCGCGGCAAATATTACGGCGTGGGGATGACGGTCGGTCCGCGCAACAATAAAGTGATTGTGATTTTTCCGTTTACGGGAACTCCTGCTTATAAAGCCGGCATTCATCCTGGAGACGTGATCATCGCGGTGGATGGGAAGTCCACCGAAAATATGAGTACCCCGGATGTCGCTGACCTGCTCAAGGGGCCCAAGGGAACGACGGTGCATATCAGCATTTCGCGCGAAGGCGTGGAGAAGCCGATGGAGTTCACGCTGGTACGCGATGAGATTCCGCGTTACAGCGTGGATGTGCATTTCCTGATCCGGCCGGGCATTGGTTATTTGCATGTAACCGGATTCAACGAGACCACGGAGGAAGAGGTCTCGAAGGCGCTCGATGAGATGGGCGACCTTAAGGGTTTGATTCTGGATCTGCGGGGAAATCCCGGAGGTCTGCTCAGCGAAGGCGTTGGCGTTGCGGACAAATTCCTGAAGAAGGGGCAGTTGATTGTTTCGCATCACGGGCGCGCCTCTGCGGAGAAGCGGTATGTGGCGCAGCACGGCAATGGAGGAAAAGATTATCCGCTAGTTGTGCTGGTGAACCGATTGACTGCTTCTGCGGCGGAGATTGTTTCCGGTGCGATTCAGGATCATGATCGCGGCTTGATCGCAGGGGAAGTGACGTTCGGCAAAGGGCTGGTGCAGACGGTGTATCCGCTTTCGGAAAATACTGGACTGGCGCTGACCACGGCGCATTACTACACGCCCAGCGGACGGCTGATTCAGCGCGATTACAGCAACATTTCACTCTACGATTATTATTACAACCGCGATGCGGAGTCGGGCAGCAATGCCAACCGCGAAGTGAAGCTGACCGACAGCGGCCGCACAGTTTACGGCGGTGGTGGAATCACGCCGGATGTGGTGATTCCTCCGGTGAAGGGCAACCACTTCCAGGATACGCTGCTGCAACATTATGCTTTCTTCAACTTCGCCAAACTGTATGTCGTGAATCATCATCCGACGAAGAGCTTCGAAGTGGATGATGCGATTATGCAGGATTTCCGCAAGTCGCTCGACGAAGCGAACATTCCTTATACGCAAGCTGATCTGGTGGATAACAACGACTGGATCAAATCGAACATCAAGGCGGAGATTTTTGTGGATGCGTTCGGTCAAGATGAAGGGCTGAAAGTTCGGGCGGAATCGGATCCGGAAGTGCAGAAGGCTCTCGAGCTTTTGCCGCAAGCCAAGGCGCTGGCAGACAATGCCAAGAAGATTGTGGCGGAGCATAACAGCGCGGGGGCGTTTAACCGGTAATCAATTTTTGAGTTTGAGAGGGCCCGGATGAAGATCCGGGCTTTTCTTTTGCTCGCTTTTCTTTTGGTAACGGCGGAGCCTGCCAGTTCATTGACTTCGCTATCGGGCTGTGTGAAAATCCGCGACAGTAGGGTCTGAAAATATCCTGTAGCGAGGGCGGCTGCGCTCTGCGAAGTCCGGTTTCATCATTCATGAAAAGTCACTTTCAAAGACGTCGGCAAGCGGGGTTCCGTGGCCCGGCGGAACGCATTTGAAGCCGGTCTTGTTGGAGCTGGCGATGGCTTTGGCGGTGGCGGCTGGCGGGACTGACTGGCGTTGGCGGCGGATTCCGAACTGGCTGACGGTTCCCGGGCTGCTTGCGGGCATCGCGGCGAATGCGGCATTGAGCGGATCGAGCGGGGTTAAGACTTCCCTGCTGGGAGCGGGGCTGGGATTGTTGCTGCTGTTGCCGTTGGTTTTCTTGCGCAGTCTGGGCGCGGGCGACTGGAAGTTGGCGGGAGCTTTGGGTGCAATCGTGGGACCGGGAGTGCTGCTGGATTTGCTGATGGGCTCGATTTTCGTCGCCGGCGTTATGGCGCTCGCTCTGGTCATCTACAAGCGGCGGGTTAGGGAGACTTTTCGTAACATCGGACGAATGCTGAGTTCGATGTTGACGTTTCACATGCCCGGAGCCGAGGTTTCGCTGGATAATCCGCGGTCGCTGAAAATTCCCTACGGAGTAGCATTGGCTCTGACCACTTTACTTTTCGGAGTCGGCAAGCTGACGGGAAGGTTTTAACCATGCTGAACGCGCGATGGATGACATTACGGAACATCGCATGGAAAATCGCGAAAGATACGCGCGGCACGGAGATTGTAGAAAGTGCCTTCGTGTTGCCGCTCGTCTTTATGTTCGTGATCGGGGTCATCTGGTTTGGCTTGGTATTTCTGATTTACGGGACGATTGCGCAAGGAACGCGAGCGGGAGCGGAAGCTGCGGTAGCTCCGGTCTGTGCGACCTGTGGGACCACGCCAAGTCCGGCGGCGAGCGCACAAACGGCGGTCTACAACGCGCTGGCTGCGGCGCACTTGAATAAGAATAATCTGGTTCCCTGGGGAGGGGCGTCGCCGAAGTGGACGCCGCCTACGCTGTGCGCTTGCGGCAGCGCGAACGCTTCGTGCGGGACCGCAGTTACCTGCGACAGCACTATTTCTGATGTTTGTGTTCAGGAGCCTGTCCAGTTGTCGTATCCGAGCCAGGGTGGGGCGGGAACGTGCGGAGTGTCGGTGAGCGCGAGGTATCAGTATCCCTATCATTTCAGTATTCCGCTGACCACGTTGGATATTGGGAATGTGCTGGTTCCGGGGCAGGCGCAGATGAGGGCGGAGACGCAATGAAGTGGTGCGCGAGCCGGCGAATTGGAGTGATCGCACCGGCATGGCGCGGCTGGGCCGACGATCGCGCCTCGCAGGTGGTGGAGCTGGCGCTGTCGCTTCCGGTGCTGGTGTTGTTTGTGGTGGGGATTTTCGATTTTAGCGGGGCTCTGACTCTGAAGCAGAAACTTACGAACGCTGCCCGTGAAGGCGCGCGCGTGGCTGCGGCCGATCCGGCGAGCGATATGTACGTAGCATTGCCGGCTGTGCCGGTAGCTGTGGGTGATGCTTTTCAGGTGGTGGATAATTATCTGCTCTCGGAGAAGATTAACGATTGCGGCCTGTCAGGAGGAGGCACTCCGCCGACGCCTACGCAGAGTGCGCTTACTTGGACCTACAGTGCGACCGGTTCGGGTTGTCCGGGAAACGGGATCACGCTCACGATTAACCGCGGATATTCGCCGGCGGCGGTGAGCGGCGTTTACCTGATCGGCACCTACGTCACCATCAGCTATGCGTATAAATGGCAGTTCAACAGCGTCGGCGGTCTGGTGGGCACAAGGTTTCTAGGTCCCAGTACCATTAACACCGCCGCGGAGGCGTTCAACCAGAACTGAGGAATTTCCATGCTGCCACCATTCATCCGCCGGGCACGAAAGAATGTGGGCGCTGATTCGACGCAGCGCGGGTTCACCATGGCGCTGGTCGCGATCAGCATGGTGGCGATCATTTCCATGGCGGCCCTCTCGATTGATCTGGGCACGCTCTACGAGGCCAAGGCAGAGGCGCAACGCGCGGCGGATGCAGCGGCATTGGCGGCGGCGCAGGTGATCTCGA
>JBAVGI010000128.1:0-2130 GCA_049684755.1 Candidatus Sulfotelmatobacter sp.
GCATAGTCAGGACTGAATACCGTTCGGCAAAAGCGAATCGCGGCGTCGAGCTGCGAGTGGCGGAATGGCCGCTCGGCCTCGTCGGCATGACGCAACGCATCCAGCAGAATTCTGGTGGCGGTTTCCAGATATTGCGTGATCTCGGAATAGGTACGCAGCGTCACTTCGCTGACCGCGAGTTCTCCCGCATAATGCCGGCACGCGGCAATGAGCTCGATCCGAGTCTCGACTTCCTGGACGTCGATGGCATCGAGCAGCGAGCCGGCCACGATCTCTTTAGCAGGACGTGACCGTAACAGGCGGCGGACACAGCCCGGTGTTGTCTCGATCTCGGCCGTCAGCATATTCGCCACGGCGCTGCGGATCGATGCCAAGCGCCGACTCCACGGTGAATCCGCGGACAGATCCATTTCGGTGCGCATGCCGCGCGCCCCGTCATGAAGGGTCTTGAGCAATGCGGCGACCGGCCGGCCGACCTTAACTTCCGACCGCAGTTCGCTCACCGCATACTCCAGATCGCTGAGCACGATCTTGACGGCGACGGCATAGGGTGTCGCGGCAATTTTAGCGGTTTCGTCCGTTTCGGCCGCATAGGTGGCGAGGCGTAGCAGCTGCCACGGTGCGGCCATGCGGTTGGACGCGATGATCAGTCCGTAGAGCAGAATGTCGGACCGTTGCGGCGCAGCAAATGCAGAGGACTTCTCAGCCGAGAAGCTGTCGAACAGGGCCTTCACCTGATGGGCATGCTCGATTTCAAACATTCGGAATTGGTTGGGCAACCGCCGCGCCACATCACCGAGCACGTCGCGAATGGCAAGTATGCGCGCGAGCGTCGTCACGTCTTCGACGGCCCGCGGCGTGCCGACCTGAACGGAAAACCGACGGCGCGCTTTTTCGTCCGACTCGGTCGCAGCGATCGCAGCGTTCATATGCTGGATTGAACGGTCATGCAGCGCGCGAGTCATCTGCTCGACCTTGACGCCATCGCCTGCGAGCAGCGCGCGATTGATGTCATGGCTGAACACACTTGCTTCCGCGGGCATCAGATCGCGGCAAATCCACCGCCAGATCGGCTCAAGCGAAATGCGGGCAATCCGTCCGAGGCGCTTATGATCCGCGGGTCCATCAGTCAGAAGCGGCTCAAGCGGCATAAAGAAGCGGCGAGCGGCATCGCCGATCCGCGGCACCGGCTGTCCGACGGACCGGATCGTCTGACGCAGTTCCCGCAGTACCAATTCGCTGCCTGCGACGTTCTCGCCGCGCAATTGCGCGAGCTCAAGCTCCGCGACGAGCATCGCTCGCGCTGCCGGCGACAGGCCTTGCAGGTATTCCCGCAGCCGTACGATGGATGACCCATCTATTGTCATCGGTACACCGCTGGCCGGATTGAACCGTCGGCTTTGTAGCCTCCCCCAGCTTAAGAAGCCGTTACGTAAACCCTCGTTAATTCAATGAGGTAAGCGCATTTTCGCCACGATTAGTGAGACCTGGAAAGATCGTCCTCTGTGACCTTCACGGCGAGTGGTGGCGCCAAGCCATCGCCCCGGCGCCGGTCGGCGAAGCCCAGAAGTTCTGCGGTTAGAATGCGGAAATGGTGCACCGCTCCGAGCCGGCGATGCGGCGGTGCGTCCATTGCCGGGGTAAGGCGTGCTGGCTAAGGTTACGGCCTCAACCAGAGAGTTTTGCGAGCCGATCAAGCCGCCCGCCCGGCCCGCTCGCGACCGCGATAGGACGACGAGGAAACATGCACCGCTTTTCATTCCGACATGCTGCACAATTCGCACTGATGCTGGGTCTAACCGGCGGACTGGCGCTCGCAGCGCCCCCGGCACGCGCGCAGAATTATCCCAATCATGTCGTCAAGATCGTGGTGCCCTACCCGGCCGGAGGCACCGCCGACGTCATGCCGCGCATCCTCGCCGATTGGCTGTCGCGCAAATGGGGGCAGTCGGTGATCATCGAGAACCGCACCGGCGCCGGCGGCAACATCGGCGCCGAGGTCGTCGCCAAGTCCGATCCGGACGGCTACACGCTGCTGGAGACTGCCTCGGTCCAGGTCGTCAATCCGTTCCTCTACAAGAGCGTGCCGTTCGACGTGGTGAAGGATTTCACGCCGATCACGCTGATCTG
>JBAVGI010000129.1:0-1984 GCA_049684755.1 Candidatus Sulfotelmatobacter sp.
GTTCCTAACCGAGAGCGTCGAACGGCAAGGAATCGCTGTCACAAGCCAGTTCGTGACCGATCTGATTCGAGGCAACGGCAGCTATGGAGGGAACGAACTAGGTGACGACTCTTTGTTTCTCACGCGATTAGGGCAGCGAGCCGAAACGAAAATAGCGACCCTGGGGCGAATCAGTGCAATCTCTCATCCTAAGATGTCGCTTTCACCGGATGGGGCGCACCTCTTACTTCAGACGGAAGCTACCCACGTTTCCAATACGTGGAGCGAGTACGAAGATCAATTTCTGCAGCCTTCGATGCGTCAATCAGGCCCACCAGGAGCCCACACGTATATCTTCCAATATGAGCTGGTCGACACGGTTACGGGAGCCAGCCAAGTGTTGTTCGATGCGCCAATCCCGAGTTTTGGATCGGAGATGGCTTGGTCGCCTGACAGCAAGTCCGTACTGGTTTCCAATGTATATCTTCCGCTGAATGTTGACGACCCGGCGGAACGGGCGCTGAGGAAGGCGCATACCTTTTTAGTGGAATTCAAGATTCCCAGCCGGCAGTTCGTCAAAATGAGCCAGGATGACCTCAGGCTCCTTAGCTGGGATCCCGATACCGGCTATGTTGCCTGCGATGTTGGCAGGATCGATAGCCTCAGTGGAAAGACCACGCCGAAAGCTTACTTTCGAAAGAGCGGCGAGACATGGTCTCGATCCAGTGCCCTGGAACAAACAGGAGTGCCACGGCTGCCGGATATCGTTCTCGATGAGGACATGAACACGCCTCCGCATCTTGTTGCCATCGACCCTCCCACTGGCCGAAAGTTCCGACTGATGGACCTGAATCCTCAGTTCCAGAATCTTGCCCTGGCGCGAGTCGAGGAGATTACGTGGAAGGATTCTCGCGGCAATGAAGTAACGGGCGGACTCTACTGGCCTCCCGACTATGCCGCGGGCCAGAAGTATCCATTGGTGATCCAAACCCACGGATGGCACGCAGACAGGTTCTGGATGGACGGCCCTTGGCCGACAGCTTTCGCTGCCCAGGCGCTGGCTGGCAAGGGGTTCTTTGTAGTGCAGGTTCCTGATCCAAACTCACATATCTGGGTAACGTCCAAGGAAGCCCCGAGAGCCATGCAATCGTACGAGGGTGCTGTCGACTATTTAGATCGCAGAGGGCTCATTGACCGGAATCGGGTCGGGATCACTGGGTTCAGCCGGACGTACTGGTATGTCACGTATATGTTGACACACTCCAAATACCACTTTGCGGCGGCCTCCCTCGCCGATGGGGTGGACTTCAGCTATGTCCAGTATATGGTCTTCTCGAATGCGGACCCAGAGATGTCTGGTGAATTCGAGCAGGTGTACGGTGGTCCTCCGTACGGAAAGAAACTGTCCCAATGGCTAAATCAGTCGCCTTCATTTCTTATGGACAAAATCGAAACGCCACTCCGCATTCAGACTTTAGGGCCAGAGTCGGTATTGTCGGACTGGCATTGGTATTCTGGACTGTCGCGGCTTGGTAAGCCCGTAGAAATGATTTACATCCCAGAAGGAACACACATTCTGGAAAGGCCCTGGGATCGCATAATCTCGCAACAGGGCAACGTGGACTGGTTCTGCTTTTGGATCAACGGGAAAGAAGATCCCGACTCGACAAAGGCCGAGCAGTATAAGCGCTGGCGCGAGTTGCGCAGCCTGCAAGGTCGAACCGCTTCCACCGTCAGTACTCGATGACGAACCAAGCTTGAGGGCGCGTCCTGCTACTCGTCGAGATCATATGCTGGGTTGATGCGCCACTGAATCGCTTCGATGATTCCTATGTGGCCCTTGACGAGCGCGCAGATCATTCCTGCTACGCTGCCCAGAACTACGATGTTCGGTTTGCAGTACGCGATTGTTTTATTCATTGTTTGCTTTCTCTATTTCGGCTTTCACGAGCGGATCTCGCAAGTCCATTGATCCGTGGTGACCTTTCGGCGACACGTGTATAGT
>JBAVGI010000130.1:0-3329 GCA_049684755.1 Candidatus Sulfotelmatobacter sp.
GACCTCAATCAGAACCTCGGCTCGATGACCCAGTTCGTCAGCTTCTCGCAGCATCCCACCGATCCCAACACGATCTTCGGAGGCACACAGGATAACGGTTCTCCCGCAACCGCGACCGCAACCACAAGTTCAGCCTGGGGGAATATTCTCTCCGGCGACGGCGGCTACAGTGCGCTCGATTCCAACACCGGCAACTGGTTCGCCTCGAATCCCGACACAGGATCAGGAAGTCTCGGCATCCAGGAATGCTCTTCGGGAATCAACTGCAACGATTCAGATTTCACCACAGTCATCAGCAGCGCCGATGTCGGCGGCGATGACGGCGCATTCTACTTTCCCTACATTCTCGATCCGCAATCCACGAGTTCGCTGCTGGTGGGAACCTGCCGCGTGTGGCAAGGTCCGCGATCCGGAGGAGCGTTCACCGCACTCAGCCTGAATTTCGAAACCTTCGGCACCGCAACCTGTGCGGGAAACGAAGTAAATGTCATTCGGTCCCTGGCCGCCGGCGGACCCACGAATGCAAATGGTTCAGAGGTTATTTATTCCACCACCGACGGCCCCGGATTAAATAATCCGGCGTCGCCTCCCGGCGGAAACATTTGGGTCACCACCAATGCCACGGCAGTTTCCGGCACGTCTTCTACATTCACGAACACCACGCTCAACGGCCCAGCTGGCGCCAGCATCAACCCGAATCAATTTCCTGTCTCGAGCGTCGCTATCGATACCTCCGACCCAACCGGCAACACCGCTTATGTCACGGTGATGGGTTTCACCGGCGGCCCCGGCCACATCTGGCAGACCACAAACGCAGGCGCGAGCTGGACAGATTTCAGCGGCACCGGCGCAAATGCAATTCCAGATTCTCCCGTAAATGCAGTCGTGGTTGATCCCGCTTCACACGTCATCTATGTCGCCACCGACGTCGGCGTGTTTCAAAGCCTGACGTCGATTGCGGTCTGGACCGAACTCGGTCCAACCTCAAGCGTGGAATCGACCGGCTTCCTGCCCAACGTTGCCGTCACAGATCTCGCAATCTTTAATTCCGGCGGCCAAAAGTTGCTGCGAGCTTCCACCTACGGTCGCGGCGTGTGGCAATACAATCTGCTGGCCGTTCCGGATTTCCAAATCTCAGTGCCAACCCCCACCCAGACCATCTTCCCCGGCAACTCGGTAAATTTCACCGGCATACTCACGTCTCTCAACGGCTATGACAACTCCGTTCAACTCACGTGCATCGCCGGAACATCCCCTGCTCCCAGCCCTTGCGTTCCGAGCCCCGGCAGCCTCACCCCAACTCCCACCGGCGCAGCATTTTCGCTGAATGCGGGCAGCAGCACCATCGGAAATTACAACTTCAACCTGCAGGCTTCCGGTACCGATCCCAATAACACAACCCACACCGCAGCGCTCACCTTGCAAGTCATCAACTTCAGTGTGACGGCGCCCTCACCAACCAGCGTCAATGTACCTCGGGGCGCGACTTCCCTGCCCGTTAGCTTTCAACTCTCCGCCCAAGGTTCCTTCAATCAAAGCGTAACCTTGAGCTGCAACATCGGTCTCCTGATCCACGGTGCAACTTGCGCCTTCACTCCCAGCGCAACTTTCAACCTGACCTCCGCCTCGCCGGTGACGGCGACAGCTACGGTAACCGTCCCCGCCAGCACTCCCATCGCCGACTACACCGTCACGCTCCAAGCCAACACCGCCGGAGCTCCCGTACCTCTGGCTACCACATTCACCGCGGACGTCATTCTGAATCCCACGTTCGTCCTCACCGAACCCACGGCCTTTCCGAATGTAAAAGCGGGAAGCTCGGGCACCACCGGCTCCATCACGATCGCTTCGCAGGATGGCTTCGCCGGCTCCGTCAGCCTGAGTTGCGTCACCACTTACGGCGCCAGCAGTTGCAGCATCAGCCCCACATCAGTGAGCGTGGCCCTCCCATCTGCCGCCGCGCCCACCGCCGTTCTGACCGTTAACGGAACCAGCTTCTCCCCCGGAACTTACCAGGTCAGCGTCCTCGGCACCTCTGGTTCGATTTCCAACTCCTTGCCAGTTCCCTTCTCCGTCGGCGACTACATCGTTGCCGGAACGCAAACCCTCGCCACCATCCCCGGCGCTTCCGCCACGGCAAATCTCACCTTCACCTCCGAATACTCCTACAGCGGCAAGGTCAGTCTCACTTGTGACGCTACAGCTCTTGCTGGCGCGGTATGCACCCTTAGCCCGGTCAGCCCGATCACCGTAGGCGTCGGTTCAATCATCCCGGTCACAGCTACCGTCACCGTCCCCAGCAACACGGCCGTCGGCACCTACGGCATCAAGCTCACTACTCAGGATTCCACCGGCGAACCCGCCCACTCCTGGCCGATCGCTCTCACCGTGCAGGACTTCGCTTTCACCGCCGTCACGCCGCCCACTCAAACCGTTGGAGCCGGTCAAACCGCAACCTACAACCTCAGCGTGATGCCGGTCGGTACCGCGTTCTCTAACCCCGTTACTCTTTCCTGCGCGGGTGCTCCCGCAAACTCCACATGCACCTTCACTCCGAACCCCGTAACTCCCGGCAGCGCCGCCGCCGCAGTGGTTATGACCATCGCTACCAGCGCTACAGCCCTACCCGGAACTTCCACTATTACTGTTACAGGTGTGTCCGGTTCACTCTCACATTCCACCACGCTCTCACTCACCATAGCCAGCAGCTTTCAGCTCGGCATCTCGCAGCCGTTTCCCTCCGCCGACCCAGGATCCCAGCAGACAGCCACAATTTCTCTGACGCCCAATTACACCGGCTCCGCCAATGCCACCTGCAACGCAACTGCGCTCTCCGGCACGCAATGTACGCTCACACCCGCAAATCCAATCACATTCACCGGCTCGCCGGTCACAATCACCGCGCTCATCAATATTCCCTCGAACGCCGCGGTCGGCGCATACAGCATCAACGTCAATGTCCAGGACACCAGCGGCTCTCCCAGTCATTCCCTGACTCTCCCGTTTACCGTGATTCAGGATTTCACTCTGGCCGCGCCCACCCCGGCCACTCAAACCATCAGCCCAGGACAATCCGCCAGTTACAATTTCAGCGTATTGCCGGTAGGCGCTTCATTTACCAATGGCGTCTCCCTATCCTGTTCCGGCGGTCCCGCCGTCTCACTGTGCAGCTTTACTCCGAACCCAATCACTCCCGGCAGCGGCTCGGCGGCCGTAGTGATGACCATAACCACCACGGCAAGTTCCGCCAGCAATGCTAAGCCTTCGATCTATTACGCTCTCTGGCTTGCGCTCCCCGCACTCGCCTTTCTCGGAACTCACAGCCGCCG
>JBAVGI010000131.1:0-23105 GCA_049684755.1 Candidatus Sulfotelmatobacter sp.
GAAGTATTAGCGGCTCGGGACAAAACGGGGTTTGCGGCGGCTGCCAGCATCACTAGACCGATCATCGATGTGCGGAGCGCGGAGACCCGAGACATGCAGATTCCTGTTCGATGAGATGAATTGTCCCAGCCGGAGGATGCCGTAAAAAAGCCGTCTTCTGGAATCGCACCCCGGCGGTGAGGCGCAGGCGGCAGGGCAAAATGGCTGGAACGTGCGCTTGCGCTCCTTATGCACTTTAACCCGAGCGCAAGTTTACACCCCGTGTCAAGTTGCGTAGACAGAGCTTTTCTTGCCGGAGAGGAATGGATTTCCGGCGAGGATGTATCGCAGGGGCTGGTCGACAGCCTTGGTGATGCCGATGCGGGGGGTGATGCGAATATTCTTGGCGCGGAAGCCATCTTCGCCGAGCCATAGGGTGGAAGCGGGTGAGGTGAGATCGACGCCGTTGTCGCGGGAGCGGGTGATGCCGAAGGCCTGGGCGAGGCGTCCGGGGCCACTGGTGAGGCGAGGCAGATCGCGCGGGGCAAGGAGAGAGATTCCGCGGGCGCGGGCCATTTCGTCTATGCCAAAAAGGGGTTCGACGGCGCGGAACAGCACGCCGCCGCCTGCTTCGCCTTCGCGCGCGCAGGACACATTCAGACAGTAGTGATTGCCGTAGATGAAATAAACGTAGGCGTAGCCGGGAGGGCCGAACAAGACGGCGTTACGAGCAGTATTGCCTGCGGCGGCGTGAGCGGCGGGATCCTTGGCTCCGAGGTAAGCTTCGACTTCGACGATGCGCGCGGCGAGGCGAACCGTGCCCTCGCGTACCAAGATTTTGCCGAGCAGGTCGCGAGCTACGCGGGGCGGAGTGCGGGCGAAAAAAGAACGGTCCAGGGGCTGAATGGGGATCGCGTTCGGACGAGTGGCGTGTTTTTCCATTCCGTTGAAATCCTAAGAGCGTGGCGGTGGGTTTGGCATGTGAGCGGGAGGCTTTGCAAAGCGACCACAGGGGCTGAAGCCCAAATCCATTAGAAATCCTTATGCGGCGCTCGAGCGCCGCTCTTCCACGTTACTGCCGACGACACGCTAGACCACCTTCGCGTTCATTACGCCGACAGTGGCCTAGAGCGCATCGTGACACTTGCTGCTGACGGTATGCGAGATCGCATTTTGCGTTCTGCCGGATGACTCGTGACGCTTTCTCCGTGTTAATGCTTTCTACGCGGAATTATGCCGCGCCTTTGGCTGATTCTTTTAAGTAGGCCAGAACCTCGACGGGGTGGCCTTCGGGCTTTACTTTGGGAAAGATGTGCTGAATCTTGCCATCGGGTCCGATCACGAATGTAGTGCGGGCGATCCCCATTACTTTCTTGCCATACATATTTTTTTCCTGGACGACGCCGTAGGCTTCGGCGACTTTTTTGTCGGCATCGGCCAAGAGGGAAAAGGGGAGCTTAAATTTATCCTGAAATTTTTTCTGGGCTTTCGGAGTATCTGGGGAAATGCCGAGGAGGACAGCGCCGGTTTTCTGAATCTGCTTGTAGGTGTCGCGGAAGGCGCAGGCCTCGACCGTGCATCCGGGAGTATCAGCGCGAGGATAGAAGTAGAGTACGACGAGTTTGCCGCGGAGGGCTTTGAGCGAAATTTCCTTGTCGTTCTCGTCGTGCAAAGTAAACTCGGGAGCCTTATCATTGATGTTGATATTCATGAGTATCTCGCTTCCAGGGAAATCAGGGTTGAAGGCCGCATCCACGGACGCGGCAGGGGTTGAGCCGGGGCCGGGGGGAGTTGTCTCCAGGAAATCCTTATACCGCAGATTGGGGTCATTCGTCATTGTGGTTGTCGCTTTGTGGGGGTTGACCGCGCGGCAGAGTGCCGGGCAAGAGGATCGACCTCAGATTGCTCCCAGGAAAAACCTGCCACAGGAAAACAAGAAACCGAAGAATGGCAAGGAGCCGCGCGCGGTTGCCATTGTGCAATTTAGCGGCAGCAGCAAGGGGACGCTGATTCCGGTCGCCATTCTGATTGACGGAAAGTTTTACGATGCCAGTGCGTACAAGGCGGACCCGGTCCCAATGGCGCTGGAATCGGGCACGGTGTACGAGGCAGAGACGACGGGCGAACCGGATGGGTTGTTCGTTGTCAATGGAGCGCTGCATAGCCAGAGTGCGGGGAGCGTGCATCCGTGGGTGGGTACGGGAACTTACTTGCCGCCGGGAACACAGGCGCCGAAGGATAGTCGAAAAGCGGAAGACGTACCGGTGGGGATGGGGGGGAGCAGCGACGATGAACCGCCGCGGTTGACGAGAAAGGGCGAGTCAAAAACGGCCGGACCGTCGGACTCAAAATCGTCGGCCGGTTCGCCCGCGGGGCAGGAAACTCCAAAGACTCCGAACCCACCGAGCGGTGACAAACCTGCGGATGCGAGCGGCAAGCAGCAGACGCCGGCGGCCAGTGGGTCGGGGCAAGCTTCTCCAGGTCAATCTGCGCCAGGTCGACCAGCTCCGGGCCAGACCTCACCGACTCAGACCTCGCCCGCTCAAACGTCGACTGCGTCATCGAAGAGTCAGTCATCGTCCGATGAAGCAGATGGAAGTTATTACCGGCCGCAGCTGCGGCGGGGCAAACCAACTGCGTCGGCACCCCCGGACGAAGATGACAAGGCGATAGCTACGAAGGGGAGCGATGCCGCGGAATCTGCGGCGGGTTCCAAGACGGCCAGCGGAGCGCCAGTGCGGATGGTGGCAGCGATTTCCGATTCGGCGGGACCGGATCCGCAATCCTATAAATTTTTCTGGAAAACTGGGGAAGAGGAAGAGCGGCGCAATCAGATGTTAGAGCTGGCGGCGGCCGAGGTGCGCGCGTATGCCGCTGCGATGGCGAAGAACCAGATTCCGGCGCGGCCGGTGACTTCGAAGGCGGCAACTGGTAGTCGCAAGGGCCCGAAGACGGCGGCGCAACCGGTGTTTGAGAACATTCAATTTCACGGATTCAACCTGTGGCTCACCGATCAGCCAGTAATGATTTTAAGTGCTGAGGCGCATATTCCGGTTGCGCCGGGAGCATCCGCTCCGGCGAGCGAACCGTACAGCCTGATGTTAGTGGCGCGAACCGACATTTATGGCGATCTGCGGAAACTGTATTCTGGCGTGACCGATCGATTTCATCTGGATGTGACCCCCCGGCTGGAGCTGATTGATGTGGTCGATGCGGACGGAGATGGTCGCGGAGAGCTTTTATTTCGCGAGACTGCAGATGTGGGCAGCGGCTACTTGATTTATCGCGCGACCGCGGACAAGCTGTGGAAAATGTTCGATAGTTTGAATGCGGAGTAGCAATTTCCAGTTTTTAGTTTTCGCGGCGATACAAATTTTTGGAGTCGAGAACTAATTTTGTCTTCTTAGGTTTCGATGCCTACGTGGCAGACGCGGCCGACGAGATAATCGGACGCGGATTTACCCTCTTCCATGGTCATGACGTCGATGGGATAGTCCTGGTTGTGGGGGCGCAGAATTAAATTATTTCCGGCAGTTTCGACGTATTTGACGGTGCAGGTTCCGTCCTTCAGGACGGCGTACATATTGAACTCGCCCTTGCGATAGGGTTTGAGTGAATTGTAGTGGCGGTCGATGAGCAGCGTGGCGCCGGGAAGCAGGCGCGGATACATGCTCATACCTTCGCGAGCGTCCACTTTAATTACCACAAAGCGTTCCCATTGTTCGCGATCGCCTTCAATTTCGGGTTTCAGCTTTTTGAGGAATGTTTTCTTGAATTTCAGAATTTCTTTCACGTCCATACTAGTGAGCAAGGGTTCGGTGGCGGCGACGGTTCCATCGGTGAGAAGGACATTTTGAAACTCGTCGTTGCTGGGGGGCAGGATGGAAGCGCGCTTGTTCACTTCGGAGGGGTCGAGGAGATCGAGCACGGACAGATGTTGAACGGCGAGGACGCGGTCCATGCCTTCGAGACTGAGGCCGCGCTTGCGATTGAGGAAGTTGGAGATGTGGGCCTGCTTGAAGCCGGTCTGTTGGGCCAGACGGAGGCCGGTGAGATCGCCTTCGTCGATACGCTCCCAAAGAGCATTGCGGAGATTGTCTTGCAGGACTCGGAATTTCATGCCCGGAGTATAGCATGGATTATAGCAATGCGCTATTTCAAAAACGATTTCCACAGCTCGATGGGTATAACGACCTTGACTGCGGAAATTAGGAGCTATACGCTACCTGCAGTTTATAACTCAACTTATTTTAAAGGGAGCGAGCGGGCAATGAGCGGGCCGGATAACTCAAACGAAGGGAAGAACTTCATAGAATTCCGCCGGAAGGTGAGAGCTTCCGAGGCGCTTTCTGCATCCATGGAAAGTCTGCTGAAGACTTTGAATTTCAATGGAAGGATCAGCGTGGTTGTACAGAACGGTCGAGTTCTAAAGTCTGGATATGAGGAGGGATTTTTCCGGCAGCGGGAGGCAGGATCGCTGTTGGCGGGCGGCACGCCGGCTGAATTGTAGGGCTGGGCTGTAGCGGAGCGCGTGGTCGAGTGTTCCGAACAATTAAATAGCGCAAGCAGGTCGTCGTAAGAAAAACGAGCCCTGCGTTCGATTTCTGCTCCAGGAGCGGCAATCGGGCGCAGGGCTTTTTGCTTCGGCGGCTGGCGTCTGCATTCAAACCCAAGCGCGTCAACCACACGGCTCACAGCGCAGCGTGGAGCCTCAGGAGGAGCGATGAAAGCAAAGAGCAATACGACGAACGAGGTGAGCCTGGAGTTGAAATATTGCGAACGCTGCGGCGGGTTGTGGCTGCGTCCTGTGGGGGGCGAACAAATTTATTGCGTGGCTTGCGGACGGGCGATGGCGGAATTGCCGCCGGCTATCTGCGAGATTGGGAGCCCCAGGGTGCGGCGAGGGCCGCGACTGGCAGGCAATGCGGTCGAGTTTGATGCGCAGGAAGAAGGAACCGATATGGACGCGGTGGGGGGTGCGGCATGAGCGACGTCGTGAAATGGATTGCGGCAAAGGCAGATGGCGATCCGGGGAAAGACGTCGCGGCTATGCTGATGCGGGCAAATAAGGGAGGACCGACAGGAGGGACGTGGCCGAAGTTGGGGGCACATAGCTTCGCACCGACGATTGGCGGCGTGGTGGAAATCGAGATAGCGGCGCAGCATGACTGGCAGAGCGATCCTGATATATGGCTTTACAGAAAGAAAACGACGGCATTGTTGCGCCGCTACATGCGCTGGTCGCTGGAAGCGGGGCGACTGCCGTCGTTGCTGGGGCGGGAGTTATTTCGGGCGAAGATTACAGCTTTTACAGCGACGACTTTTGAGGCGAGGGTAATTTTTCTGCATGATGTGGAGAAGTGTCTGGACCGGTTGACAAGTTTCGACCGGCAGGTGGTGGCGCGGGTATTGTTGCAGGAGTATGACCACGAGTCGGCAGCGAGGATTCTGCAGTGCACACGCAGAACGCTGGAACGGAGGCTGCCAGAGTTGATCGACGAACTGAGCGAGAGTCTTTTGCGGTCCGATTTGCTGGAGCGCTTGCCGGAGACCACGGAGAATCGCGATGAATAGCAACGGTGCGCAGCGGCAGGGAAAGAACTTCTCAAAAAATCTTGTCAAGAGGGGGAAGGGTATGATTTTTGCGCAAGTGATTGAAAAGATGAAGAAAATAAATTTTGAAAAATGTCCCATTTACCCTATGCAATATGATATAATGGGTTTATATAGTTAAGAAAAAAGATATACTCTCTCGAGGCGCGCTGAAAAGCGCGCCTTTCGTGTTTTTGGGCTGAGGAGCGCTCCTGTGATGAAAAAATCAAAAGTCAAGAGGCGTACCAAGGCCAGCGGCGGGACGCGGTCTGAGAGTTGCGGCAAGTGCGAGATAGCCGCGAAGGGGATTGCGCAAGCGGGGTCAGATATGAAAGTGCCAGTCGACTTTGTGGAAGCGCGAAAGAATATTGCCACCCTGGTACGAATGTCGGTGAATGAAATCGTGGTTCGGTTCATCGAATTGGCGAAGGATGGGGAAGTGGGTCCGGCAAAGTATTTATTTGAGGTGTGTGGATTGTATCCGGTGACGGCAGAAACTTCCGCCAAACCGGAAAGCTCGCTGGCTTACACGTTACTGAAGCGGTTGGGATTGCCGACCGATCCCATAGTTTGCGAGGACGATGCTCCGGCGGCTGGGCTGTCATGCGGGACGACGGCGATGAAAGGGGCGGACGAGGTTAGCGGAAAGTCCGCGAACCAGCGTTATTCCGAACAGAAGTAGAAATCGGAAGAACGGAAACTTAGCGCTGTAGCGGAGGCGCGACGACGTGGAGGATGCCGTAGAATGAACCGGAGTTATGAGCGGATGAACCGCCCTCCGGGGCTTTCGATTTCGCCGCGTGGAGAATCGAATGTGGGGAAGTTGCTGAAGGCGACTTCCGCGACAAAGTCGACGGTGCGGGAACTTCGGAACTCCGGGGCAGATGCGGCGGGGAGAAAGGTCCGGGTTACACGGCCTAAGATGGGGATTGACATTACGTGGGTGACGGAACGGATTGGCGTGGGCGGGGGGATCTGGACGGCGGAGAACATGGCGGCGGTAGCACGCGCCGGGATCACGCACATCATCGACATGCAGATCGAGTTTGACGATACGCCGTTGGCGGGGGCGCATGGAATCGCGGTCTGCTGGAATCCGGTGGACGACGACTTTGAGCCGAAGCCAAGTGCAATATTCGCACGAGGCGTTGATTTTGCCCTGGCAGCGCTGGAAGACAAAGATACGAAACTGCTGGTGCATTGCGCGGCGGGGGTGCACCGGGCACCGATGATGACTCTGGCGCTGTTGGGTGTGATGGGATGGAGCGTGGAAGATGCGATGCAGTTGGTAGAGGCACGACGGCCGGTGGCGGACTTTGCCGAGGTGTATGTACGGAGCGTGGAGGATTTTTTGCAGGGACGGAGTTGAGAGTAGCGTTCAGGGGTCGACTATAACGTTACCGTGAAGCAATCAAAATGCATTGCTGGGCAGACAGCGGTCTGAACGGATAAGGGATCCTTCGACTGCGATTGTGCTTCGCGAAGCGCAATCTTTGCTCAGGATGAAAAGATTGAGGAGGAAGTATGTTGCAGACATGCCGTCCAGCGGGGCGGCTTTTTTATTTGGTGCTGGCGGTAGTAATGGCGGCATCGAGTGTTCGGCTGATGGCACGTGAAGTTGCCGCAAAAAATGGGGAGAAGCCGACTAGTGCTTCCGAGGCGAGGGGGCGCGCGACAGAGCCTCGGCCGAATGGGGTTTCGCCCAGTCCGCAGAGCGTTCCAACGCTGACCAGCGTTGTCGACACCATATACCTGGCGGATGGAACGCCGGCGCAGGGGGTGCTGGTGATTACGTGGCCGGGGTTCGTTACTGCCAGCGGAAGTGCGGTGGGAGCGGGGACGCTCGATGTGACCCTGGGAACGAGCGGGGCTTTGAATGTGGCACTTGCGGCGAACGCGGGGGCGACGCCGGCGGGCGTTTACTACACGGTGGTGTATCAGTTGGGGCCTGGGGAAGTGCGGACTGAGTATTGGGTGGTGCCGACAAGTTCTCCGGCGACGCTGGCGATGGTGCGAACGACGCCGGGAGCGGGCACGGCGGCGCAACCGGTATCGATGCAATACGTGAATTCGTCTCTAGCGGGAAAAGCGAACGATAGCGCGGTAGTGCATTTGGCGGGGACGGAGACGGTGACGGGGACCAAGACTTTTTCTGAACCTCCGAATGTGCCGACGCCGGTGGGAGCGGGAGATGTAACGAATAAGTCTTATGTGGATTCGTCTATCGAGGCGGTGGGAGCGGGGAATTATCTTCCAACGGCGGGCGGCGCGATGACTGGGCCGCTGACGTTGAGTGGCAACCCGACAGCGCCACTGCAATCGGCTCCAAAACAATATGTAGATGCGAGCGTTACGGTTAAGGCGGACCTGATAGCCGGGCTGGTGCCGACGAATGAGTTAGGGAGTGGTACGGCTTCTGGGCTGAATTGTTTGTTGGGCAGCGGAGCGTGGGGTCCGTGCGGATCGAGCGCGAACGCGACGGCGATACAAAGCGTGCCGGTGGCGGCGGGAACGCCTGCAAACGGGCAGGTGCTGACTTATTCCTCGGCATCGGGGCAGTATGCTCCGGCAGCGCCGGGCGGCGGATCGGGCGGGGTGACGATCAGTCCAACGGGAAGCCAGAGCATTGTGCAACCGGTGGGTTCGCAGATGACGGTGAACAACCTGAGTGGAGTTCGATATGTGACGCCGAGCGACAACTGGAGCGCCACGCCGAGCGGGAGCCTGGCGGCGGGACTGCAGGCGACGGTGACGCTGGCGCCGTGCCCGGCAGGAATCGATACGAGTTCGTATCAGATGTATTTCATGTATGTGCAAGGTGGTGGAGGAACGGCGGAGCCGGTGCTGGCGCAGGGGGGGACTTGTACGCCGGGAGCGGCTTCGGGAACGGTGGTGTTCACACCAAAATATGCGCACTCAGCCAGCTATACGATTGGCAGCGCGTCGAGCGGAATTCAGGAAGCGATTAACGACGCTTGTGGTTTGCCTTCGGGAGTGAACTCAGGAAATCCGAACGCGCATGTGATTCTTCCGGCGACGGGTGCGGCGGCGAGCGCGTTGCCAGTGTATGGATCGATTTTTGCGCACTGCAGCCGGTCGCTGATTGAGGGACATGGGACGCTGCTCGCGTGTTCGACTCGAGATCGTTGCATGTTTCTGGGAGATCAGGTGAACTCCAACCATTATGGCGGAATCACTGTGCGGGGGGTGAATTTTACGTCGACGGTGCACGCCGATGGTTGTCTGATTCTGAATACGCAGCGGCAGACGAATGTGGTGACCATCACGACCGTTTCCGCCTGCAGCACGATTCAGACGGGGGATCGGGTCAACATTAACTTTACGGACAATCCGACGTATTGGGGGAATCACGGGCCGGTGACGGTTTCGGGCACGTCGATTACATACAACCAGACGGCGGCGAATGTAGCGTCGGTTGCGAGTCCGGGAACGATCGCTATTGAGAATGCCGCGGTGGAAGACAATGCGATGCCGGGAACGATGGATGACATCAAGTCTTCGGCGGGAGGCGGGGGTTCGTTCAATCAGTTTTTTGTGATGGACGACGATGAGGCTGCGACCATCCGAAATTTCGATGCGGATGGGAGTCAGGGGTTAACCTGCACGGCCAATCATTGCGGTTCGTACGTTTACGCCGCGAATTGGGGTGCGCCGGTGATTTGGATCGACAAAGCGAACATCAGTCCGCAATGCGCGGGAAATGGAGTCACAAATTACTCCAATAATGTGACTCGGGTGACAGACTCGGTGATGCAGGGCTTTGGGATGTGGGGAGTGAACACCGCGAACCTGCTCGGCAATTACGGCGGAACCGAACTGGACAATATTTACATGGAAGAAGGCGCGGGGCCTTGTCCTAATCCATACCTGGGAAGTTCATTCGGGGCGACGGGAATTATTTATGAGGGGAATGTCCAGCCACTGACGGTGCGCGGCGGCGAACAGCCGGCAGGGCATGGAGTGTCGTTTCCTTTCAGCGGAACTTCCGGATCGATGCAATTGAACTATTACGTCATTGCCCACGACACTACGGCAGGAATTTATAGCGCGCCGCTGCTAGCAGGAGTCACTTTCACCAACGGTGGAGCGGGCAATGTGTCGGTGCAATGGCCTCATATTCCGCCGCAGACCCCGGGGGATACGGTGGTTTACGACATCCTGCGAATGCAACCATCGACCAGTTTGACGGCCAATGCTCCGAGTTTTCCAATTAAAGGATCGTGTACAGGCGGAAGTGAAACTGCATGCGGAAGTGTGGGTGTAAGTGAGGCGCAGTGTTCGGGACTGGTCTGCACTTATACGGATGCGGCAGGAGCGAACACAGCTGCTTATACGGTCCAATCGCTAAGTTGGGAACCGGTGTTGCCTTTCTGGCCGGGGAGTGCGGTGTTTTCGGGAGATGGATCGTCTTCTTACTACAATCCCGTGGCTTCGTTCGATACCGAACCGGCGGATGTGGTTTCGGTGGAGTGGAACGCGCTACCGACGCTGCAGGTTCGTGACTGCGGAGATGCAGCAGCGATCGGCTCATGGTTCGGCGGGGCGTGGGAGCAGTGCCTGGAAGGGAAAGTAACAGGAGTCTACGCGCCGATTGGCGGGCTACTGTTTCAGGACGGAAGCTATAACAACGGCACGGGCAGCGGGGTGAAGGGAAGAATCAATTTTGAATACCCCACGACCGGAATTGGAAATATCCAGCCACATCACATTATTACTTTGGTGGATTCCAATTTTGCGAAGACGCTGGCCACAATCGGATTCCGTCCGCCGAATGATCCTGGGGATACTTACATCGGTCTGGATGTTGCAGCGGTTCCGGGAGCAGAGCAGTTGGCATTCGGGTCACCGGTGGCGATTTCGAACTACATCGGAAATGCGGGCGATAACTCCAGCTATCTGGAGAGGCTGACGGCGAGCGCGAAGACATTCAACGTACCAGTGCACATCAACGGCAATTTAACGGTGACGGGAATTTGTACGGGCTGCGGCGGCGGAGGCGGATCGGGAACGGTGAACAGCGGGACGGCGGCGCAGGTGGCGATGTATTCAGCGAACGGGACGGCGGTGAGTGGAGACAGCGGGCTCACGGACAATGGAACGACGCTGACCTATGCGGGAAGTAATGGAATTGCGGCGTCGTCAGGGGCGTTCAGCGGAAATCTTACGGTGAACGGGCAATTGCTGGTGGCGGGACCTTGGGCGGTGAGTTCGGCGGTTCCGGGGACGGCGATGGCGGCGGCGGGCGCGGGGACTTCGTCGTTTGGACTTTCGAACGACGGGAACTTTTATATTTCGGCGAATGCGGGCACTCCGCAAAAGGTGGCGACCACGGGCAGCAGTTCGTTTTTTTCCAATCTGTTTCAGGAAGATGCGAGCGACGTGGGGGAGTACGGAGCGACAGCGCAAAACTTGCATGTGTACTCGATTTACACAAACAGTTCGACGTGGCAGCGGACCTCGCTGGGATATGACGCGACCGATAACTATGCCGTAGTGAGAAGCGAAAATTCGGCGGCTGGAACGGCGCCCGGGTTGGGCTTTTGGGTTAACAGCGGGTTGAAGTGGGTGGTGGATGCGAGCAGCAATTTCAAGCCGTGGATCGACCAGACGTATAACGTGGGATCGTTCAATAGTGCGGGGACCGGGAGCGGACTGAGACCGGGGACAGTGTACGCGGCGGGCAATTCGACGAGCGGCAGCGGATTTGAGTTGGGGAAGTTTGCCAATCAGAGTTACGAGCTTTGTAACGATGCGACGAACGGGACGATCATCAACGGGTTAGCGGTGCTTACTACGGCGGGCTGTGCGGCCAAGCCGGGGAGCGCGCTGACAAGTGGAGCGATCGGGGTGGTGATTGCGAATGCGGGAGCTTCGGGGGTGGTGACACTGGCGCGAATGGGGTCGGCTTACTGCAGCTTCGATGGAACGGCGACGGTGGTGGGGGATTTTGTCGTGCCGTCGACTACGGCGAGCGGCGGATTTTATCCTTTGTGCCACGATGCGGGAGCGACGCAGCCGAGCGGGACGCAAGTGCTGGGGCGGGTTTTGCAGGCGAGTTCGGGAAGTGCGACGGTGCAGATGTTTTTGGATATGCCGGGTTCGAGTGTGAGCAGCAGTGCATCGTATTCGATTCCCTGGCTGACGACGAACACGACGGGGACGGCGATCAGCTTCTCGAGTACGGCGAATAAGGCGGAGCTATGGGGCGTGGTGCTGACGTTTCCACTTACGACGACGCAAGTGACGTATGACGTTTCGACTGCGGATAACTCGAGCAACACATACGACATTGGCGTGCTGAATAGTTCGGGGAGTGTTGTGGCGCACATCGGAAGCACTGCCGGGACGACATTCGCCCCGAGCACGGGATGGAAGACGGTGAGCTGGACGGCCAGCGCAACGCTGCAGCCGGGGAAATATTATCTGGCGATCACGAGTAGCTGCGTTAGTGCTTGCGCGCAGGTTTATGGGGGAACGTCGGCGGGATTCACGTTTTTGGGCGGGAGCAGTGGGACGGCGGAGAGTGTGACGGCGGGGGGAACCCTGAACAATGGGATTACGATTCCGGCGGACAATCCGATAGAGGCGACGATTATGGCGTGGGAGATTCATTAGGGCTAGCGGTGAGGTTGGGATGGCCACCGGCGAAAGCTGGTGGCTTTTTTGTTGGGGCGCTTTGAAGGTGATTTTGAGCATGCAGGGAAAGGCAATCGAGCTGCGCTCGAATGGACAGCCGAGGGCGGCTGTCCCCACATTCATTCTTTCTTTGGGTCTACATATTCTTGAGAGAGGAAAAACATTATGGATAGTGCGATCAATCCGGAAGCGGCGGAACCATCCAGCACGCAGGCATTTGAGCAGAGTGACCGGAATCCAGCGATCACGAATTGGAATGGGACGGACTCGGAGGGCGGGCAGCTGGCTGCGCCTGCGTCTTCGGAAAGCCGAGTAACCCAGCCTGGAGCCGCGCCTTCAGCGAACGCGGGGCTGGTGGATTATGACGATCTCGGCAGCGAAGACAGCGTGCAGGACGAAGCTGAACGAGAGGGGTAACGAGCGGGACGGTTGCTTTTTTATTGGAAGACTGAAAGCGGAGAGCGATGCGGTGGAACTTTTTATCAAGGCGGGTGACAGCGTGAAGATGTCAGGGATCCTTCGACTGCGCAAAACGATTTGCTTCGCGAGTCGTCTTGCTCCGCTCAGGATGACAGTGATGGGAGGGACTGTTCTCTTGCTGGTTGTGTTCAGCGTGAGCGCATCGGCAACGACTTATTACGTGAGTTCGAGCACGGGAAATGATGCGAATAGTGCAACGTCCGTGGCGGCGCCGTGGAAGACGATCGCTCATGTGAACGCTCAGACGTTTCAGCCGGGGGATTCGATCCTGTTTAAGCGGGGGGATGTTTGGAATGAGAGTCTGACGCCTGGCTCTTCGGGGAGTTTGGGGAATCCGATTACGTTCGATGCTTATGGGAGTGGAGCGGCGCCGAACTTGACGGGATATTATGCGGTGCCTTCGACGGCGTGGGTACTCGTGACGGGGAATGCGTGGAAGGCGCCGGTGCCGGCAACTTATACGTCGATTAACTTTTGTTTGTTTGGGTCGGTTTGGGGGCAGAAGGTGGCGGCGGTATCGTCGAACCTGACGGCGACGGGAGATTTTTATCTGGCAAACGGGTACCTCTACGTTTTTGCGTCTGGAAATCCGGCAACTTTTTATAACGAAGCGATCGTGCCCATGGCGCTGAGTAATGTTCCGGTCATTAACATCAATGGGCAGTCGTGGCTGACGTTTCAGCATTTTCTGGTGAACTGGTTCGATCAGTATGGTGTGTACGTGCAGGGAGTGAGCGATCATCTGGTTTTTGCCAATATGGAAGCTGACTCGATGATTCCTCAGGGAACTCAGCCGCTGGGATTCTATGTGGATGAAAGTGCGCCGGGGCCGGGGGATATCAAGATCTACAACTCGGAGGCTCACCTCAATTACGATGCGTTCCGGTTTGATGGGGCGGCGACGTCGATCACGATGGTGAACGACAAGGCATACGCGAATCGGGATGGGGCGCTGGTGGATAACACGGGAGTGGTGACGTACTCCTATTGTCATTTTTATGCTTCGAGCCTGGCAGTGGCGGGATCGACGGATGTGGAGTGGACGAGCGGGGACGGACCGACGGCGGGAGCGGGAAATATTGCGGCAGATACGGCGCCGGCCGTGCAGGTGTATCAGCGATATCCAGCGGAGATTACTTTGACGGTGGACGATTCGGGGATGACGCCGGGAGCGGATACTTATTATGCGAACACGGTGCTGCCGGTTGCGGATGCGGCGGGAGTGCCGGTGGGCGCGGCAATTACGGTGGGTTACAGCGCAACCATCGATCCGATTATTTCGGAGATCCAGGGATGGATTAATGCGGGAAGAGATGTGACTTCGCATTCTGTGTCCCACACCTACTACACGAATACGGACGCCCTGGACATTCAATACACGGGAAGTGGAAGCGCGGCGACGTTGAGTATAAGCGGCAAGACACTGACGATCACGGTGACGGGCGCGAGCGACAGCGTGAGTTATAACCTGGCGCAGGGACAGGCGGAGGGGACGATCTCAGGATTGCAGCAAGCGCTGGCTGCGACGGGAAAATATACGACGTCGTATTTCACGCCATGCCAGGGACCTTACGGGACAGGGTGTTCGGCATACACCGCAAAGGCTCTACTGACGCAGGATCTGGCAGATGTGAGCGGGCAGGATGTGCGAAGCGCGGTGTATCACTTGCAGCTGGATGTGACGCGATTGACGACGGATGAGATTACATTGTCGCGGCAGTGGATGACGACGAACTTGACGGGACTGCCGGCGACCCCGGTGTATGTGTATCCCGGAGGTTATGAGACGACGGCGATGCAAGGGATTGCGGAGGGAGTGCCGTACCAGGGCGCCCGCGGAGCGCTGAAGGAAGATCTGGGAGTGAAGGACACTTACGCGGACGGATTCAACGTAGAGAATATTACGAGTTTTGGAGTGAATCCTTCGTGGATGGGATTGCCGCCGGCGAGTTTGAATCAGAAGATTCAGGCATTGGTGTGGAAAGAGTCAGTGTGGGGAGTGCCGTGGGGGATTTTCTGGCACTTGAATGAGCTGACGAATACGGATCCGGTGGGCGGGACGGAAATTACAAATCTGATTCAGGATTTCAAGGCGAGCGGAGCGACGATCCGGACAAATACGGGACTGGTGAACTGGCTGCTGAGCGGGACGCAGGAGACGGGAACGGACGGAAATGATTACTACACGTTTCCTGCAACAAGCGCGTTTTCATCCGGAGGCGGGCTGGATTTCCGTCCGACCAAGAATTCGCCGGTGGTGGACGCGGGAGAAAATCTAGGAACGGCTTATGAGCTCGACATCAATGGGGTGAATCAAAACAATTTCGGGAGCGGGTGGGAAATCGGGGCGCACGTGTACCAGGGGTATGCAGTGTACGGCCTCGGGCAGCCAGGATCTTATTTCAAGCTGGGGACGGGAGCGGGGATCTGTGGGCCGCCGCTGTATGCCTGCTCTTCGGCCAGCAGCGCGGTGGTGCAGACGCCCAACACGCCGCCGATTTCGTCGGCTTCTTCGACGGGCACGACCTGTACTGCGGGCGCGGCGAATGGAAGCGGCAACGGGTGCTACAACAGCATTGGTTACGACACCAGCCTCAATCCGTCGGGCGTCGATCCCATGCTTAGGGCCTCCGACGGAACGATGCTCTCCGGGCATTCGCCGAGTTCAACGGCGTCTGGTGGAGACAATGACGAAGGATGGAGTTGCACGGGACGAACAGATACTTCGACGGCGTGCGCGAATGCGACAGTTTATTTTTTGTCGGCGACCTACGGAGGGTGTCCATTTGTGGAGGCGATAAAGATCGTTGGCGGATTGCCCACCGTGGTTGGCCCATTTCCATCGAGTTCGGCGTCTCACCCGACGCCGTGCGGTGCGCTCACGTTTAGCCATCAAAATCCTTCGGTGGCATTCATGCAGGGGGCAGGCAGTGGCGATCCTGTCATTTACCAAATCACTTATTCGTGGGATGGGGTGATTGGCGACTCGCCAACTTTTACGCAGACCGCGCTCTACGACTTCGGAGCGAGTTGTTCCGCTCTACCGAACGGCACGAGTTTTAACGAAGGGTGGAGCGGGCCGCTCAGTCAGGACATCAACGACAACGTGTTCGCCGTCTCGCTATCGAACGTAAAAGGGATCACGTTGGGCACGGACACAATCAGTGTCACCAATGGATCGGCAAACTTTACAGTAAGCGGCGGCGCCGCACTGGCTACGGACGGTTCCTACGCGAATCAGGTCATCAAGATCAATAGCGTTGTTTACACGATGGCATCCATCACCAGCAGTACCACTGGAACCCTGACAACAAACTATGCTGGCACGACTGGCTCCGGTATCAGTATGGCTATCCCGTCGGGACAGGGCACGGGAATCTATATTGCGGCGGTTAAGTTAAGTCCGGCGGCATGTGCGATCTATAACACCTTCTCCGGGATCGTCAATGCCACGGGATCATGGATTGGAGGAACGATTGATTCGGGTTGCCACGGCATGTACCTGCATGACGGCTTTTTGATGCGGGATGGAATGTACGGGCAGTGGAGCGGAGCCTCTACCGGAGTGAGTTGTGGGAACACCAGTAATTTCTGGGAGACAGGCACGATCCACGCGGTGAGTTGCACGGGAACGGTGACGGGCGGGAGTGCGCTGTGTGCCGGCCACAATACTTTCGGCTATCACAACGAAGGTGCCATCTCCAATCCAAACTTCTTTCAGTTTGCACCGGAGAATGCTTCCAGCAGCACCCCGGTGAGTTCTTTTGGCGCAATCAACGGAAATTGCGAGGACCACTTCAGTTGGCGGAATGCGACTTTGGGGGACACGCAACCGATCATTGGATCGTCATCAAACAACAACTACTCGAGTTCCGGCTCGACATCGAGCTGGACGTATCCAGGCCAGAACGAAAACTATGCCCTGCTGCAAAACGGGATACTCAAACGTTTTGGGCATAATTTTATTCTCGGCATGGGGAACAGCGAAGGCTGCGGCACGACTAACGTGGGGCCGTTCGATTTCTACTTCAACGGTGAGGAGGCAATTGGTACGGTGAGCCAAGACGGCAGACTCTGGGTCTTCAATTCCAGCATGCTGGGGCAACTCGGGCTCGACGTCGACGGCAATACTCGGCAGGACGATTTTGTGGTCGAACTGCAGTGAGCGAGGGTGGGATCTTAGACGAAGGAATGCGAGGGAAGCGGAAGCAAAACTGAGGAGCGCTTTCGGCAAGCAAAGGCACGGTGGAAAGCCGTGCCATTTTCTTTGCATGTGAATTACATAATCAGGAGGCGAATTGTGAAGAACGCGAAGATTGAGAAAGAATTGATAGCAATGGTATTGGCCGTGACCCTGATGTCGACCGCGTGCTCAACGGCGTGGATTGGCGAAGCGGAGCAGATTGTGGAGGCGCTGATTCCGGCGGTGGCGAATCTGGTGACGCTGGTGGCGACGCTGCAAGGGAAAGATGTTACGGCTGGTGATTTGCAGACGATTCAGAATGCGGGAGCGCAGGCGGGAGCCGATTTGCAGCTGATGCAATCGCTGATCAGCCAGTATGAAAAAGCTGATGCGACTGCACAACCGGGTTTGCTGAATCAGATTCAAGCGGCGATGAATGCGGTGCAGACTACGTTGAATGGTTTGCTGTCGGCGTTACACATTCAAGATGTGGCGACGCAGGCGAAGATTACGGCCGTGGTGGGGCTGATGATTTCTGAAGTGGAATCGATGGCGGCGATTGTGCCGCTGGTGAACCCGGGTGCTTCCCCGGCGATGATGACGATGGCGGTAAAACAAGCGAAGAAGCAACCTCCGCTGACGGCAGCTGAGTTTGTGAGTTCGTACAACGCCAGCATGACGGCGAAGACCGGCAACACTCAATTGGATTATGCAACGGCCGGGTTGCGGGTTCATCTGCATGATAAGTTCGCGCGCTGGGCAAGCGCCGGACTGCTGAAGTAAGGTGCCGGGGCGATCGTCCAGGAGATGAATCTGTGAGCGATGAGGGGAAGTTGCAAGATCACGAAGGGTGCGAGAACGCCGACTACATTGACCACCCTTCGCAGGGGCGGCCGGGAATTCATGTATTTCCTGACAAGTTGCACGTGGTGACGATGCTGGAGAATCCGCTGCGCTGGCGGTCGCGTTACTGGAATTATTGGATGTTCGAGCGGGAGTGTGCAGCGGCCGGGGCGATTCTGTATACGGCTGAAGTGGCGTTTGGGGGTCGGCAGTTTGAAGTGACGCAGGCGGGGAATCCGCGGCATTTGCAATTGCGAACGAGTCATGAAATCTGGCACAAGGAAAATGCGCTGAACCTACTGATTCAGCGTTTGCCTCCGACAGCGAAGTATGTGGCGTGGATTGATGCTGACGTTAAATTCAGCCGGCCGGATTGGGCGCAAGAGACTCTGCAGCTGTTGCAGCATTATGACGTACTGCAGATGTTCAGCCACGCGCAGGACGTGGGGCCGAACTATGAGCCGCTGACCACGACGCCGGGATTTCTATACAAGTGGGTGAGCGATCAGCCGAGCCCGCATGAGCCAAAGTTTATGGCGCAGAAACCAGCGTACGGATATTACAGCGTGCATAGTGGGCAGTTCTGGCATCCGGGATTTGCGTGGGCGGCGAAGCGAGGCGCGCTGGAAAGCGTGGGCATGCTGATCGATCATGCGATTTTGGGCCAAGGTGATTGGCACATGGCGTCTGCGTTGGTGGGACAGGTGCAGCGGTCTTTGTACTCGGGATATTCGAAAGCTTACATCCAGCGGTGCCGGGAGTGGCAAGAGCGAGCGGAGAAATATATCCGGCGGAATGTGGGCTACTTGCCGGGACTGGTGAACCATCTTTTTCATGGAGCGAAGCGGAATCGATCCTACGACCAGCGCTGGAGGTTTCTCGCTCAATCTGGGTATGACCCGAATCTGGATTTGAAACGAGACTGGCAAGGGCTGCACCAACTGACGGACCGGAGTCTGATTCTGCGAGACGGAATCCGGCAGTACGCGAGGATGAGGAATGAAGATTCGCCGGAAGTGTGAGGCGCGGCCATCGACTGCGAGCTTGGATCTTAGTAGCGCAGACCGCAGGGACGCAGGGCGACGGGAAAAGCGGAGACGGCGAAAGGCAAACTGTGGAGGACGATCTTGATGTGCTCCTGCGATTAGGCGTGTTACTCGATCATCGTTCAGGCGAGCGAAAGGTGCGTGACTTACTGATCGCGGCTTTGCTGGAGATTCGTGTTAAGGAGGGCGGAATTGAGTCCCTGGAATTGAACCGGCCGCAACTGGAATACTCGCGCAGCTGCACGAAGCAGAACATTGTATTGAAGGCTCGCCAACTAGGGATTACGACGTACATTGCAGCGCGATTTTTCGTGCAAACGATAACCCGGCCGGGGCGGCTGACGGTGCAGGTTGCACACAGCCTGGAATCGGCGGAATCGATTTTTGGTATTGTGCGGCGCTTCTGGGAGAAACTGCCCGAAGGGTTGCGCAAGGGCGCGCTGATCCATTCGCGCGCGAATGTCCGCCAACTTGTGTTTCCGCTGCTGGACAGCGAATACCGAGTGGAAGTTGCGGACGCGAACGCGGGGCGCGGGATGACTATTCATTACCTCCATTGCTCGGAGGTCTCCCGCTGGCCCTGCGACGCGGCGGAGACAATGGCGTCTTTGCGGGCGGCGGTGGCGCCGGGGGGCGAGATCGTGCTGGAGTCCACACCGAACGGTACGGCGGGGGTTTTCTACGAAGAGTGGCAGAAAGCGGACGAGACGGGATATACGAAGCACTTTTTCCCCTGGTGGTATGAGGAGAACTATCGGGGAATCTGGAAACACGAAGGGATTGTGGAGCTGACGGCAGAAGAGAAAGAATTAGTGGAGCAGCACGGACTGGAGCGGGAGCAGATCGAATGGCGGCGCAGGCAATGGGCGACGTTGCGCAATCTAGCGGGGCAAGAGTATGCGGAGGATGCGAGCTCGTGTTTTCTAGCTTCTGGAGAGTGCGTGTTTGACCTGGAAGCGATTGGCAGGGCGGCGGCCGGTGCTGCGCCAGCATTGCGATCCCACGATAACGAACGGCTGGTTGTGTGGTTTCCGCACCAGGAAGGGCGGAGCTACATCATTGGAGTGGACTCCTCGGGAGGAGGGTGTCAGGGGGATTACGCGTGCGCCGAGGTGATTGACCGGACCATGGGATTGCAGTGCGCTGAGCTGCGAGGACATTTTCCGCCGCTGGAACTGGCGCGGCGCGTGGTGGAACTGGGAAGAAGTTACGGTCAAGCTTTGTTGGCGGTGGAAAGAAACAACCACGGATATGGTGTGCTGGCTCACTTGCGAGATATGGAGTACGGGAACATCTTCGCGAAAGACGAGCAGTTGGGATGGCTGACGTCGGCGGCGACGCGTCCGGGAATGATCGAGAATATGGTGGCGATACTGGCGGCGAAGCCGAGGTTGTTTCATAGTCCGCGATTGCTGGAGGAGTGCCGGACATTTGTTCGGCGGGCGGACGGGAACACAGCGGCGGCGGATGGGGCGCATGACGATTGCGTGATGGCGATGGCGATTGCGCTGGCGGTGCGCAGGGAAGATGTGGGACGCGGTTGCAAGAAAAGAGGGTTGGAGATGGGGAGCCTGGTGATGGAGTAGGGGTGATGGGTTCAATGGTCACATCTAAGTGGGGGCGATTCAGGTAAGATGGCGGGCTCTGTAGTTGAATGCGAGCAGCATCTACTGATTTCGCGGGCGAGGGCGCCCGCGCCACACGAGCTTGGTGGAAGCGGTCCAACACGTGAGGAGAATGCGGGGTGGGGCGCAAGGGCATTTGATGCGCTGCTCCGATGGGCAGTTCTATGTGGTGAAGTTCCGGAATAACCCGCAGCATTTGCGAGTGCTGACGAATGAAATGCTGGCGACGCGCTTAGCAGAGCGTGCAGGATTGCCGGTGCCGCGGACCGAAGTTGTGGAGGTGGGCGAGTGGCTGGTGGAGCATACGAACGAGCTGAGTATTCATCTGGCGCATAATACGATCCCGTGCCAGGCGGGATTACAATTCGGATCGCAGTATGCGGTGAGTCCGCTGGAAGGACAGGTGTTCGATTATCTTCCGGCGGAGATGTTTGGGCTGGTGCGGAATCTGGAGACTTTTGCCGGGATGCTGGTGATCGATAAATGGACAGGAAACGCGAATGGAAGGCAGGCGGCGTTCTGGAGAAAATTGCGGGAGCGAAAATACACGGCGGCGTTTATCGATCAGGGATACTGTTTCAACGCCGGGGAGTGGACGTTTCCGGATTATCCGCTGCGGGGAGTGTATGCGCGGAATGAAGTGTATGAGGGCGTGCGGGGATGGGAATCGTTCCAACCGTGGCTTTCGCGTATCGAGAAGATGGAGCAGGATGTGGTGTGGAGTTTGGCGGGAGAGATTCCTCCGGAATGGTACGGCGGGGAGTGGGATGAACTGGAGAAGCTGGTGCGGACTTTGATTGGGCGACGAGAACGGGTGCGGGAGTTGATTGAAGCGTTTCGGGTTTCGGCGCGGAGGCCGTTTCCGGAGTGGAGGGAAGTGGCTTAGCACCAAAACCTTTACCACAGAGGGCGCAGAGGATCACAGGGTAGGGCATCGATGGCTGATCGGCGACAGCTTGAGTTCTTTTTGCTGCGGTATGTGCCGGACGCGGTGAAGGATGAATTTGTCAATATTGGGTTGGTAATGGTGGAGCCTTCGGCGAACGGCGTTGGATTTGCGGAGGTACGGTTCACGCGGGATTGGCGGAGGGTGCGATGTCTGGATCCGCAGGCGGATGTGGAGATGCTGGCGGCGCTGGAACGAGACATTCGTGGACAACTAGCGACGACGTGCGATCGCGAAGTTTTGCTGCGGCGGTTGGAGGATTCGTTTTCGAATGTAATTCAGCTTTCGCCGGCGAAGGGATGTTTGGCGGAGGATCCGGTGCGGGAGATTGAGGCTATGGCTTCGATGTATCTGGAGGCGGCGAAGGTTGGGGGCAGGCGCGAGGCGAGCGGGCGGCAGAGGATTTTGGGGAAGATGCGGGAGGCGTTTGAGCAGGCGGGGATCGCGAGATTTGTTCTTCCGGTTCCGGTTGCGCCTTATACGAAACCGGGCGATCCGTTTCAGTTCGATTTCGGATATCGAGTGGGAGGGGAGATCAAGTTGTTTCATGCGGTGTCGCTGAAGGCGAGCGTGGACGCTGCGGTTTTGCTGGCGGCACGCTATCCGCGAATTGTGCCGGTCATGTCGAAGGTGACGGCGGCTGCACCGGTATTAACGGCTGTGGTGGATGATGATCTGGATCGGGGGCAGGATAGCGTTCAGTTCGCGTTGAGCATGTTGCAGGATGAGAGGATTCACATTGCGGTTGCTGCGGAGATGCCGGTGATTGCCGAGGTGGCTAGGCGGGAGTTGAGGGGGTGATATCTCCGGGAACGAGATCATGCGGAACGTAGAAGGCTGTAGGGTGCGGAGGGAGTGGCCACGATGGGAATGGTTCTTCGGAGCTCTCGTGATCGTTTCACTCGTGGTGTCTTCGCGGTTCGGCGAACGATTGCCGATGATCGTGCAGGATGCCGCCTTCCTAATTCTTGTTGCAATGCCGTGGTTGCTTACCGTGATGTCCTGGTTGGGATTTGCGTTCGCGCGAAGGGATCAAACGGTATCCCGGTGGCGAGTCTTGGTATCCTTTGTAGGATGCAGTGCGCTGACTGTGGCGCTGGTGATTCCGTTAATGGTCGTACTTTTGTTCATGTTTCGACTTAGTTGGTTGCGGCTGTCAATCTGGTGTTTTGCTTCGAGCTTGCTTGCGTTGCTCGCCGGTATCTTTGGCGCGAGGCCAGCGCGCTTCCCGCTGTTCTTCGGCGGTCTGGTAATGGCCGGTCTTGTGGTTGTTGTGCCGATCGGATCTTGTGAAGTAGTTAAAGATTCAGATCGAGCGGAGATTGAAACCTGATTCGGCGAATGGCCCCTCGTGGGGGCCTTTTTTGTTTGACGAGTGAGTCGAGCTGCGCTCGACGGACGGCCGGGGCGGCTGTCCTTACGGACTTTCAGCCGGCGGGACGCCGGCACACGGAAAATCCTATGAATATTAAAGAGACGTTGCGCGGCGCGATGCGCCGGATTGCGGGAGTGTCTGCGGCTGGCTCGTCTTCGCTGATGAAGGCGGAGAAGAAGCGGCGGACACTGCCGTTGCCTTCCATCTTCAACTCATACGGGCCGCCGGGCGACATTACGCCGAAGCCCACGGCTTACAACTTACGGAGGTTTTCAGAGATTCCGGTGCCGCGGCGGGCGATTAATACGATTAAAGATCGCATCGCGGGGATGCGCTGGCGGATCCAGCCGTGTCAAGGAATGGCTCTGGAGGGGATTCC
>JBAVGI010000132.1:0-6016 GCA_049684755.1 Candidatus Sulfotelmatobacter sp.
TTCTTCCGACAGGGTGACCTCGTCTTGAACGCGCGTGGGATCGGGAACCTGGCTGGCAGCGGGCTTGTTCGGCGGCACGGGAGGCATATCCAGCTCCGGCTTCGGCTGTTCCGTCGTCCATGATCCGAAGTTCTGCATAATTTCTTTCTTGGCCTCTTCCGGTGAAATGTCACCAATCACGACGATTTTCGTCAGATCGGGACGGAAGGTTTTCTTGTAAAAGTCGTTTACGTCCTGCAGGGTCAACGAGGAAATTTTCTCCGGTGTGGCTTCCCGTAACCCTGGATCGCCGGAAGGCAAAAGGCCTTCCAACAGCGAGCGACCGGCCCGGTAGTCGGGACTCTTTAAAAGACCCGCAACCGATTCTGCGGTCTGCTGCTGCACAACCTTGAACGCCGCCTCTGGCAGCGCAGGAGTGAGTTCGTTTTCTGCGAGCAATTGCAAGCCGCGGTCGAAAAAAGGTTTCAGCACCTGCAGCTCGAAACCTTCGCCCGCGCTTTCGTTGGCGGCAATATCGTCCAGCGCCTTCTGAAAGTCGAGCCGGTCAAGGGTGGTTGTGCCGTAGGAAAACAAGCCGTCGAGTACGGTTGCGATTCCTTCTTTTCCCGGAGGAACCTCCAGAGCAGTCTCATGGCGTATTTCTCCAGTGATGGTGATGGTCGGCGTGAGCGGCTCGGTTAACACGATCAGGTCAATTCCGTTCGGTAGCGTGCTCTCCACTGGGTGAAGATTCCATTTAGGCACTCGGACGTTCTCTATTAACGACTGAGCCCACTTTGGCAATTCGACGGCTTTGGTAGGAGTGGGGGTCACCTTTTCCGCGCCCCCGAATCCCTTGCCAGCGACCGCTTGGCCGGAGGACTCCGGCACCAGTGTCGCGACGACTGCATTCTGGCTGATCAGATATTTTTTTGCGAGACTGTCTACATCCTGCACGGTGACATGCTGAACCGCGGCTACGTCTTCCTCGGGTGAGTTGCGGCCTTCGGCGGCGAGCGCCTGCGACCACAATGAGGCCAGGCCAGGAATGGAGTTGCGTTCGAATTCAAATGAGGCCACTTCGCTGCGTTTTGCCGCCTCCACCAGGTCGGGCGGAACGCCGTCGCGAGCATACCGGTCAAGAATGCTGCGAAGCGTTTGCTCCATGGCGGATGCGTTGGCGCTGGTTGGCGTGACTGCGTAGGCGAGCGCGGCGCTGGCCTTGCGGTAAGTCTCGCCCACTTCAAATCCGGCATCGAGAGCCTTTCCATCGGGCACAAGGCCGTAAATATCGGCACGCTGGCTTGCGAGTACATCGCTGAGGACTCGTGCTGCCGCGTAGTCGCCGCTGTCGGAGCCGGGCATGCGGTACGCGAGGATCGTGATCGTATAGGGATAATCGCTCGGCAGGGTGAAATGCTCGGGTTTGACCGGTTGCAAATCAATTTTTGCTCGTGGCGGAAGAGGTTTCTTTGGAATGTCTCCGTATAACTGCTTGATCAGGTCTAGCGCTTTTGCCGTGTCGACTTGCCCCGTAATCACGAGAATCGCGTTATTGGGCGCGTACCATTTTTTCTGAAAGTTCTTCAGCATCACGCCCGTGCTGAGCTGAAAAGAAGGCCGTGTGCCGAGGGCGTCCTCTTTGTAGGGCGTACCGGCGAACAGATCGTGATTCATGCGAACCAGAAATTTGTAAGTGGGATTGGATAGATCGCGCGACACTTCCTGTTCGATGGCGCCGCGCTCCTGTGCCCACTGCTCTTCGGTATCGTCAATGTTTCTCATGCAATTGGCATCCGCATGGAGAGCAATTCCCAGGTCCTGGGAGGGTACCGTCTCGAAATATTGAGTGATGTTCTGCTGCGTATCGGCATCATTGTCGCCGCCAAGCTGGGCGAAAATTGCCGCAGTTTGATCGGCTGAGAGGTCGGTGCAGCCGCGAAACGCCATGTGCTCTTGCGCGTGAGCCATGCCGGGAAAGCCCGGAGGCGTTTCGTCTCCACCTACGAGATAGTTTTCCTCAACCGTCACGACGGGAGCGAGGTCATTGCGCACGATCACCACGCGCAAGCCGTTAGGTAGCGTGGAGCGCGTCACATTCTCCGCGGAAGATTTGGGGAGGGGGATACTCTGCGCGACGCAGAATGTAGTTCCGAAGCATATGACGAGCGAAGGAATACACCGTCGCAAAAAAGCCGATAAATTTTCCATGCTGCTCTTGCAGTACCAAACTGGACGTCGAGGTAATATCGGAATCAGTTTACTTGGAGTATCAAACCGACCACGAGGTTGCGTCTTAGGAAACGAATCGCTTTATGGGTAGATGATTCCGGTAACAAATGTACTGTATGCGTCCGATGGCTGGGTGGGAGTCTACACACTAGGCTGCTTAGTTTTGGTCGTTTGGACGGTACGCGCGTAATGCACATTCACGAAAAGTTGCAGAGTAGGGCCGGACAATTTTCGCGGCTATCTTGGTTTTCGATCGGGATATTCCTGCTGACAATACTTCTGAGTGTGGCCGACGCCCCAGCCTACTCGGTTCTTACCCACGAAGAACTCATTGACCTGGCGTGGAACAGTTCCATACGGCCGTTATTGCTGGCACGTTTTCCCGGTGCGACCGAAGAACAACTGCGCGAAGCGCATGCCTACGCTTACGGCGGCTGTGCCATCCAAGACATGGGCTATTACCCGTTCGGTAAGCAGTTTTTCAGCAACCTTACACACTACGTGCGAACCGGCGATTTCATCGCTTGGCTTTTTCAGAACGCTCAAACCATCGATGAATACGCATTCGCTATTGGCGCTTTGTCGCACTACCTGGGGGACTCGATCGGACACTCGCAAGCGGTGAATCCCTCGACCGCTGTGGAATTTCCTAAGTTGAGACGGAGATTTGGACGCAGCGTGACATACGGCGAAAGCCCTCACGGCCATATCCGAACCGAATTCGCCTTTGACATTGACGAGATTACCAGCGGGGCGTTTGGACCGCCTGCATACTTACGCTTTATTGGTTTCAAAGTTCCGAGAAAGTTCCTGGAATCGGCTTTCGCCAACACTTACGGATTTGACATCCATGAACTGCTGGGCAGAGCTCATCCTGCACTGAGGAGCTACCGCACTTCCGTACGCAGCTTCATCCCGGCATTTGCGGAAGCGGAAGTCGTGCTGCACCGGCATCAGTTTCCTCCACATCCAGATGACGAGGCATATCACATCTTCGCCGAGCGCGTGGCGCGCACAAACTATGAGCGGCATTGGCGCCACGCCTATCACGGTCCCGGCATAAAGGCGCATCTGCTGGCGGTGCTGGTATTCGTTATTCCAAAGGTAGGGGCTGCCTCCGACCTGGCGATCAAGACTCCAAAACCTGACACCGAAGAATGGTACTTGAGGAGTATGAACCACACCGTGGACAACTTTCGCGGAATCCTGGATAAATTGCGTGCGGATCGTGACGCACCGGTCGTTCTGGCAAACCTCGATCTTGACACCGGAAATCGCGTCAAACTTGGCGACTATGCACTAGCCGACGAAACATACGCCCGGCTATTGGCGCGTATTACATCGAAGCCGAGCCGGGTGATCCCGGATAACCTGAAGCAAAATATCGTCGCGTACTATGCGGGCGCCAATGCGACTGTAGTAACGCCGCAAGAGAATGCACAACTCAAGGTGTTGAGCGAGATGAAATCAGCTGAGGCTCTCAGTCGAAAGGGCGCGCCGCCGCAAATCGAAATTGAGCAACACTAATGCTCGTCCTGACAATGGATACCTGGCGGGCCGACACCTTTAACGAGCCCGGCCCGCTGGCTGGAGTTACTAGTTTTCTACAACTTACATCCCTGGAGTTTCCTGAGCTTGACGCCTGCTGTGCAGCGTAACCCGCACACCGCGTTGTGCATTAAGCCGCGTAGTGGCACTCCAGTCGATATCGTCGGTACTTATGACCCCGCTTCCACCGGTTGCCAGGGTGTAGGTAATGCGGCCATCCTGATAGCCGTAGCTGCTTACCGAAAGAGCCATTCCGGTCGTCAGCACGAACACGGGCATGCCTGGCGAAGTCACTGGATTTGCCGGCGCAGACCTTGTGACCAAAGCCGCATAAGAAGCTTGCGGTGCAACCGTCAACTCCATATCGTGGGTGGAGGATACAGCGCGTATGGCGAGTTGAGGTGTGCTCTGCTGCACCCCGGATTGCTCATAGGATTCGTTCCGCGGCTGAGTGAAATAGTGCCAGCCCGGGCCAAGAGACGTACGTTGCGCCACCTGCGGCACCTGAACGTCATCCATCAGCCGCAGAGTCATCACGGATTCACCCTTGAGTGCGGGCTGTGGGCCGCGAGCGGGCAACATGATTACTTTCCACGGCCACAATGGCGGAAGCATCCATTCGACCGCGTCGCGCCGGGCGTGACCCTTTCCCTTGATGTCGCCGTCTTTGTTTACCTTATAGCCCCGCGTGGCGATCACCTTGGCATCCAGGGGAAGATCGCCGCTGGGCAGCCCGATGCGGTCAAACTGCAGCTTCATGTGTCCTTTGCCAACAAAGTGGCCGGGCTCTTTCGCGGACTCCATATGGCCGACGAGATAACTGCCGCGAGGAAACGCCTCCTGGCCGAATTCCGTTACGCCGCGCAAGTGGCAAAGCACGGGATCGCCAACTGCTGCCGTCGACGGAGAGAAGTTCGGTTCATTCAAAGTGCACTGCAGAAGAGTTCCGGCGGGCAGGACAATGTCCCGCGCGCTGGCGCTTAGGGTCAAACCTAATGTAAGAGTTGCAACGGTGGCATATACGATGTACTTCATGGGGCATCTCCTTACTAACGCACCAATTCGCGATGTGAGATCGCGCTGAACCCGACCAGCCCGCGAAGTTAATCACAAATATATTTCACGGTCAATCGGGAACCCACAGTAGACCAACCCCGTAGCCTGGAATAAGTTGCAGAAAAAAGAAGCGGGTCGAAAAGGACTACAATCTTCGCCAAGGAGATGGCCTATGTCTCTATATAAGCTTGGCTTGCTCATGCTAGCCGTCGGCCTCGCCGGTTCTGCTTCCGTGGCAGTTCTTGACGTAAAAATAAAGGAATACGATGTGCCCACCGCCCGATCGCGCCCGCACGATCCCGCACTCGCTCCCGACGGCTCCCTTTGGTACACCGGGCAGGGGGCAAACAAACTCGGCCGGCTCGATCCTAAGACTGGAGCGTTTAAGGAATTTCCGCTGAAGACGCCCAACTCGGGTCCACATGGGCTGGTTGCCGATAAAGATGGCAATATCTGGTTTACCGCGATCTCCGCCGGCTACGTCGGCAAGCTTGACCCGACGACGGGACAGATCGCCGAGTATCGACCGGCCGATGGAGCCAGGATCGATCCCCATACGCCGGTATTCGATCACGAAGGCATTCTGTGGTTCACCAACGAGGAGACTAACTACATCGGACGCCTCGACCCGAACACCGGCAAGATGAGCCTGACCAAAGTGCCGACTGCGCACGCCGTGCCTTACGGCATTGTGATCTTAAAAAACGGTACGCCGTTTTTCTGTGAGTTCGGGGCCAATAAACTGGCCAGCATCGACCCAGCTACCATGACGATTCGCGAATATGTCCTGCCGGAAGCCGACGCGAGGCCGAGGCGCATCGCGCTGGCGCCGGACGGATCCGTTTTCTACACCGATTTTGCTCGTGGGTATCTGGGACACTTCGACCCGGCCACGGGAAAGCTCTTGAAGGAATGGAAATCCCCAGGGGGATCGGAGTCCGAACCTTATGGCATTGCCGTCACCAGTGATGGCATGGTTTGGTACAGCGAGTCCGGTGTGAAGCCTAATACACTGGTCCGGTTTGATCCCAAGGCAGAGAGCTTTGAGGTTGAACGGATTCCTTCCGGCGGCGGAGTGGTCCGCAACATGGTGGCAACTCCTGATCACCGACTCTATTTAGCTTGCAGCGGAGTGAACAAGGTGGCAGTAGTGGAGCTCAATTGAAGATTGAACTTCTGCTTCCAGTTCGAAGCTTGGAAA
>JBAVGI010000133.1:0-4604 GCA_049684755.1 Candidatus Sulfotelmatobacter sp.
TGGTCATGCAGCTCGGCGCCGAAGCCGTCTTCGTCGGCTCCGGCATCTTCATGAAAGACTCAACCACCTTCGCCGACCCGGAAGAAGCCGCCAAGCGCGCGAGAGCCATAGTCCAAGCCGCCACCCATTATCAAGACCCTAAAGTATTACTCGAAGTCAGCGAAGACCTCACCGGCGCAATGAAAGGTCTGGCCATCGCAGGGATGGATGAGACGCAGATGCTACAGACGAGGGGCTGGTAGATTATCGAATTGCTTCCACCGTATGCCCGACGATCAAACGGAAACCGTCAACTCTGAGATGCCGCCGGCCGCTAAGGCTTTCGGCGAGTTCCTGACTGGGGAGCCTCCTGACGTGGTGGAAGCGATCTCAGACCTCGGGAGGTATTATTCGCCACAGCGTCACGATCTTATTTATCTGAGGACCCCCGACCTCTTACTTTACTGCGACTCAGATACTTGCCGGGGGGACCGTTTTTTCCGATGCACGCAGGGTGACGGGAGTGTAAACATCTCGTCCACTGATTGGAGATTCGACTTTCTTCATTACACATGTCGGAACTGTCGGAAAAAAAACAAGATATTTTCCGTTGCAGTCAGGCGGGAAGAGGCCCTTTCGGGCTCCGCGATGAAACTCGGGGAGATACCGCCGTTCGGGCCCCACACGCCAGCTCGCGTCATTACGCTCATTGGCCCCGACCGAGACCTCTTTCTCCAAGGTCGCAGAGCGGAGAATCGCGGCATGGGAATTGGTGCCTTTTCCTACTACCGTCGCGTCGTAGAGAATCAGAAGGGCCGAATAATCGCAGAGATCGCTCGTGTCGCGCAGAAGTTGGGCGCCAAGCCTGTTGTGCTCGAAACATTCAGGCTGGCTGAGAAAGAGACGCAGTTCAGCAAGGCAATCGACGAAATTAAGGATGGAATTCCCGACGTCCTGAGGATCGGGCAGCACAATCCCCTCACTCTGCTGTACACCGCGTTGAGCGAGGGCTTGCATGAGCACACTGACAAGGAATGTCTCGAAATTGCCCAGGAAATCAGAGTCGTGCTTACCGAATTGGCCGAGCGGCTTTCCCAGGCACTGAAAGAGGAAGCCGAACTACAGACGGCGGTGTCAAGGCTACTCAGTCGCAAGTCCGGCAATTGACGTTAGACAGGCAGCCCATGTCCCGGATTGCCATATCTCGCAAAACCAGCGAGACATTACGGTACCAGAGACATTACGGTACCGGGTCTGACCAGCTAGCCTGTGATAAGCTTCCTTCGGCAAGATTTGATGACAGCGCCCAGGGTCGAGTTTTTCCCCAGATTGTGAGGCAAGAGTGGCGGACCAGCGGCCTTGTTCTTGCGGCGGATCGAACGAGAATTGCGCTCTCTGCTTCGGTCGCGGTTTCATCGAGCTCCGTGCCATCGGCCTTGCGAGCAAACGCGTAATTCCTACGCCACGGCAGCACGGAGGGCGCGCTAAGGGACGCGGTTTCAGCCTTCCTTCTTTTCTTCAAGCTAGAGCCTACGCGCCACCGCCAGCATTAAGTCGACCTGCGGCAAAGTGTCCGCACTGCAAGGCTCTAGTTCGGCTAGATCGGTTGAGCAAGCATCTAGCGCAGCGGTGTCCCCAAAGGCCTAACAAATCGATCCTTCCTCGATCTCCTGGGGCAGCAACTGGCGCCTCCTTCAGCCTTCGAGTGGCGGCTGCGAAAATTTCGGCGACGAAGAGGCGCACCGAAGTCAGACCTTTAGGGCGAGTAAGAGAAACACAGGCGAAAAATAAAGAAAAAAACAAGGCCGACCGACATTTCGGAAACGGTGCCTTCCTAGAATCTCTCCGTGACAAAGGGGAATGCGATATCGAACGCCCATCATGGTGGGATAACCTCGACGCTACGAAAAACCGGGGTTACCCGGCGCGGGAAGAGGGACGCTATGGCTCATACCCCTCACATGATGGATTTGACGACGAGTCCAAGCCCTAGGCGGCTGGCCCCAGATCTCAGGCACCGACTCCCATGCCTCGCAACAACAAGGGGCTTGCCGCGGGTGGCCCGGGTCTCAGGCACTGACGCCCATGTCTCGCAAAACCAGCGAGACATGGGGCACCCCATTTCACGAGTCCTCCATCGTAAAACGATTCGTTCACGCCGCTGGTGGGCGAATCGTCATCACCAAGACGTCGGTATCGTTGATCCGGACGGGTCCGACTTCGCCGGAAGAGTACCAACGAAAACTGCTCCAGCGCCACTGTTCCGGCGAGGCCACTAGTCCTCGCGCGACCGGGTTGCGATGAATGTAGCGCAGCTTCTCAATTCGCTTCTTCTCCGTCCAGACGTTGAAATCATAGAATCGCGCCTGCCAAAAGCGATTCGACTGCTTGGAACCTCCAACAGTGGGGGTGCCCCATGTCTCGCTGTTTTTGCGAGACATGGGATTCGCCGCCATCACAGCCTCGTCGGAAATCAGCAAACTTCGGACTACACCAAGCTTCAATGCCTGGATCGCCGTCGATAACGTTGCCCGCTGCGGCTCACTTACGAGCAGATGAACGTGCTCCGGCATGACGACATATCCTAAAACTACAAGCCGATAGCGGCGGCGCACTCGTTCAAGAATTCGTAGAAATAGATCGCAGCGTTCCGCACACTTGAAATATGGCCGTCTCTCGTAGCAGCTGAACGTGAGGAAGTGTAAGTCCCTTCCGCCATCGAAACGATTCAGACCTTCGGTCACGAATAGAAAGTAATAAAAGCACACAGGAGCTGGTCTGTGATGGGTGAACATTAGGGACAGTGGCGGGTGGCCCACCCTTCGCGATTTTCGAAGGGTGGGATCTCCCAACGCACGCGGCGTAGGCCTTCGGTTCTCTGACAATACGTCATTTGAAATGGCTCCGTATTCCGGAGCCATTTTCCCTCGCCGCATAGGCTCGTCACCGTACCGATCATTGGTAACTTTCCCGCGCTCTCCCCCCTACGTAAAATCCCACCAAGCACATGCTCGAATCGCTGCAATCCATTTGCGATCAACTCAACCTCGACCTCGACAAGCCCTGGCAGCCGGTCTCCCGTCCATCGCTCGTCGGCTGGCTCATTTTCTATGTCGGATTCCTTCTCTACGCCTTGCGCGCCAACGGCGGAATGCTCTTCATCGATCTGGCCAACCTGGTCGTCCACGAAGGCGGTCACAATCTATTTCGCTGGTTCGGTCCTACCCTCGAACTCTGGGGAGGCACCATTCTTCAGTGGCTCGTCCCATTCCTGCTCGCGGCGTACTTCTTCGCTCACCGTCAGACCACAGGCTTCGTTTTCTCTCTGTTCTTTTTCTTCGAGAACTGGCTCTACACCGCCACCTACATGGCCGACGCGCGCGCCCAGGTGCTGCCTCTGGTCACCACCGGAGACCCCGAATTCGCCGAGCACGATTTCTTTCGCATCTTCAGCGATCTCGGCGTTCTCAACTACGACACGAAAATCGCAGCCGTAGTCCGCCGGCTAGGCTGGTGCGGCATGATCTCCATCGTCGTCTGGTTGGCCCTGCGCGGCAAGCCACAACAGTCCGCAGAAGACACCGCACTGGATGAACGATTCATCAACTTTTTAGGAAAATAAGTTCAGCGCGTTTTCTCACTCCCATCCTCCACCCGCGTCTGGTCCGTAATCCAGTTCACTTCCCAGGTTTTGCCGCCGTCGTCCGAGTAGGACTGTTCAAAGTGAGGCACACTCGAAGTCGTGTTCGACCAGATAAATCGAACAAAGATCAGCTTCCCGTTCAGCGTATCCTGCGCGTAAAACTCACCCCGGCCATCCTTGAATTCACCGATCTGCGGCACGAACATTTTTCCATCTTTACTGTTCGCCCAATAAAGGCTCCACTGATGCGATTCCGGATTGTAAAGCCGCAACGTCAGCCCCTCAATGTGGCCGGTCGGGCTGTCCGTCTCAAATTCCTCAATCTGCGATCGCCCGTCCCAAACCTTTCGCGTCACAGACGTGCCGTCGAATTCAACCCAGTTGTTCGATCCCGTCAACGGATTGAGACGTCGCTTAAGGTGAATCTTCCACGAACCTACCTCGAAATCAAAATCGTGTTGCCCGTCCCGCTCCACCGACTTTTGCGCAGCTCCACCCGCCGCCGTGTTTGCGTTCTGTTGTGCCAGCGCCTCCAGGGAATACAAAATCACCAGACTGCATACCGCGAAATAACCGAGAATGAATTTCACCTTCATCACTAGCCTCCGTTCATTCGACTCAAGCCCGATAAAAATGTTAGTCGAGTGACCCATGTCGATGTTACGCGCTCGCCGCCCGATTTCTTTTGAAGGTCGTCATCCCGAAACGCGGCGCACTTCAGCCGCGCGAGGGATCTCCCGCTTAACCGGCGCAACGCGTAAGCCAACTTGCACCACTAGGCCCCTCGCGCTCTTCAAAGAACTTGATCTCCTCCTGTATCATTCTTCCCCAAAAGGTAGCGCTCCGCTTAGGAGGAACACCATGGGCCACCACCCAATCGAGGAGTCCTATAACCGGCTCCTTCAGCGTGCCACCACGCTCGAATCCCTGGCCGATAAACATACAGCGAAGCCCGTCAGCCTCGCACTGCAGAAGGCTTACG
>JBAVGI010000134.1:0-1590 GCA_049684755.1 Candidatus Sulfotelmatobacter sp.
AACGGTCGGGGCGCTGTTCAGCTACGTCGATCTTGAAGCTCGAGTTGGGCAGAATCATCCGCTGCGGACGATCAGGGCGATCGTGAACGACGCTCTGGCGAGGCTCGCGGGTGAGTCATTTTTGTCACGGGGAGCGGGAAGTCGAGGATTGGGGTGGAAAGGTGGAGACAGGGGCGTGGGATTGTGACTCAGAGCCTGTCTCAAAAGGTAGGCGCCGTTAAGGAAGGAATTATTCACCGGATCATCGCCCATTTTCGGGGATGGTTCGGAATGTGGACGGACACTGAGCGGAGCCGGTATCGCCAAGCTGGGGATCGCCTTCCCAGTGATCTGAGCGACGGCGAATGGGAGCGCCTGGAGCCGTTGATACCGCAGGCGAAGCCGGGCGGACGGCCGCGCAAGACCGACATGCGTTCGGCGATGAACGCGTTTCTCTATCTTCTGCGAACCGGTTGCCCATGGCGGTGTCTGCCGCGCGGGATCTTCCCGCCGCGTTCGACGGTCTACAACATCTTCCGCGCCTTCCAGCGGGACGGCGTGTGGGAGGCGATCTGGGAGGAATTGCGCGCGGCCTTGCGCGAACGGCTGGGGCGGGAGGCCAGCCCCAGCGCGGGCGTCATCGACAGCCAGTCGCTCAAGTCGGCCGAAAAGGGGGATGCGCGAAAGGCGAAGCAGACGCAGTGGGGTATGACGCCGGCAACAAGGTGAAGGGGCGCAAGGTGCATGCCCTGGTCGACACCGAAGGCTTGCCATTGCGCGTGGTCGTTCACTCCGCCGCCATACAGGACCGGGACGGCGCCGCCCTGTCCTTGACCGCATCCGCCAGCGCTTCAATTGGCTCGAACTCGTCTGGGCCGATGGCGGCTACAACGCTCGCTAAGTCGAACTCGCTGTCGCCAAGCAGCCGCCGCTGCGCGTCGAGATTGTCAAACGCCCCGACGACTGTTCAGGATTCGTCGTCCTGCCGCGCCGCTGGGTCGTCGAACGGACCTTCTCCTGGTTCGGCCGCAATCGCCGCCTCGCCCAGGACTACGAGAACCTCGCCGGCACCCTCGCCGCCTTCATCACCCTCGCCTGCATCCAGTTCGCCATCAGGCGGCCCGCCCGTACAGACTCTTGAGACAGGGTCTCAGGGCGCGACGCTTAACGCCTTGAGTTCCTTGCGAGCTGTGCCAAAGGCGCCGAGCTGATAGACCGACGCGCCCGATGGCGAGAATGTGAAGGCGGGGAATGGCCCGGCCAGCATCTCGTTCAGATATTTTTCCGTTCCGACGCCGATCGTCACATGCGGATTGAATCGCTTGCCCGCCGCGTCTCTGACGAAATTCTCCACATAGCTGATCAGAGATTCCTGGATGTCGCGTCCACCCTCGTCGCTGAAGAACGCGGCCGGCGTCCCGGTCTTCACGGTATACGGCTCGACGGCTTTGATGAGTTCGTCCTGCAGCCGATGCAGGTCTTCGGTCGGTTCGACGACGACGTTGACGCATCAGATATTATTGAACAATACTGTTCATATAATCCTCTTTCGCTACGAACTTTAGACCCGGTCAAGGCACGGATTTGCTGGAAACGCGAGGTTGGGATGAC
>JBAVGI010000135.1:0-3073 GCA_049684755.1 Candidatus Sulfotelmatobacter sp.
GACGATCAGGTGGTTGCGCCGATTGCACTGGCGCAGGAGATTCTTGGAAAGCCGGGGGCGGTGAAGCGGGTCTATGTGAGCGCTCTGACCAAGCCGGAGGATGCGCTGGCGAGACGCGACCCGAAGAGCATGTCGGGTGCGGTTTATGACCGGTGGTATTGTTCGCCTTATCCGCAGTCGATTGCGTTTCAGTTGCAGGAGGCGATTCCGCATTCGCATGCCGAGCAGATCCGGCAGGTTGCGCAGAATGAAGGCGCAGTGCTGACGCGGATTGAAGGACTGATCTTTCTAGTAACGCTGGCGGCGTTGTTTGCTTCGGCGCTGGCGGTTTCGGCGGCGATGGCTACGGCGATTTTCGAGCGGCGGGCAGAAGTGGGACTGATGAAGGCGCTGGGCGCGGGAAAGGTCGCCATTGCTTCTATCTTTTTTGCGGAAGCCACGCTGCTGGCCGTGCTGGGCGGGCTGGTGGGATTTGCGGCTGGCGGTGTATTGGCTCATCAGATTGGACGGTCGATATTTAATTCGGAGATTGCGATTCCGCCGGTACTGTTGCCGTTGATTCTGGTGATCGCGGTGATCGTCACTTTTGCGGGAAGCGCGGCGGCGATTCGCAAGGCGGTGGGGCTGGATCCGGTGTTCGCGCTGCGGGGTGAGTTGTGAACGGGCAGGTATCGCAATCGGCGCGAGAGATTTCCGCGCGCCGGGCGAAGGGTCCGCACACGTCGATGTTTATGCGGATGCTGGTGCGGGCGGCGGTGCTGCGCCGGGGACGGGCGCTCTCGGCACTGTTTGCCATGGTCGTGGCGGCGGCGGTGGCGACGGCGATGCTGAATCTTTATGTCGACGTACAGGCCAAGCTGCGGCGCGAATTTCGGAATTACGGCGCGAACATTGTGCTGGTGAGCAAGGACGGCGCTTCCCTTCCCGTGAACGCTTTGGCGCAGGTGGAATCGGTTCTTGGGAACCGTGGAGTAGCGGCTCCGTTTGGGTTGGTGGTGGCGCGAACCGATGATGGCCGGGCAGTGGTCGTCGCGGGTACGGATTTTGGGCGGGTTCGGCAACTGGATCGGTGGTGGTCGGTGAGCCAGTGGCCTTCCGCAGGTCCCACTTCTCCGGCAAGCGACGCGGGAGAAATGGGGCACCCGGCGCTAGTGGGAGTGCGGGCGCTGGCAGTAGTTTCACCGAAGAATCAAAATTTCGATCTTAATTTTCAGGGACATAAGATTCAGCTGACGCCGGCGGGAACGGTAGAGACGGGAGCGGCGGAAGACAGCCGCGTGTATATTTCGCTGGCGGATTTTGTGGCGTGGACTGGAGTGCAGCCCTCGACGATTGAAGTTGCGGCCAGCGGTTCGCCGGAGGAGATCGGCGCGATTCTGCATCAACTGCAAAGTGCGATTCCGGCGGCGGAGGTGCGTCCGGTGCGGCAGATTATGGAAGGCGAAGCGCGGGTGCTGGGCAAGACGCGGGCGACGTTGCTGGCGGCGGCTGCGCTGATTATTTTGACCGCGGCACTGTGCGTGCTCTCGACGCTGATGGGATGGGTGTTTGACCGGCGGCGAGACTTTGCGATTTTGAAGGCGCTGGGAGCGTCGGATGGAATGCTGAATGGATTTTTTGCTGCAGAGGCGGCGGCGCTGGGCGCTACTGGGGCGGTGATTGGATTTGTTTTGGGTCTGGGAATTGCGGCCTGGATCGGGCGGGTGAATTTCCATGCGGCGGTGGCTCCGCGTTTTAGCGTCTTACCTTTTATTCTGGCTGGTAGCATAGCGGTGACGCTGCTTTCAGCGATTCTGCCGATCTCGATGTTGCGGCGGGTGCAGCCGGCAGTTATTTTGCGGGGAGAGTGAAATGATACAGATTAAAGACGTGACCAAGCTCTACCCGGGTAAGGCTTCGACGGCGCAGGATCCCACTTCTCGCAAAAGCGGCGAGAAGTGGGGCACCCCCAGTGATGCTATTCGCGCGCTGGATCATATTTCGCTGCATGTGGCGCCGGGGGAATGGCTTTCGATTATGGGGCCATCGGGGTCGGGGAAATCGACGCTGGTGAATCTGATTGGATGTTTGGATCGGCCGACATCCGGTGAGATCTGGCTGGATGGGCAGAATGTCGCGGGGATTTCGGCGAGTGAATTGAACCGGGTGCGGGCGGAAAAGATTGGATTTATTTTCCAGCAATTCCATCTCATTCCTTTTCTTACGGCGGTGGAGAACGTGATGCTGGCGCAGTATTTTCACAGCATGACGGATGAGCAGGAGGCGATGGACGCGCTGGCGCGGGTGGGGCTGGGAGATCGCGGGCATCATTTGCCGTCGCAGCTGTCGGGGGGCGAACAGCAGCGGGTTTGTATTGCGCGGGCTTTGATTAATGATCCGAAGATTATTCTGGCGGATGAGCCGACGGGAAATCTGGACGCGGTGAATGAAGAACTGGTTTTGAGATTGCTCCGCGAGTTTCATCAACAGGGGCGAACCATTGTGATGGTGACTCATGATCCGGTGGTGGCGCGGCTGGCGGACCGGCGGATTGAATTTCATCATGGCAAAATCGAATCGCAGGAAGTTTTTGCCATGGCGGATGAAGAACAGTTCGATGAAGTGCTGGAAGAACTGTGGGTGCTGGGCGAGCATGGCGAGATTGCCGAAGTGGAGCGCATGGAGGTACACGGGGCGCTGCCGGTGAGCCTGGCGATCGAGAAGATGATGCAGATGGGGCTGGTGGTATCGGCGCCGCATCCTCCATTGGCGCATGGACACAAACCTTTTGTGAATCCGTGCCATGATGCGTTGAAGCCGGTGTCGGCTTCTGTGGGCGATGGAACTTTGATTGTGGAACTCACGCCGCGCGGGCGGGAGCGGGCGGGGAGCATAATCCGGCGGCACCGATTGGCGGAGCGATTGTTCACCGATAGTTTGGCGATGGATAGTGAATCGGAGATTGAGCAGCAGGCTTGCAAGTTTGAGCATATTTTGTCGCCCGAGGCGACGGATAAGATTTGCGCTTTTTTGGGGCATCCGAGGACTTGTCCGCATGGGGCGCCGATTCCTCCGGGGGGGTGCTGTAACTCTA
>JBAVGI010000136.1:0-7727 GCA_049684755.1 Candidatus Sulfotelmatobacter sp.
GAGCTCACGCATGGCTTCGACGATCAAGGCCGTAAATTTGACGCTCACGGCAACCTGCGCGACTGGTGGACCGCCGAGGACGCCAAACAATATGACGAGCGCGGCAAGTGTATTTCCGATGAGTACACGCAAGCAGTCCCGGAAGCTGGACCGGGAGTAAAGCAAAATGGTTTATTAACTCAGGGCGAGGATACGGCAGACAACGGCGGCATCCATCTTGCGCTGATGGCGCTGGAGGCCGATCTTAAGAAGCAAGGCAAGTCGCTTGATGAGAAAGGTCCGGACGGGTGGACCTATCTGCAGCGCTTCTTCCTCGCCAATGCCTACTCGTGGTGCTCGAGCGTGAGGCCTGAAGTGGCTCGGCTGATCGTCACTACGAACCCGCACTCGCTGCCCATCTTCCGCATCGACAATGTGGATTCGAATATGCCTGATTTCGCCAAGGCATTTGGCTGCAAGGCTGGGCAGAAGATGGTCCGGGCTAACGCGTGCCGGGTCTGGTAAACGAATTACAGCATGAAGAGGCCAGCCTTGCGGCTGGCCTTTTTCCGTTGAGTTTGTTGTTTGTGAGATCTAGCGATTGATGTCGTCTTTCGACTGCAAACGCTTGATGTAATTTTGCAAGTTGGATTTGTTGGCGTCGTCGGGCGCGCCTGGGAGAGCAGCCTGCATCTCCTTGACGGCTTTGTCGAAGTCGCCCTCGCCGCTGTAAACGCGGGCCAGTCCTACATGCGAGGTCCACTCGTCCGGGTACTTCTTTGCGGTTGAGCGATAGACGGCGAATGCCTCTTCCTGTTTCTTTTCGCCCTGCAACTGACGCCCGTAGAAATAAAGCTGCTGCGGCGAGGCTTTCTCTAACGCCTTATTGCGGAATTCCGTGGCAGCATCTTTGCGGCCCATCGCCTCAAGAATGTGTGACTTGCCGATCAGGTTGTCGAAGCGCTCTTCAACTTTAATCGACTGATCTTCATCTTTCAGTGCCTCATCCAGATTCGTTTTGGCGGCAAGGAAGTATCCGGCAGCGTCGTCCCAGCCCTCCCAGTAGTATTGATTCAGGCCACGTATTTGCCGGTGAATGCTGGCCTCAACGATGTCATTGACGTTGACCGCAACTTTGAAGGGAACCGCAACCTTGTCCCATGTCAGAGTGATGACGGTGGAATCGGGTTTTACGTCGTCAAAGTCGTAGGTCAACGCATCGTGGAACTCTGCGGCGTGCGGCTTTACCGTAACTCGCAGCGCATCTTCATTTTGCTTGTAACTGAAGCTGCCCCATGCAGTGGACATCTTCGAGAAGATCACCGTCCACTCATTTTCGCCGGGAATCATGTGCAGTCCGTAGGTTCCCTTGTCGAGTGGTTGACCTTCAATCGTGACCGGATCGGTGATTGTAATGGTGGTGTTTTCGTTGGCCCCGGCACGCCATACTTGTCCATAGGGCACCAGTTTGCCCCAAACCTGGCGGCTATTGACCAGTGGCCGGTGGTAGTTGACGGTGATGTCGGTGATACCGATACGCTGCATAACCACGGCATGCTGACTCTGCAGGGGAAGATCAAGCATCAGGGTTTGCCCGTAGCAAATACTAACGACCGACAAAAATCCTGAAAGCACGATAAGCAGGCGGCGAGCTCTGTGCATGGAAGACTCCTCTTTTTTGGTGGGTATCGACAGCCAACTCAGGCGCAGCCCGGAAGAGAAATTTCGGATGCGGCTTCTGTGTCTGATAGCTGTGCTGGTTGGCTTAGACGGACAGAGGATGCCAAGGTAAGCGACAGGAGAGCAACGCGCCTTGAGCTTACAGGTCGAAAAACCTTGAGCTTACAGGTCCGAAAAATCTCGTGGAAATTATCTCGGGGCTGCGTTCGCGGGAGCTGCGACCGGGACGGCCAACAGCTTCATGCGGTTCAGAATCGTGTTCATCGCCTGATCGAAATTCTTGTCACGGTTGCCCAGCAAGATCGCTCCTCGCACATACTCTGTCAGATTCCATAACGTGGCGGTTCAAGGGCGGGCATGTATAATTCCGAGCACAGCGCAACCAACAACCAACGAGCGTTCCGTCAGAGCTGCTTTTTCTATGACATCCGTTGACCGTCAGTCGGCCGAAGCGAGACCTTTGCTCCGCCGTAAGATGCCGGAACTCGATTCTGTGCGCGGCGTAGCCGTCCTGATGGTCCTGTTTTATCACGGGTTCGCGACGCGCCAAGACCCCGACGCGTTCACTGGCCTCGCTAAGTTGTTTGTGCGGTCTCTCTCACTCGGCTGGACGGGAGTGAATCTCTTCTTCGCTCTCTCAGGGTTTCTGATCACCGGGATTCTGCTGGACAGCAAAGATCATCCCCAATATTATCGGCGGTTCTATCTGCGCCGCGCACTCCGCATTTTGCCAGCCTACTACGCTCTTCTGGTTTTGCTGGCCTGGCTCGGACGCTTCGGAATGCAAGGGGAAAACATCTCGTTCGCTTTTCTTGGTTTGAGCGCCATCTACCTGGCAAACGTCACTGTGTTTTTTGGGGTGCCGATGCAGTTCCCTGTTCTCTGGTCGCTGGCTGTTGAGGAACACTTCTACCTGATCTGGCCCACCGCCGTTAGAAATATGAGCCGCAGAGCGATCGGTATCGTCGCCGTCGTCATCGCCGTTGCGTCTACGCTTGCGCGAGTAATTGCATGGAGCATGGGCCGGGATTTTTTCGCGCATTACACCTGGATGGTGGCCGACGGTTTGGCCTTGGGATCTCTTCTCGCTGTGCTCATGCGGGGACCGTTGGGAACTCGCAAAGGGTTGCTGTGGATTCTGCTATCGGTGTCCGCTGCGGGCCTAGCCCCCGTTCTGGTTGACTTCCTCATCCATCGTCCATTGGCTGGAGGCTCGCTTCATATCACCGCCGTGAATCTTCTGAGCATGGCGGCGATTGCAGGCTCGCTGCTGCTAGGAACGAGCGCCTGGAGGGGCCTGGTCCAGCACCGAATCCTGACGTTCTTTGGGGAGATCAGCTACGGGCTGTATCTGATCCACATGCTGGTCTTCAACCTTTTCGACAACCTCCAGCACCAGTTCTTCCCTCGCGTCCCCTCGTTTAAGGGCCACTTCGACGTAATGACGGTCCGTTTTCTGATCAGCGGCAGCATCGCGATTCTTCTGGCCCTTCTGTCTCGCCGCTACTTTGAGCAGCGATTTCTCCGTTTGAAGGACCGTGATCTGTCGTCCTCGGCCGATGGCGTTCGAGAAGCGGCCGCTGCATAGAAACTCCCCAAACCCCAAACGGAAAGTGAGGCAAAAAATGAAGGCCATCGGACCTTCCCGAAAACCAATGACCATTTACGGGGACGGTGACGCGGCCACGCATGACATGCGTGAAGCCCACGGCAAAATTGTGGGTCTTCCGCTCAACGGCATGGGAACGGCGCGGAAGACGGTCTAACCTATGGAAGCGATGGTGGGCGCTATAGGATTCGAACCTATGACTTCCACCGTGTGAAGATGGCACTCTACCGCTGAGTTAAGCGCCCAACCTTAACGATTCAAACAGATGCGGCCAAAACCGTCAACGGCGTAGGAACATATGTGCCGGGGGACTTATGACATTTGCAGGAGCTGATACCATCCAAATTGGCGCTGCTGAATTTGTGCGAACGTTTCACTCCCCAGCGCAATGCTCAATGGTGGGTTTGGTGGTTTGCATCCGTGACCGCGAAAAAGCTGATTGGGTAGTCTTTCCGCGTCCGTTCATCGTGAGCAATCCCAATGCAACCGCGTTGCTGGAGAATGCTGTCAACGCGATACGGGACGGGAAACGGGCGACACGATGACACCAGAACAACGAGCGCGACGCAAAGCATTCTTTGCTACTCTCTCGCCAGAGCGGATAGCAAAGATAAAAGCGGACGCAAGTGCACAGAAAAAGTTGGAGCGCATGGGCCGAAAGTTACTCGACAAGCACGGACTGAAAAGATGGAAATTCCAGATTGCTATCGACGATGAGCCGGGCTTCTGGGAATCGAGAACCGATGGTTATCAGTTACACGGACAGTGCCAACATTCAACGAAAACCATCTTACTGCACTACGATTTGATATTTAAGCCACGCGATGCAAAGCACGTGATTCTCCACGAGATTGCGCACGTTCTCGTCAGACGGCGTTATGGCAAGAATGGAGACGACGACCACGGACCGAAGTGGTGCAAGATCGCAAGAACACTCGGCTGTCGCACATGGTCCACGGTCGGGCAATATGAACACTTGGATCTTCTGAGACGATTTCCCGAACTTCTCAACGACCCTGGGTGTGGGATGATAGAATCCAGCGCAATGGGCACTAAGAGAAAGCATGATCGCACAAGAATGCATGAGCTGCGGTAAAGTCACCGGCCACAAGCGCAGGTTCGGTGTCGGCACCATCATAGCCTTGGTCTTTACACTAGGCTGGTGGGTGCTCGTCCTGCCCCTTTACCCGAAGCGCTGCGTCGTCTGCGGGATGTGAACACACACACCGCAGTTGCATTAACACACCTTTCCTGTGCTGGAGCATCGTTCGATTCCTCACCTAATTTGCTTTTCAAACGAGGGATAGTAACTATGCGTCTCAGGATTCCAAGTGAAGAGAGCGCCCCGTTCGAGATGCAGGCGCGTAGCCTCCTCTTTTGTGAGCGCGACCTCGATTCTCGCTAGGAGTTTGGAACTCCTGCGGTTTACAAGCCGTGCGTACACAGCAATTTCGTAACTACCCTCAGGGAACCAGCTAGTGCCACTGATTTTCAGAAAGTGGTGGTTGTACGCAACACCGTTCTCAGTAATGCGCAATCCCCCGGCGACCGTGAGCGCATCACGTTCCCCGTATGCCCAAAAACCGTAGGTCTGAGTTGAGTCTGGCTGCTTAACCTGGAGGTACAAACCTTCAATCACATAGCCACGTTTGCCGGTAGCGTACAGCAGCGTTCTCAGGAAAATCTTTGGCTTCTCACTCTCGTAGACGAAAGCAACTTGAACCGGCTGAGTCATCCGCAACGTGCCGCGTCTGAAAAGCGTCAGCCATGCCACCGTGACCGATACCGCGAGTGAGATGACAGAGACAATGGCACTGAAGCCGAGATGCATAATCGGTGACTTAGAATAACATCGTGAGGAGAGAACGGGCCGACACGATGCTCCAGGCTTATCCTGTAGAATCAGCGCATGAGCCAAGTTGAAAGGCCGACGTTTTTCTATTTGTTTTGGAGAGGTGCCGCCATCGAAATAGTCCAAATGACGGGTTTAGAAGCTGCACGGCAGTGGGATCAAGGGGAGCATTGGGTGGACATGCCACAAAAAACCCGTGCGGATGCCGAGCAACTTAAGTCCCTGCTGCTTTCGCAGCGGCAGCAGCAATGATGTGCCCCGTAGTACGAGCCGTCTCGGAACCCTCAGATGTTGTCCGCGTGTCTCTTGATGGGCTAACCGCGTTAGAAATTACCGCCCTGCCAGATTTGCTGCCGGAACTGAAAGATGAGTTAGCATTGCGTTGGCCGGTAAAAAACATCACCCTCACAAGGCCAACACGAAGACGGAATCCTTTCCACCCGAACCAAATAGAAATCGTGCTTGTCATTGCTCTGACCACAGGCTTTATGACGAAGCTAGGCGAGAAACTGAGCACCGAAGCATTTGATTGGATACGGGACAGATTGAAGCGCAAGCACACGGTGAAAAAGAAACGAAAGCCGAAGACATAGCCGGTCTTCTCAAATGAGGGAATCTGGGAACGAATCTGGGAACGGAACCAGTACCCGCCTGCTCTAAACGTGCTTTTCCGTTCCCGAGATGTCTGCTAACTCTCTGATTCCACGTGTCTCGATAGTGTGTGAAGATGGCACTCTACCGCTGAGTTAAGCGCCCAACCTTAACGATTCAAACAGATACAGCGGGAACCGTCAACGGCGCGGGGCCGGCCACCTACTGTTTGACGGTGTAATTCCGGTTGGCCCCGCCCCTGAAAAAGCGATGGTGCACCATGCTCTGGGCAAGGAGGAGAAACAGGATTGCCAGGACAATTACAAACAGACATTTTCCCGCGCCTAACCACCGAGGTTTTTGTCCCGAGTCAGTCGTCTTGTTTGAGTAGTATGTCATCTCTTTCACCTCTGGATGCTGGCTTGAAGCGCATGGAGGCTTCGGTCCATCCGTGAGTGCGTCGCGAGATCTTCAGAGACGCGAAAAGCTGCCTCGTATTCTATGGCATCGTGTGCTCGATAGGGCTGGATTCTGGCACCCTGGAGGTTTGGATACGGGTTCAGAGCGTGGTAGCCTATCGGCGGCAGGGGCGGAGGCGGCGTTCGGGTCGCTGGCCAATACCATGCCAAAAGTAACCTTCAATGCCGGACGAAACCAGGCCACTCCAACCTCCCGTATCCCCCTCATCTGCGGGAAGTTCCGGGGCTTCGCCGGAACAAGAAAAAGAGCAACTTTCCCGCCGTCGCGGGGTTCGAACAGATGTGAGCACTGCCGCCATGGATCCCAGCCCGCTGATGGCTGCGATGGGGTCTGATCCAATCAGCAGCTTTCAGCCGGTAGTTGCGTCCGAGAGCTATACGGACGCCCAGGTTATGCTGCGAGTGAAGGCGGGAGATGAGTCCGCCTTCGATTACCTGGTGCAGAAATATCGCAGGCCGCTGGTGAGCTTTATGTACCGTATGGCACGCAACACGGCGGCTGCGGAGGATTTGGCGCAGGAAGTTTTTTTGAGAGTGTACCGGTCCCGCCAGACCTACGAAGCCAGCGCGAAGTTTACGACGTGGCTGTATCGCATTGCGACCAACCTGGCGGTGAATCATGCGCGCGATACGCGCCGCGAGCGGCCGGAAGTGACCATAAGCCTGGATGAACCGGACGAAGAAACCGGCACGACTTTAGATGTGGCTGACTCGACGGTTAGCGCCGAAGAGTCTTTAGTGCGGCGCGAGCGGATGCTGGCAATCCGAGCCAAGGTGGAAGGTTTGCCGGAGCGGCAGCGGCTGGCGGTCATCATGCATAAGTATCAACAGATGGATTACAAGCAAATTGCCGACGTATTGAAGTTAAGCGAGTCGGCTACGAAATCGTTGTTGTTTCGGGCGTACGAGACTTTGCGGGAACAGTTAAAAGAATTTATCTAAAGACCTCTATTTTGGTTTGGCAAAGTGAGCACTGGCGAAGAAATTAAGGGGAACAGGGTTATGAAGTGCGAAGAAATTCGAGAAGTGATGCCGGACCTGGCTTCCGGCCTGATGGAGACGACTCCGGAGATCAGCGCTCATCTGGCGGGCTGCGGTGCGTGTACGGGAAAGATGGAGGAGTTCCGGGAGACGATGGATCTGCTGGATGAATGGAAAGCTCCGGAGCCATCGCCGTATTTCGATGTGCGTTTGCAGGCGCGTCTGCGGGAAGAGATGGCCAGGCCCCATGCGGGCTGGCTGGCATGGTTCCGGCGTCCGGTGCTGGCTGCGGCGTTGACGGTGCTGATGGGAGTTGGGGTGGGGGTGTTCTTCACCAGGGACAGCGGATTCTATGATTCCGGCAGGAACGTGGTGGCGGATTCTAGCCAAACAGCCGAGCCCGGAACCGCGGTAAGCGATCTGCAGGCGCTGGAAAAGAATCACGACCTGTATGCGGATTTCGATTTGCTGGATGATCTCGAAGTGCAACAAGACGTGAAGGCGAACCCGTAAGGTCGAGGTTGGAAACGGCGGGTGAAAATGGGCGGAATTTCAG
>JBAVGI010000137.1:0-1524 GCA_049684755.1 Candidatus Sulfotelmatobacter sp.
GTTCCGTGGCTCGGGTCGATCAGGATGGGTAAATGACTCACCTTTTTGAGCGCGGGAACAATGCTCAGGTCCAGCGTGTTGCGGGCGTGGTCGGCAAACGTCCTAACCCCGCGCTCGCACAAAATCACCTGGTAGTTTCCTTCGCTCATCACGTACTCGGCCGACATCAGAAACTCGTCCAGCGTCGCGCTCAGGCCCCGCTTCACCAGCACCGGCTTGCGCAGCCGTCCCACTTTCTTAAGCAGCGAAAAGTTCTGCATGTTGCGCGCGCCAATCTGGATCACGTCGGCCCACTCGGCCACCTGCTCCAGCGACTCGGCATCCAGCGCCTCGGTAACAATACGCAGCCCGAACCGCTCCCTGATCTCGGCCATGATGCGCAGCGCCTCAATACCGAGTCCCTGAAATGCATACGGCGACGTCCGCGGCTTGTACGCACCGCCGCGGAAGAACTGCGCTCCCGCCGCAACAACCTGCTCAGCAATGGCGAACGCCTGCTCGCGGCTCTCAATCGAGCACGGACCGGCAACCACGGCCAGCTCTTTGCCGCCGATAGCCGCATCCGTTCCGGCGAAACGGACAACCGTGTCCTCTTCCTTTACATCGCGGCTGGCTAATTTGTAAGCTTTTGTAACGCGAATCACTTCGGAAACACCGGGCAGCGCCTCGAGATTGCCCCGCTCCACCTCGCCCTTGTTTCCGGTAATTCCAATTGCCGTACGCTCTGCGCCGGGCATGGGATGCGCACGGTACCCCAGCCCCTCAATCGCTGCGCAGACCGCCTGGATTTGCTCCGGCGTCGCCTGCGCCTTCATCACTACCAGCATGATGCCCCCTCAAACGCACAGTTTACGCGTCTTTAAGCACCAAGGGCAATTCGTGCCAGAGGTTTAGGATGGACGAGGTTCGAAAGGCAGGAGTGCCCCAAACCAGCGGGTCGTTGAAATATAAGCCTGTTTCAGAGGAAATCTCGTCAACCATGCCGACGGATACAAGAACAGGCTCTGGAACTCCACACGTTCGCTTAATTTGTCAGGGCTTTGTCTTGAAGCGGGTCTCGCCGTACAGCTAATCTAGTTCATCAGAATCAATCGGCGGATTGTATCGTCTACCTGGTGCTCCAACGCAACTGCCTGCTGCTGCTTGGTCTGCGGTGCCTCAACCGGTTTCCGGCCATCGCCGGCCTTGCCAGCCCTCGCGCCACTCGAGGGAATTACGACATGCCCATCTTCCTGGCGAATTGCTCGCGCAAGTTCGGGGCGCCGAGGCGCTTCAATCCGCTTCCTCGACCGGACGCGATATTGAACTGCAATAATGGCCAACGAAGCCATCGCCGCAGCAAAAATCGATGCAATCATCAGCGGGTTCACTGTATTTTGCTCCTAAGGGATACATGTGGGTAGGCCTGCGGCCATCCACGTCCCCATCATCTATCCTTTCCAAGCACTGCACCATCCCACAAAGATACCTGCCCCTCGTATTCCGGTGTTAGGCGAACTTGGCCCGAAGGTAACCGCAATGTGA
>JBAVGI010000138.1:0-3062 GCA_049684755.1 Candidatus Sulfotelmatobacter sp.
CCCACGGGCAGGGCAATCAGCCACGCGAGCAGTGTCGCTGATCCTGTCAATAACAGAGTGTTGCGAGCCCTCGGCCAAAGCAGGGGGGCGACGGGAGTGTTGTACGCGAACGAAAAACCGAACTCGCCCTTCGCCACCGAACCCAACCAGCGGACGTAGCGCACCGGCAGCGGTTGATCGATTCCGTATTGCGCTCGCAGTTTCGACACAGTTTCAGTGGAAATACGAGGATTGAGTCGCATTTCGTCGAAGAAGTTTCCCGGCGCCAACTCAACGAAGACGAAAGACAGAAGCGAAACGCCAAGGCTCGACAGTTTCCGGGCTGATGGATTCTTTCGCAACCGCAGTGTCCCTGGCGCTGCAATACGGTGTCCCGTTGCGGATCCTGTGCGACAAGTTCAGCCACACACGGTTTGAGCCAAGCGGGTGGTCCGGCAATCCGAAGATTGGTTACGCCAAGTCGTTAACCGATTATTTATTCAGATGGCTTGAACTGCGTTTCCTGAAAGGCGAGCAGGGACTTCTGTTTGAATTGCCCAAGCTGGCCCAACCGCGGCGGGAGGTGACCAGCGTAGTCGAGGGCTTGGGGCAGGTCGTAGAGTTGGGAGACGCACCTCCCTGCCAATTCTGCGGCTCACTGATGGTGAGGAACGGTTCCTGATATCGGTGTATGACCTGTGGCAGCACGAGCGGTTGCTCCTAGGTTAGTAATCTTCTGCGAGCGGCCGAACTGGCCAGACCATTGGCCTCGGTGTTGTCCTCGCGACGAACGTGGGAGATGGAAAAATCGAGCGATCGGGCTAGTTTCCGGCAGATCCAATTCAGCGAATAGAGCCGCGGGCTACGGCAACTGTACTCGCCACTCATCTGCCTCACCACCACTTCGGAATCTGAAAACACGTGTAGCGCGGTGGCCTTAAGCCCCAGGGCGCATTGCAACGCTTCCAACAGAGCAATGTACTCGGCAACATTATTGTCCTGGTGCCCGATCCATTTGGCGATCCTGATGGTGCCGTCGGCGGGCCCGTCAATCACCACTCCAATCCCAGATGAGCCTGGATTCCCGAGAGAGCCGCCGTCGATGTAAGCCACGAGGTCCGCCATTGCGTGGTGATCTGGTACCAACCATGCCTGACGTATCATCCCGCGTCAAGATGTTTGCCTGATTCCTGCGCACGCTTCTTTGTAGTCCTTAGGCTTTCTAGCACTTGTGGATGTTCCTGTGTAAAAACGGAAAGAATTTAATCTCCCATTCACTAAGCGACAACGATTCAATGGGTTGTGTTTCCGGGTCTTTGATCTATCGCAACCGGCCGATTGCACTGAAAACGGGCGTTGACAATCTGCAAGCAACTCTCTAGGTTTGCTTCCGTCGACGGCTGAAAGGGTTGGCTTAAATAAAATTTTGCCGGTCCGAAGTAAGCTGAGTGATCAGTTCGACGGGGCAACCCGAAGAGCAGCCAGACCTGAAAAAACCGACGGCTCTGCGAGGAGGAGTTGGGGTTTGGGACCGCGAAAGCGGTGATCGCATCAAAAGGCTGTGACGGTGCATGTCTCCACGCTGTTGGCTCCCTCGCAGGAGCTGGTGGCTAGAGCATAACCGATGTCACAGCCTTTATCTTTTTCCGACATTCTTACTGCCACACGCCTGATCTCCAAGAAAAAGCATTCTCCTTCGTCCGCCCCTTTCCATCAGGAATTGTGAAACACCATTTCACGAGGTGATCCGCCGGAGGGCCGCAATCGTCGGACTCGTTCTTCGAGAGCCTCTGAAACGTCCGACGTTGTCGCGCGATTGAGAGCCATCCCACAGTCAAGCGGGAATTCAATTCAGCGCGCCACGGGCCCTGGACCGTTTTCCACGAGTACGGGGTTGCTTAGCCGCTTTGTACAATATAGAGACATGGCGGTCAGGATCGAGATGCAGAATACGGGCGATCTCCGAGCTCGCGGCGAAATCGTAGCTATCATTGAACACGTGATGAGTGACAGGGCGGGAGAATGGCGAGTGTCAATTGCCGGATCTCACGCAAACGACAACTGGGAAATGAAAGTGGAAGGACCAGCGGGCTTCGAGCGCTCGTACACTTTGGTCGGCGGCGCCGGAGAACACCAGCCCGCCACAATAGGAAACTTGGTCGTCAGGCTACTGCCCGCGAGGAAGTCATGATCTGCCATTCTGGTTTGCATCCTCATCCCAACCATGCTGACAGCGGGACCCTGTCAGGAATAAGGTAAGTTCATTTTTCAAGAGCTGGAAGCGGAAATGCGGACGAACAATCGTGACCTGGAAACCGAAGACCGGCCCTTCCAGACTAAAAAAGTCGCAGAGCGGTTGGGAAATACCGGAGACGCGGTGTTGACACTCTATTGGTCAAGGACTCGTCCGCGCAGGTAGCCCCTTCGCGTCTGCAGCCACGAACCCAGTGGGAAAGGTCAGGGTTTAGCTGCTAACCGCAAATGCTTCCCACCATTGCAAAGCTACACCTGGCTAGTCCTTAGGTGAGCCGCTGACTATTCTTTGAGCTTCAACGAGTGAAGTTCGAGCGCACGCTGCAAATCCCGATCGTCGGGTCGAAGGGGCTCGGGTTCCTGCACTTTGATTTGAAAGGGTTCGAACAGAGCCCAGTTCTCGATGTCGTGCCCGTACTTTGAGCGGTAGTAGATTCCCGCAAAGCCACCATTAAACACAATCCGGGACACGAACTGCGTCAGAATCCTTGGAGCCGTTTGCTGCAGGACCGAGGCGTCGAACTCCTCGACTCCAAACTTCTTCAAATGGCTTGCCAATAACTTTCGCAAGCGGCTGATCCATTCGCTGCTGCAAACATCGGCGTACTCTTTGTCGCTCGTGGCAAGTCCCATGATCCGCTTTTCGACCCATTCGATCGGCACTTCCCCCAGCGGACAGTAGTCATCCGCTCCCTCGATCTGGGCCAACTCTGCCAGCAGTGTGGGATCGATGCGGAATCGAGCCAGGGTTTCGACGAAGCACCCTAGTCTCTGCGACGACGCGTAGAGAACGCGGTAGGTCGCATCAGGGTCGTCAAAGCGGTTGCCGA
>JBAVGI010000139.1:0-3961 GCA_049684755.1 Candidatus Sulfotelmatobacter sp.
GACGGTCGCCATAATAGTGAATTTTCCACAGCCAGCGCCTCTGGCTATGCTCCAGCACCCAAGTGTCGAATATCGCGAACAGGCCAACCTCTTCACCTTGCGCTTCCAGGGCCAGCACGATCTGTTCTCCGATGTGCGTTCCTTCACACAGACCACCCAGGCAATACGGACCGTGAGGCTGGGCGCCGCGAATCGCGGCAACATACTCCTCGGTCAGAGCCTGCATCTCTTGCCGGGAATAGGGGCGCTTTCCATTCAGCACAGGCGCATGACCTTGAACCTTGTACACCGTTTGCTCCGAGCCCATGTGCCGCGCCAGCATGGCGTATCCCAGCGACTCTTCGCCGGGCGGAACGATGGCAAAAAAAGGAATGCTGCTACTCTCGCCCCGCTGAATCTCCATCAGCACCGGATCGCTCGTATCCTGCATCTGGGTAATCAGTTGCGCCAGCGACTCCACAGTCGCCCCGCGAAACAAGGCGGAAAGTGGAAGTTCCTTGCCGGTGATCTTTTCCACCTCCGATAGCACGCGGGCCGCCATCAGAGAATGCCCGCCGAGATCGAAAAAGTTATCCCGAATACCGATATTTTGAACGTGGAGCACACTCTGCCAGACCTTTACCAGAGTAGCCTCCAGTTCATTCCTTGGTTCAATCACATCTCCGCTCTCCGCGGCAGCCCAGTCTGGAGCGGGAAGTAAGCGCCGGTTGATCTTTCCATTCGGACTCAACGGCAACGCCGTCATCTCCACAAAGGCGCTCGGCACCATATATTCAGGCAACCGTTTTCGGACTAGATCTTTCAGCTCAGCCCCAGGAATCGACGCCCCGGAGGGGGCGACGTACGCCACCAGACGTTTATCGCCGGGATTATCTTCCCGCACAATCACCACGGCAGATTGCACCTTGGGATCTTTCGTGAGGACCGCTTCAATCTCTCCCAGCTCAATGCGAAAGCCGCGCAGTTTGACCTGATTGTCGATCCGTCCCATGTATTGGATATTCCCATCAGGTAAGAAACGAGCCAGATCTCCAGTGCGGTACATGCGCGCGCCAGTTTGCTCGGAAAACGGATTCGGAACAAAACGTTCCTTTGTAAGATCGTCTCGACCAAAATATCCTCTGGCCAGACCATCGCCCGCCAAATACAACTCGCCCGGTACTCCAATCGGCAGCGGCTGGCGGTTTTCATCAAGAATGTAAGCTTGAGTATTCGGCAGCGGACGCCCGATCGTTACCTCAGCTCCTCGCGGCACCAGAGTGTATGTGGAGTAGGTGGTGTCCTCGGTGGGACCGTAAAGGTTGTAAACCTTGCTGACTGCAGTTTTGTCGTAGATGCGCTGAGCCAGGCTGGTGGGTAGCGCTTCTCCCGCCAGATTAACTACCTGCACCGAAGCCGGGACGCCTTCCAAGCGAACCAATTCAGCAATTGCGGATGGCACCGTATTAATTAGCGTTACTTCGCGCGCCGCCGGAAGTTTGGGCAAAGCCAATGCGTTCTCCGCGATGATGACCTTGCCTCCCATACTGAGCGGCACGAAGATCTCGAAGATCGATAGATCGAAGCAGATCGATGTTGAGAAAAGTGTCCCGGCGATTTCCTGCGGCAGAAAAACTTCTTGCGCCCACTGAATAAAAGTTGCGGCGCTACGGTGTTCGAGCGCCACTCCCTTCGGCCGGCCGGTAGAACCAGAGGTAAACAGAACATAGCCCAGATTGCCCGGAGCAACATTGCGGCCGGGATTTTCCGTGGACCGTTCTGAAATCTGGGCCCAATCTGCATCCAGGCAAATCAAACGCGCGCCATGCGCGGGCAGTACGCTGGTCAGGCTCCGCATCGTAAGCAGGATGGGCGCTTTGGCATCTTCCACAATGGCGGCGAGCCGCTCTTGCGGATACGCCGGGTCGAGCGGCACATAAGCTCCGCCGGCCTTCAGGATTCCCAGAATCCCAACCAGCATCTCGATCGATCTTCCAAAACAAATTCCCACCAGCACTTCCGGTCCAACTCCCTGCTCGCGCAGGTAGTGAGCCAGTTGATTGGCGTGGGCGTTCAGTTCAGCGTAACTCAGTCGCTCGTGCTGGCAAATCAGCGCAGTTGCTTCCGGCGTGCGCTCCACCTGCTGCTCGAAAAAATCGTGCATGCACAGGTCGCGGGGATAGTCCCTGGTTGTGGCGTTGAAGTCGACGAGAATTCTATTTCGTTCAGACTCGCCGAGTAGCTGCAGATCGAAAATTCGGCAGCCTGGATCGGCTACCACGCCTGCAACCAGCGTGCTGAAATGTTCCGCCATTCGCGTGATTGTGGAGTTTTCAAAAACATCGGTGTTGTAACTGAGTTTCGCCTCGATAGAATCGGATAGCTCAGTAAGATCGAGAGACAGATCGGATCTTTCGATTCCGCTTTCAAACTCAAATGGAGCCGCAGTGACTTCGGCCGACCACGGCGCATAAAGGCGGACCTGGTGGAGTTGAAAAGCAGCCTGGACCAATGGGTTGCGGCTCAAGTCCCGGTCCAGCGGAAGCTGTTCCAGCAAGACTTCAAAGGGAACATCCTGATGGGCGAACGCTGCAGCAGCGGTTTTGCTCACGCGATCCAGCAAATTGAAGAAGCTGGGATTGCCGGACAAATCTGTCCGTAGAACGAGCAAATTCTCCAGCGGACCGATCACTTTTTCGATCTCCAGTGCGGTCCTGCCGGAGACTTGAGTGCCCACGATCACGTCGTCTTGTCTGCTATAGCGCGACAAAAGAATGTTGAAAACTGAGAGCAACGTTGCGAAGAGTGTCGTTCCTTGACTCTGGCCGAGCTTCCGAAGTTGCTCCACTTCTGATTTGGCAATCGAAAAAGTGTGCGATGCGCCGGAGAAAGTCTGCTCCGCCGGACGAACATGATCGATGGGTAGATCGACGCTGGCCGGAACTCCTTCGAGTTGATGTTTCCAGTATGCGATTTGTTCCTCTGAAATTTTTCCTTGGCGGGAAACAAATTCTCCGTACTGCACCGTGCGCGCAGCGGCCCAGCCCTGGTCCGCTGCAAAGGCTTCGTAGCGCGATGCTGTTTCCCGCAAGAGAATTTCGAGCGAAGCTCGGTCGCATATGATCCGGTGCGCAACTACCAGGAACATGTTCTCCGCGGGCGATAAGTGGTAAAGAGAAGCTCGCAGCAGCGGAGCGCAAGAGAGATCAAATGGCCGTCGCGCTTCGTCGCGCGACAACCGTAACAGCGCCGCTTCCCGTTCCTCAGGAGAAACGCTTTCCAAGTCGCGCGCGCTAAAGTGAGCGGAACAGGATGCTACGAAGACGGCTTGGGGAATGCCATCAGTGACCTGGAAACCGGTTCTAAGAGTCTCGTGCTGTTCAATGACTTCGCTCCACGCACGTTTGAGCTTGTCGACGTCGAGCGGTCCGTCGAGACGCAAACCGTAGGAGTTGTTGTGAGCGGGATTACCAGGGTGCAGTCGTTCCAGTACCCAGAGTCGTTCCTGGGCGATAGAAAGTGCTTTTCCCCTGGTCAAAACAGCCCGCCTTGTTCCATCGCTCTAAACTTCATGGCAAAAGCGCCAAACGCTCACCCATTTTACTTCCCCGCGGTTTCAGAAAAGAGTCAATCGCCAATCTGAAAAACATACTTAGTAACTGCCAGCGTCCGCTCGTGCATGCGCATGAATATGTGGTTCCACCAGGGCGAGCAACTCATCTTTCAGAAATGGTCCACTCGCTAATAGCCCTGACAGCAGCGGATCGCGGCGGTTAGCAGTCAGATCGGTTTTCTCCAAAGTGCTGACGAACCCGCCTGCACTTTGCACCAGGGCAGCCCCCGCCACTACGTCCCACTCATTCTTTGGCGTCAGCGTAAAAGTTATATCGGCCAGTCCCGCCGAGACGAGAGCCAGTTTGTAGGCGACTGAGCCCATCGGACGAATCTTAAAATTAGCATTCTCAAATGGCTTCCATTCGCC
>JBAVGI010000140.1:0-5697 GCA_049684755.1 Candidatus Sulfotelmatobacter sp.
CCGGAGCAGGTTCCGTACCTGGACGCGTTTCTCGCCGACGACGAACCGAAGGACATCGCTCCGCGCTTGGGCATCAGCGCAAAAGCCGCTTCGGCACGAATGAGGCGGTTCCAAGCGAAGCTCGGGGCAATATTGTCGGGCCGTACGCCGCGTATTAAGGCACCACGCTAATGCGAGTTAAGGCATAATATGCTATCGAATGGACATCGAACGTGTTCGCAAGGAGCTGCAGGAATCTGCCCTCAGGGAGTTTCCCAACCCTGAGCGCATTGGCTGTCCCGACCCCGAGACCTTGGGTGGCATGTCTCGGCGAATCATACAGATGACGCAAGACCAACTCCACCACGTCACCCATTGTTCGCCTTGTTTCCAGACGTTTCTGGCGATCCGCCAGGAGATGCGTCAAAGGCGAGTCGTTAGGATTCGAATCGCGGCCGTTGCGTGCGCTGCCGCGATTCTTATCGGAGCGGGCATTTACTGGACCGGCGTCGTCCGGCCAACTCCCCCCGTCCAAATCGCCAGCGTCACCACGCCGGCCACTCTCGATCTTCGACCGTTAACCGAGAATCGCGGCTTGGAGCAGGAACGCCCGAATACGCCAAAGCCTCAACTGATCCTTCCGAGAAAGCATCTGCGACTCACTCTCTATTTCCCAGTTGGTGCAGACGAAGGCCAGTACGCATTGCAGTTGCTCGATGGCCAGTTGCGTACGCTTCTAAAGCAACATGTGACCGCAACGCTCCAGGATCACATCGTAACGGCTGTCGCGGAACTCGACCTCAGTTCTCTATCGCCCGGTCTCTACACCATCGCCATCAGAAAGATCGGCGATGAGTGGCGAACCTATTCTGTTGTCCTCCAATAACGGGTCAAAGTTCGTTCGCCACGTCGATTGCCCGCTGCAACTGCGCATCTCGGCCATTTCGTATCGCTGTCACCGAGAACGGCTCCTCCACGTCGGGCGTCACGCCTCTGCCCTCCAGAAAAGTGCCGTTCCACGTATAGTACGCCGCTACTGGCAGCGCAATCCGGAATCCGTTTCCGACGCGGAACGAATGCCCACCGAGGAGCCGACCGGGCGTTTTTGTCCCCACAATTGTGGCGAGCTTGTTTTCCGACGCGAATGCGGCAACCATTTCGCACGAGCTCGCCGAATGCTCATTCACCAGGAGAACAACCTTGCCGTGAAAGCGCTGCTTTCCAAGATTCTCGGTCGCAATTGCTACCGACTGGTCACGACTCGCGAATTTCAGCAGCAGACGGACGAGGCCGATTTTCTTTGACGGAATGCGGTCGAACACGGGCAACTTCTCTTTCGAGAACGATTGCTCGGCCCGTCGCCGTGTAACGCTGTAGCCCACAGGAACTCGACCTGCAGTGAGATAGCTCATCAGCCGCAGGCAGCCGATACCGCCGCCAGTATTGCCTCGAAGATCGATAATCAGTCGCTCGCAATCCAATCCTTTGATGGCCTTGTCGATGTCACGTGCGACGTCGATACCGATGGCGCCCGGGAACATACAGACTTTCAACCAACCTACCGCCCCGTGCTTCATGGATGAGACTGGTTGCAACTCAATCAGCGGCCGCTCTTTCGTCTTCGACTTCGGCACGTCGATCATCATTCGCACGTGGGCGCAGTCCCGTCGCTTGATGTCAACCGGAGTCGTTTCCCCTAACGGAAACAACGGAAGTTCAGGAGGGGCAATCTCGTTCTCGCCGACCCGCAACAGAATATCGCCAGGCTGCACACCTGCCTTGAAGGCGGCGCCACCGGGATGCACATCTTGGAAAATCCAACAGCTTCGACCGTCGTCCTCCGCCTTGAAAAGCGTGGCGCTGATGGCCATCTTTCCCGCCGCGCGAGGCCGCTTCTCGTGATAGAAGCCCGCGTGACTGACCTTCAACTCCTTGATCAGCTCATTGAACTCCCGCTCAAGTTCCTCTTCGCTGTCAGCCGCGAGGATTCGCTCCTTCCGTTCTTCGGCCAGGTGGCGCCAATTGACGCCATTCAGCTTGGGATCGTAGAGCTTCTTCTCACACGTGTCCACGACCTTCCGGAACATCAAATCCATCTGGTCTCTCGTGAGCGAGTTCATCGATCCTCCGAATCCTTAATCGGACAGAAGACTCCTTCGGCTCTCGCCGACCATGATGAAGCCCGCCCAGAGACGCGGCGACGAAGCATCCTGTCCATATTTCCGAATCATCTCAAGTTTTGCCTGCTGCAATGCGCGCCCCTTGTCCATACCCGCCGCCAGTCTGCTATAGAATTCGCGCATCAGCCCACGGCTGAAATCATCGTCGGACTCCCAGAGATTCGCAACCACTGTACGAGCACCCGCGATCAGGAATGGGCGCACGAGATTTGAGATTCCTTCTTCGCCCACAACCAAACCCGAGCCAACATCACACGCGGACAGCGTCACGAGTTCAGCATTCAATTCCGTTCGTGCAATCTCACGCGCCTGCCAGAAACCATCTTCGTTGCTCGCTGGATCCGCGTACAGAAGTAGCGCCGACCGGTCCGGAAATTTGGTGCTCACAAGGCCATGAACGGCAAAATGAAGCACGCGGAACTGTCCGAGCGGCTGCCTCTTCAAGGCGCTTTCCGTTGCAGCTTCCGCTAAGAGCATCACAGAGTTCCCGCCCAGTATTGCGGCTACCGTCCGAGCCTCGCCATTGGCGGCCGGCAAGGGTCTGAGCTGAGGTTGGCTGGCATCGAAGACCTCCCGGTCAATCGTCCCAGGCTGCTGTTGATCCGCCATCCGAGTACGTGCTCCGGCCAAAGCGTCAGTACCAGTGGCTACCGCAAGCAGGGGAAGGGACGGCCGGCTCCCTTTCTTCTCCGACAATAGCGTGAATACCGTGCCCGATGGGGCATATGTGACAACGTGGGAGGCCAACAAGCGCTGATCCGGTCGCGGTCCGAGCATCTCAAATGGAAGCTGGTAAAGCGGGCCGTCAGGCACAATGGTCAGCCTGCCCTTGGAAGAGACCACACCCGCCATTGGGCCAACAACGGTCGCATATAGAGTAGCCTCCGCTCCTGCTTCTGTCCCTCCTTTTCGGAGCGCCGCTAGAACCGCGTCAACTTGTTTTCCGATCTGGCTCCGACCTGCCAAGCGGAACACCTCCACATGCTCCCGGCTGATGGCCAAGCAGTACGAAACGGGGTCGGTCAGCACATATTCAAGGAATGCCTCATCTCCCTTTAGAGCCTTCTGCAACCGCGTCAGGGAAATCGGTTGGACTGCGCGGCGTAGCCACGGCGGGTCTTGTCCGGCTTCGATTTCAATGGCTCGCTGTTCGAGACTGAACAAATCCGTCAATAATTGCTTTCTCTCGCGAGCCCCAGCCCTAAGAAGCCGTAGTTGAAGTTTGGAGATCTCCTTTTCGGTACTCGTTAGCGATGCCGGTTCAGGCCCACGGTTCACTTTCGTGAATCGCAAGCTGTCGGCTATTGACCGACCCCGAATTCCTTCGATTATCATGAAGGCCTTGCCGGGGTTATTCATGTGCATCGCGGCCAACTCGAAGTGACCCAGGAAGATCGCTTCCATCGAGCCGGCTACGGAACTTTTCGCGTTTGCAGTAGTTGTCGTGGACAGGACGGCCTCTACGATGTCCGTCGCCTCATTGAATAGGTGATCGGCAGTCTGATACTTGCCTTTCGATTCCTCGATAGCAGCGAGCTGCGCCAGTGATCGAGGAACCAACAGCTTGTCGCCGATCGCTCGGCTTGCCTCCAGGCTTTCCTTCGCCGCCGATTCTGCCTCGCCGTAACGCTTCTCCTTCGCCAACGCCTTCGACAATTCCAAGTCCGCTTGACTGATGAGGTTGTGGCCGTCAACCTTGGTCGCCGCAGCCACGGCCTGTCTAAAGTGGCCGATCGCCTCCGTGTCCTGCCCCGTCCTCTCTTCGAGCTTCGCCAGCTCGAGCAAAGCTTCGCTTTCGTAACCAAGAGCGTTTCTCTTGTGGGAGATTCCCAAGACGTCTTCCAATAGTTTTTTCGCCTCGGCGGTTCGGCCGAGAGCGGCTAAGGCCTCTGCCTTTCCGGCGTACGGCATCACAGGCTGCCCAAGGTCTGGAATCGTCTGCGCCACCGCCAACGCCTGATCGAACATCGCGATCGCCTGCTCGTTTCTCTGAAGCTGAATCAGGCCATCGCCAATCAGAGTGAGGTATCGAATCTGGGCGCCTACGTCATTCAATTTCTTAGCCTGTGACAGCGCACCCATGACTTTCACTGTTCCGCTCCGATAATCGCCCTGAACGAAGCCGATGATTCCGAGCTCGCCATTTGCGCGATTGACCCACGCTGGATCCTCGAGGCCCTTCGCAATCGACAACGCTTCGGTCCAATCGCGCGCGGCGAGAGCTGTATCGAAATCCAAATCGACATCTCCCTTTACGGTCAGGCACCGAAGCCGAAGGCGAGCGTCATCTTTCGTGAGGGGATCGTCCAGAACGGACGCCAGATAGGTCGAGGTCTCGAAAAGCCCGCGGCTCGGCAACTGGCCTCGCATGCGGCTGATCCTGGCATACAACTCGTTGCGCTTGTCGCCGCGCTCTCGGAACAGGATTTCCGCCTTCTCGAAGAATGGCTCCGCTGCCTGCCAGTTCTTCAACCACGCAAGCTTGTCGCCATCGGCGAGCAGCCGCTCTGCTTCCCCGTCTTGCCCGAACGCCGAATGCCCGATCAAAAGCATTCCGGCGTAGACTGCTAGGACCTCAATACGTACAGCTTTCATAGGCTGCTAGCCTCGAAAGACGGAAACGGCCTTTCTTTAGATAAACCGTCGCATTAACCGAAAGTTGCGCCCAACGACCGTAAACAAATTACAATAATCTGGCCTCGAATCTGGTGTCGGTCGAGCGGCCATTCTCGTGAATATGCTCGCATGTGGCGCCTGCTATTCTACTTAGCCTAAATATTGTGGCCGCATTTGTGCTCGTCTTCTTCACGGAATAGACGCGCTCGGACGTTGAACCGGGTACTCCGTCGTCACCTTAGTCGCAGCGTACTGAGCCGCCGTACTCCTTCTCACATACATTCCAAAAGCCGCAGAATCGTCTTGAACACAATGGACTGCTGCGCCGAGGCAGGAAAATCCCTTCATGGATTGAATCCTGGACCATCGGATAGATCGTTTCTGCGTAGTGCCTGTCCTTCTCGTTGATAAAGAAGCTCTTTTGAATCAGGCTGACCGTCTTCCCTTTTGTCATGGTGTCCAACCGGCAGGCCCCGCTTGCGGCCGGCGTGATCATCACATAACTCGTAAGCTGCAGGCGATGATCGTGCGCGATCCCCTTGAACGGCTTGAGCGCACTTTTGGAGTCGATGATCCGTCCTTCGATATCGAGCAGGTCCACGTAGCCCGACACCTTGACGCCGCCAATCACGCCGGAGACTCCGGATTCGACAGCGGCCGGCCGGATTAACGGAGCGGCATCTTCGATGTATTTTGTGACCATGGTCTCTCCCAATTAGAGCAGTTCCATGGGATGTTCGCCCTTCTGTAGCTTGGCTTCTTCCTGTTGCGGTCCTAAAGCCTTCCGGAAGCAGTCCAGGCATTCCGCGACTGGCAGATCGTGCGCCGTCTCCACCTTCTGGCGGAAATTGTGGGCAATGGTCTCATGGAACGCTCTACCCAATGCGGTCGCCGCAGTACCTGGCTCCTTGAGATCGAGAAG
>JBAVGI010000141.1:0-1694 GCA_049684755.1 Candidatus Sulfotelmatobacter sp.
GCGAGACTTGCAAGCGCGTGGCGAGGCGCAGGAGCCATGACAGGAGAACCTCGTCCTCCTTCGGCTCCACGTAGAACGGCAGCCGCCGCAGGCCAGAGCCTGCTTCCGGATCGTCGAAGGTCTCAAAGTGCAACACGACGGCGCTCAGAAGGTGAGAGAAAGCCACACTCCTCAATCATCTCGACGGTAATGGCCTCGGTTCCCGTCATCACCGCGTGCACCGCGGCCCTGGTGAGAATGGCGACGACTTCGCCGAGAATCCCCTCCGCGGCGGCGAGCACCCTCTGCGCGAGGGCGGGCGTGCCCAGGTTCGATGGACGATGCAGGGGCAGCAGTGCTTCGAGCGTGCGCAGCAGCACCCGGAACTCCTCGCTGTAGCTCCAACGGGGAAGCGCGATCGGCTCGAACCGGTTGGCTAGCTGATCGTCGCTCTGGATCGCATGCAGTGCCTCGGCGGTGCCAGCGGCGATGATCGGGATCTGCAGCTCGTTGCCGATCCAGCGCAAGAGGTTGAGCAGCCGCCGTTGCTGTACTTGGGCGCCAGCCAGGAGGTTGTGAACCTCATCGATGATGAGCAGACTCACTCCGGTCGACTGCATGAGTTGCAGCGTTGCATCCTGCCGGCGCGACACGCTCTCCGATGCGACGTGGGGAAGCGCCAGCGCATCGAGGATGGCACCGAAGAAGCGCCGCTCATCTGGGCCCGGCGGCATCTGGATCTTCAGGACCGGAATACTGGCGATGCCCTCTGATGACAGATCCGCTCCAAGGGGCGGGTGGGCTCGCCTGAACTTCTCGAGCACCATCGATTTGCCGTTGTTCGTTGGCCCGCAGAGGAGGAGGTTCGGCATCCGCGTCCGCTTCGGAAAGGTGAGCAGCACCTCGAAAGCCGACAACGCCGCATCGGCTCGCGCGTACCCCACCCACCGCTCCGCCCGAATGCGGCGGATCCTCGACTCGTCGCTCTCCTCGAGGAGAGCCCGAACCGAGTCGTGCAAATGCGGAGAGTCGCGACTCACGTCCACTCCTCGAATGGCAGGATCCGAAGGTGAGCGGTGGAGCCATCGACGTCTTGGAGGTTGCCGTCACCGGCGGGGGAGTTGACTGCAACCGCGACACCGGGATCCGTCCGACCGCCTGGTATGAGGCGGAGCCGACGTTCCTGCTGCCGGCGGATCGTCTTCGTGGTCCTGACGGCCCCGTCGGCGATCTTGCGCAGCGTCTCGATCGTTCGGAAGATGGCGTTCTCGTCGACGTGAGAGCGGCCCTCCTCGCGCAACCGCTTGAGCGCGAACCGCTGCTCCCAGAGTGTGACGGGTGGCCGACCCAGATGTCGGTACGGAATATCGTAGTACCGCCCGTCCGGCCCCAGCAGGTAGATCCGGCTCAGGTCGCGTGGGTCGTAACGAACGATCATCTTCTCCGGTACGCCGATCCACGCTCGCAGCACATCAGACCAGTACGAGATCGAATGCAAAGAGATGCCCTCGCGCCGGATCAGCCGGCGCTCGATGGGCAGAAAGTCGATGAGAAACCGATGGGGATCCGGCACTGCAACGGGCGTGCCGCGCCCGAGCGATGCGGCATCGCCGGAAATACCGCGCTCCCAGGCTGCCAGCGGCGGCGTGCCCAGAGCACTATGCACCTGACGATGATAGACGCCCGTGATCTCATGGACGAGCCAACGCTCCAAC
>JBAVGI010000142.1:0-1743 GCA_049684755.1 Candidatus Sulfotelmatobacter sp.
GTGGGTGGCAGCACGATACGCTGACCGAAGACACCGATCTCTCCTACCGTGCCCAACTCAAGGGATGGAAGTTTATCTACCTGCAGGATGTCGAGTGCCCCGCGGAGTTGCCAGTAGAAATGACTGCGTTCAAAACACAGCAGGCGCGTTGGGCGAAAGGGTTGATTCAGACCGGGAAAAAAATCCTGCCGCGCGTAATGCGCAGCGATGCTTCATTGCACACCAAAATCGAAGCCTGGTATCACCTGACTGCAAATCTTAGTTACCCGCTTATGATTGTGCTTTCGGTGCTGATGTTGCCGGCGATGATCATCCGCTTTTATCAGGGATGGTTTCAAATGCTCTTCATCGATCTTCCATTGTTCATGGCTTCGACATTTTCGATCTCAAGTTTTTATCTGGTATCGCAGCGCGAATTATTTCCCAAGAGCTGGCCGCGTGCCTTGCTGTATCTGCCAGTTCTAATGGCACTCGGCATCGGATTGACCATAACTAACACCAAAGCCGTGATTGAGGCACTTATCGGCAAGGAGAGCGCTTTCGCCCGCACCCCGAAGTATCACGTCGTATCGAAAAAGGACAAAGTCGGTAATACCAAATACCGCAAGCGGCTGGGCTGGGTGCCGTGGCTGGAACTGGTGATCGGCGCATACTTCGCTCTCACCGTGTACTACGCAATTCAAAACGAAAACTTCGTCACCATTCCCTTCCTGCTTTTGTTCGTGGTGGGTTACTGGTACACGGGGCTGATGTCTCTGCTGCAGGGCCGATTCTCCGGAGTTGCTCTGAGCGCGGAGTCCCACACCAAGCCATTTCCCGTGGGCGTGTAGACATTCCTGGCATCAGCATCTTGCTGGCTTTTGAGCGTGAGTAACAGCGGCCCCGCGGATGCTTCCCTTCATTGCGCCACTCGGTTACAATCCACTCGCTAAAAGTTATTGTCGACGCCGTAAATTGACGGTTCGAAGGAGTATCCCATGCTCCGCTTTCGCAAGCAGTATTCCCTTCCTGGACTGGCCTTGCTGATCACTTCCCTGCTAAGTTGTGGCGCTCATGATTCCAATGAGTATTTCGTGCTCGTAGCGGCCAATCTGCAAGTACCATACTGGCAAGCTGCGGGCTCCGGTTTTTCCAAGGCTGCCGCACAAATGAAAGTCCGCACCGATTACCTCGGTCCCAACAGTTACGACCCGAAAGCGGAACGCGATGCCCTCGATCAGGCAGTACAGCAGAAAGCAACAGGAATTCTTCTGGGCGTCACCGATCAAGCGTTGCTGAAAGACAGCATCGATAAAGCTATTGCTGCCGGAATCCCAGTGATCACCATGGATTCCGACGCTCCCGCGAGCAAGCGGCTCTTCTTCATCGGAACCAACAACTATGAGGTTGGAATGACTGGCGGCCTGCGCCTGGCGCAGGAATTGAAGGGCAAAGGCAACGTGGTGGTATTCACCATGCCCGACCAGCACAACATGCAGGATCGCTTGCACGGCTATCGCGATGCGCTGGAGCGCACCCCGGGCATCAAGATCGCGCGCGTGGTCGATATTCAGGGCGATCCGCGCATCGCCTTCGATACGACGACTCAGATTATCGGCAAGGAAAAAGATCAGGTGGATGCCTTCGTCTGTCTCGAGGCGCAATCGGGAAAGGAAGTCGCGGGCGTTCTCAACAGCTATCACGTCACAGGGAAAATTGTGATGGCGATGGACACCGATCCCGAAACTCTGGATTGGATCAAAA
>JBAVGI010000143.1:0-25724 GCA_049684755.1 Candidatus Sulfotelmatobacter sp.
AAACGCCGCTGCCGCGCATCTACAACCTCTCCGGCCGCCCGGCTTTAGCGGCCGTTACTTAAACGTTAAGGGGGTGACAGAGTCTCGTTGCAGTTAATGCGACATTTTCTCGTTGCAACAACACGAGCTTGGCCGCAAAATTTGCTATTTTAATTTTCTGTAAAAATCCGCTGCGACCTGCTACGCGCGTGCTTGCCCCTGATAAGACTCGATCAGATCGCGAATGCGTTGCGCGTCTTTTTTTCGATGGCCGTGGCTGGTGATGGGATCAGTGCCACCGGTGGATTCGATGATGATCTCCGCCCAGAGCACGCCGGTCGAGATATGCACCGAAGCAACCTTTGAGATGGGAATGCTCTCTTCGTTTTTGCCGAACCACCGCGACTTCACACGACTGACTCGCATCGGGCTGACTATGATCCGAGTCGGGAAGATGAAATTACCTTGAGTCCAACGACTGGCGGCGAAGGTCTCTGCGGACGGCTCGGCAGCAGGAGTGGCAGGCGTTACACCCATTCCAACGCGCCCTTTCCCCAAACCCAGATGTAGCCAACGATAAGAATTACGAGGAAGATCAAAATTTCGACCAGCCCAAAAACTCCGAGAGCTTTAAACTTAACCGCCCACGGAAACAGGAAGATGGTTTCCACGTCGAAGACCACAAACAGAATTGCAATAATGTAGTAGCGGACGGTGTAGCGGCCGCGCGCATTGTCGATGGGATCGATTCCGCACTCGTAGGGCATCAGCTTGGTCTTGCTCGGATTGTCCGGGCGAACCAACTTAGCCGCCAGCAGCGTAATTGGAAGCAGCACGCCGATGACGGCCATAAAGATGAAGATGGGAACGTAGTTTTGCGGCATCTTGTGCCTCGGCAGTCAACGGTAACACAAACCCGATCATAGTATCGCCGTCTGCAGGTAGCTTCAAGGCCCTTTCATAGGTGTGCAGCCGACACACGTCCGTCCCGCAATTGACTGCCTGATGTCTTATTTCTCCCAGTGGGTTGAATTGAACTGTTTGGGATCGAAAACGGCGGCATCGAGTTTGACATTGTCGCGGATATCCGAATACTCCTCGCTGAACACCATCTTGTTGTCGACGTGCACCTCCACCCGTGCGGCGATCCAGCCACCAGCCAGCTTGCGGTAGTCGGTGAAGCGAATGTCGTCCGTTTTCTTGGAATCGCTGCGCGCAGGCTCCATCTCGCGAACAAATAGCAACGTATCTTTTTCCACCCAGAATTGCCTGGACTGCAAGTCGCCCTTTGCGGCGCCGACCACGTAAACGGGGTGTCCATCCCACGTATCTTCGCGCAACTTCGTCAAGTCATAGCCTTGGGCCTTGACGACGTCGACCGTAGTCTGCGGATCTTGCCGGTAGACGTCGAATCCCAACACCAGCAACATGTTCACCAGAGGCCGGCTGCCGGACACTTTTCCATCTTTCATGATGGTCACATTGCCATCTGCCAGGACGTATCCATTTCCATCCGCAGCAGGGCCGATGTCGATGCGCAGCTTTCCCGGCAAAAAAGCGGCTTCGTACCAGGTTTCAACTTTGGTGGTTCCGTCAGGATTATAAGTAGTGCTTTTCTGGGTGAACGTGACCGTGTCGTACCAGGATGCTTTGTACCGTTCGTGCATCGCACGCAAAACCGCTTCGCCGTCGCGGATTTCCTGAGCATGAGCGAAAGTGAAACCTAGAAAGAATAGAACGATGATTAGCCGTTTCATTTGAGCTCCTCGACCCTTATCGATAGTGGGTGTGTGCCAGAAATCCTACGCTATCCCTCAAATCCAGTCGGGGTCGAGATAAAAATCGGCCGCGCGTCTGAGAATCTCATGGAAACCTATCCGGAAGCACAAAGACGTTGCGAGCGAGGTCTGAACGCAGCGTCGCCTCCCGGTAGTAACGGCTCAAGATGCCGTCTTTCCAGATAAGCAGATCGGGATTGTGGCGCGCGAATTCTTCCCAGTCTGTGACGTCGTTGCGGACCATGCGCTCGCGAATCAAGAAGAAATATGCACAGGTAATGGTTTCTCGTTATAGAGCTGGGGCTTGCCGTTGGCGACGGCAAATCGTTTCAGCGCGCTGGTGAATCTCTCGAGAGCTGTGGGAACCGGATATTCGCAAAGATACGCGAGCGCCAGGCGCACGTGATCGGCGTGGTGAAACGAATCAGCTGAAATGACGCCGCTTTCGAAGTCATGGATGAGTTGCCGATGGTTCATTAGAAGCAGCGAGGCCTAGCTTCCTTTTCCCACGGCGACAGCCCAGGCAGCTGCGTTGTAGATGGCTAGATTTCCTATTTCATACATGCCGTGCAGCAGGTGAATCACGACAGCCAGAGCAAACACGGCGACGAGAAGCCAGGCCCCGCGAATGGCGGTTCGCGGAATAAGCATCAAAATACAACCGGCGATCTCACCGAATCCAAGAATCAGCCGGATTACATTTGGCAAGTGAGTCTTGGCGAAGCCGTCAGCGGCTCCCGGCAGTACAAACAAAATTGCTTCGATCAGAATCACAAGTCCCAGAGTCCACTGCAAGCCGGTGAGGGCGATATTCGTGCGTTGTGCAGTCATGGATATCTTTATTTCTCGGCAGTTCGCCTGCGGACGGGCCGGGCTTTGATTTCTTTCAGTCGATGGCTGGCGCCGGAGTCCAGATCAAAGTCATAGAAGCGCTTCAGCTCCTGAATTCGCTCCAGAGAGGCTGCACTGAACGGCGTTTTCCCGTCGAAGGCATGCAGCACGATGCCCTCCAACAGATCGCCCAGGGTCATGTCGTGGTATTCGGCGAAGGCCTTCAGAATTTTGAGCAGGCGCTTCTCCATGCGGACACCGGTTTGCACGCGCTCCACCAGCAGCTTTTGATCATCGGACATGTGGACTAAATCTCGTGTACCAATGTACCACAATATCTATGTACACGCAATCGGACCGGATAGCCAGACCGCCGGGGTACGGGTTGTTTATAATCGCGTTTCACAGTTCTTCCACAGTTTAAGCGCGCCCTGCGCGCAATTCCCTGTTAAAGGATTCTCTTGGCATTCGACGAGAACGTTTACGAATTACGGCGCGAGAAGTTGAAACAGATTGAGGCGCTGGGACAAACGGCGTACCGCAGCAAGTACGAGTTCACGCACACCATTCCCCAGATCCTTGCGGACTATACGGAGAAGACTGCCGAGCAACTGGAAAGTCCGCGCATCAATGTGCGGGTGGCCGGACGCATAATGGCGATTCGGTTGATGGGTAAGGCGGGCTTCTCGCATCTGCAGCAAGGCGGGCAACGGCTACAGATTTACGTGAAAAAAGATGCGGTCGGCGACGGGGGTTTCGAGTTATACAAGCTGCTCGATATCGGCGATCACATCGGGGTGAGCGGATATTTGTTTCGGACGCGCACGGGCGAACTCACAATCCACGTCGAGGAGATTACATTCCTCAGCAAGGATCTCTTGCCGCTGCCTGCGGGTAAAACATTACAAGCAGAGGACTCCAACCTCGGTGGTGCAAAGAAATGGAACGAACTTACCGATGTGGAACTGCGCTACCGCCAGCGTTATGTCGATCTGGTGGTGAATCCCGAAGTACGGGAAGTTTTTCTGAAGCGCAGTAAATTAGTGCAGTCGCTTCGGCGAACGATGGAAGCGCATGGGTTCATCGAAGTGGAAACTCCGATGATGCAGCCGATCGCCGGCGGAGCCGTGGCGCGGCCATTTGTGACTCACCACAATACGCTTGATATGGATTTGTATCTGCGCATCGCGCCGGAACTTTATTTGAAGCGGCTCGTGGTGGGCGGATTCGATCGTGTCTATGAAATCAACCGCAACTTCCGCAATGAAGGACTGGGCTGGCGATGGAATCCTGAATTTACCATGCTGGAGTTTTATCAGGCTTACACCGACTATCAGGGCATCATGGATCTTACGCAAGAGCTGATTACCCAGGCTGCAATCGATGTCAACGGTGGGACTAGAGCGAAGTGGGGCGATCAGGAAATTGACTGGGCGAACTGGCGTCGATTTACTATGCGCGAAGCCATAATCAAGTTTTGGCCAGAAACGTCCTGGCCGAAGCCGGTGACGAGCGAGTTCAGTAGTGCTGACGGCGTGAAAGTGTTGGTGCAGCGGTTCAATGCGGGGCATCCGCACATGGCGTATGACCCGAAAGAATCCCTCGGGAAGACGATTGCTGCTCTGTTCGAAGCCGTGGCCGAAGAGCATCTCACACAGCCCACAATCATCTACGAGTTCCCTACCGCAGTCTCGCCACTGTCAAAACAGAAGCCGGATGAGCCGGAATGGACCGAACGCTTCGAAATCTACGCCGGACAGATGGAGATATCGAACGGGTTCAGCGAGCTCAACGACCCCGAGGACCAGCGGCGGCGTTTCGAGTCACAACTCCAGGAGCGCGAGCGCGGCGACGAAGAAGCACACCAGATGGATGAAGACTACATTCGCGCCCTGTCTTATGGAATGCCTCCGGCGGGCGGGTGTGGCGTGGGTGTCGATCGGCTTTGCATGCTGCTGACCGATTCGCACACGATTCGGGACGTTATTCTTTTTCCACTGTTGCGGCCGGAAAAAGAATTAAGCACGGAGGACACAAAGGAAGCGCCTTAAGTTCTACTGCCCAAGCTATTGGCTTCCGAGTACCTGAGAATGTACTAGAAGACCGGCAACAACACTTTCTATACTTTCAGCATCCGATTTAGGCGAAGAATTGGCAGCGCTGCCGTAGCGTCCCGCAAGGATTGGACGTTGGGTCGGTAGCGCTTTGCTTTTTTTGTATGAACTCGTTGCATGAACTCTTTCGAAGTGGGTGTGCAACGTGTTCATTTCCACGCGGTTCGTGGCGCCTCGTACGGAGGCTTGTCAGGGCTGAAGTTACTGCTTAAGTAATCGATCAGCGCATCGCGATCAGCCGCGTCGACGAGCGCTCCCCACTTCGTCATCTTATCCACTTCTTTGGTCCACGTGGCTTTATTCAAGCGCTGTTGTAGGATGATGCGCGCTTCGTGACATTCCATACAAGCAGCTGTGGCTTTCGCCTGCATCGGTCCGGGAGGCAACTCCGCGGTCACATTGGCCGGAGCGCTTTTCTGCGCCACTAATGCAGTGGCAAGAGTCAGCAGTGCGAGCGCCGAAATTATATAAAGCACCTTGGTGGATATCGTTTTATGAAACATGCACGTTCACCTGATCGATGACGTTGTAAAGATAACCGCCGGGATTCCACAAAGGCGTAGTTGGCTGAGTGCGTCCTTGACTATCCGTCGCGCGGGACTGAATCGTGTAATCCCCAGGCTTCACGATCTTCGATTCGCAGCTCCAAAGGCGCCACGCATAGTGAGATTGATCGTGGCCGAGCTTCGCCGGACTCCAATTCATTCCACCATCGGTTGAGATTTCGACTTTCGTAATGTCGGCTTCGCCCGCCCAAGCCGCGCCGTGCACGACCACATTGCCGGCCTTCAAAGAAGCGCCGTCACTCGGACCCGCAATCACTGACTTCACATTGAGTGCGGTAATCGGATGCGTCTCTTCCGGCTTCACCGTTTCGCCGGGCTTTACCGCGTGGTTTGGCAGGCTATAACCAGGACTCATAAAATTGCCAACGAACTCAGCCTCGAGCACCTTGATCTCGGCAAGCCACTTGCACGAGGCCGAGCCGATCCATCCAGGAACGAGCGCACGCGCGGGAAAGCCGTGATGCTTGGTGAGCGGTGCTCCATTCATATGCGTAGCAATGATGGTATCGGCGTCGAGAACTTTTTCAAGTGGGATGCTGCGGATGAAAGGGGGCACTTTGCCAGGAACTTCATCGAGGCCGCGGAACATCACGTGCTTGCCCTTGGCCTTCACTCCCGCACGCTGTAAAACATCGCGCATTCGCGGTCCAGAAAAACGGGCGGTGCCAACCGCTCCCTTCCCCCACTGGATACCGGGGACCTGCGGTCGGTAGAAAGTGCGTCCGTTCCCGGCGCACTCGAGCGTGTTGACCACCGAGTGCGTTTCCATTTTCGCGAGCTCGGCCAGACTCAACGTGACTGGCTTCTCCACTTCACCGCCGATCGAAAGACGCCATTCCTTGGGGTCGAGCTCGCTCGGTTCGAACATGTGATTACGCACAAAGAAGTGCGGCACCCTCGTGAGCCAGGTATTGAAATAGTCGACCGGGCTTTCCAGATCGATGAAGCGGAAGGAGCGCAGAACTAAGCCATCTTCACCCGGGAACGGGATCTGTGGTGCTTGTGGAAGCGCCCAGGTCAATGCCGGCGAAGCGCCTGTGAGTAGCGCAGCTCCTGACATCTGCATAAGGAATTCACGTCTAGAGTTCATAGTTTCAAAATATCAGTCCAAAATGTCGTCTCGCGATATTGTATTGCGAAAATAACGATTCCGAAATCGACATTTACTGTTTCTTGTAACCAAGTTACCACCACCGGCTCGGAAAAGGAGAGTAGCCAAAACCGGGCCGGCGGCGTTTTCCGAAGGGAGCGCCCTTTCGAAAAGTTGAAACGTTGGAAACTGTTTGCCCGCGCCGAATGCAGACGCGAGACCTTTCTATCGGTCAGGGCAAGATGTAACGGAAGGACGTAAAGATCATATTGTCCAGTCCTTCCGGCGAGACGCCGACCCCTTTCGTAAAGCCTGTACCAGACCAACTATCGCGAATCACGTAGGAATACTGGGTTCCGAACTGGAACCTTCCCCTGGGCCCGCTGTAAAAGCGGTACCAGAAGCCGATGGTACCCTCGATCAAAGCGCGCGTATCGGATGTGCAACTGCTGAGGCTGGTGGGAGTGAACCCGGTATCCACGGTGGGAGGCAATTCGGTGTAGCACCCGGAATTGTTAAATAGCGGGGCTCCGTAACCGACCTCTTTTCCGGTAATAGGGTCAAAGCTGGCCGTCCGCGCAGCGTACTCGACGCCAGCGTAGCCGTAGATATCGAATTTCCTGGCTCGATATTCGAGAGTGGTTAACTCGGCGAAATTCTTGATCAGATGAAGCGTGCCGTCGCCATTGATTGAGACATCGGAGAGTCCGCCCGCGGCGTAGCGTCCGGTTCCATCGCCGGTCAAGGCTTTCAAGCCGAGAACGATATGTTTATGGTCGAAAGCCCAGCGTGCACTCGCGCCGAAAGCGCCGCCAGATTTGGAAGCGTTGTAGGCCCCTAAAGCATTCGGACCGGTTCCCGCGCCATTGGGGCAAGGCCCAGTTGTTGCCGGTGCGGCGAGTGCTACTTCGCCGCAAGGAAATACGCGGCCAGTAAACCGGCTGAATATGCCGAAAATCTCGTAGTGTCCGAAGCCAGGATCAAAGGCGACCTTCGCGATAAGATCGGGCGAGGGATTGAAGGTGTAAGTGCCGGTAGTGTTGTAGCTGTTGCTCGCGCCCGCCTGACCGAGGAGGAAGTTATCTCCGTTGCCGTGCGTGGTGAGGGTGCCTTGCGGGCCTTCCACGGCGAAGGCAAGAGCAACCTTGTCGCCAAAGGCTTTGGCAACGCGGATGCCAGCCTGGCGAGCATAAACGAAGCCGACATTATAAGTCGCGTCGATAGTCTTGGGGCGTGCGTCATTGGTCCTGCCCAAGTCATCATCCGGACTGATGCCTTTACCGTTCTCCGTCGCCAGAGACCACATTTGCCCGCCCAGAAAACTCCAGCCATTATCCATTTTGGCTTGTACCCAAGCCTGGCGGAGACGAAGAGTGTAGCTATTGGTTGAGTTGGAGTTGGAAGTGACCCCCGCCGAGAGAAAATCAGCCGAAACGTAGCTGGAAAGATCTACTCTTCCCGCCTGACCATTGACGAAAGCTGTGATTTTCGATTGGCGGCCAGACCCGAAAAATTCCGGCAGCGAACTCTGCGAGGCGCCAGGCATCGTAAGGGAGTTAAAGGGCGTGGCAACGTCCGCGCCGAGGGCTCGGGAGCGGCGAACAAATTCGGCAGCGGCATATCCGCCGGGCGTAATGCTGATGCCTCTGAAACGGATAGAGAGCGGACCTTCGATTGGACTTGGGCCGGGCATCGTGCCCGAGTCTTGCGGGTTCTGGGCAGTAGGGGGGGCGTTGCCCTGTTGCAGCGCAGCGTCGGTTGCGACCGCAGCCACTGCCACTTGTTGCTGAGGCGCGGGTCGCGTGTTGGATTTGCTGGCAGCTTCCGTCGCTTGCTCGGCCTGGTGGTGTTGCAGTTGCTCGGTGAGCCAGTTGATTTGTAGTTGCTGAGCGGCCAGAGCGTCCTTCAGGGCTTGAAAATCCGCGGTGGTGACAGTAGGCGGCGCAGGTGCAGTCGTTCCATCATTAGCGGCGGGTGCACCTGACGGCGGGTTCTCGGCCCACGCGCCCGCGGTTAAAGCCGCGAGCGCAAAAGCAGTGACGATCAGCTTCTTGCTCGGTTTCATGGAATTGGTAATCCTCTCCTTTTGAGTTTTGGTCGAATAACTTTCTGACTGAAGGTCCTATAGAACTGCTTCGCAATCGCCAGCGGCGTGCCGAATTTCATTTGTTAGGCGTCTAAAGTCTCGCCCCGAAAAGAACCTCGTTCGATCGTGAAAATCGGACATACCGTGATTTGGCTTCCATATTATAGTTAACCTATTATCACTATTGATTTAGTAGTGTTTCGGCAACAATCTGTTCCACACTTTTTATTACGACAGCAATTAATCGCGAGATATTTTCCTGGGTTCGCTAGGATTACTTCAGGTTAGCAACAGCATTTACTCACTTTTGTGTCCCCCAACCACCATGGACAATACGCTTCCCTTCTCCTTTTTCGGCGTTCTCTTCGTTTTGGGGGCGCGCGGCGCGGGTTCTGCGATCAGATCGGCCAGGGTTGTATTTTCCAGAATATTGGCTGCTGCATCGCGCACGTCGAGAAATAACTGGTAAAGGGCGCGGTGCGGGAGATCGCGGTCAATCAGAGCGCGCAACTGTTCGGCGTCGCCGAATGGCGCCAGCGGCCCGTCGATCAAGCGCATGATCTCGCTTAACCGGATGTCGGAGGGATCGCGCCGCAACTGATATCCACCCTTGGCTCCGCGCACACTCTCGACCATGCGCGCGTTCTTCAGTTCAAGGAGGATGAGCTCCAGGAATTTCTCTGGAAGATTCTCCTCGTATGCGATCTCGCGGATCTTGATCGCTCCCTGGTGGTAGCGACGGGCCAGCATCATCATCGCCTGTAAAGCGTAAAGTCCCTTTTGCGAGATCTTCATAGCGGCGCCATTATGCCATAAAGTCTATGGTATTAATAGACTTTGTCTCGCTACCATTGCAATCGGTTAACCATCTTTCATCGTCGCGGAAAGATTCTGCCAACCTATTTTCAATGGTTTGCAGAATGGCACTTCAGGGAACGGCATTGCGGTGTGCAGCAGATTGCAGTTCGATAGAACACCCCCGGTTCCTTAGCTCGCAATCGCTTTGGATTCGGACTCAGGCAACACGCGCAGAACTTGCACCGTGATATTGTCCGGTCCGCCGCGCTGCAATGCCAGTTTCACCAGGACGGCGCAGCACTCAGCGGGATTGTTGCCGTTCACGGCCGCCTCGATTTCTTCATCGCTAACCACTCCCCACAAACCGTCCGTACAGAGAAGGAGATAGTCGGAATCTTGCAGAGCCATTGCCTTCTCCGCACTTTGTACGGCTACCTCGACGCCTGCTCCCAAAGCGGCTGTGAGAATGTGCCGCTGGGGATGCTTCTCGGCATCTTCGGCCCGCACAATGCCCGTCTCAACCAATCGGCCAACATAGGAGTGGTCGCGAGTCAGGCGCGCGATGCTCGCACCGCGCACCAAATAAAGCCGGCTATCTCCGACATGAGCGAAATAAAGCTGGCGGTCGCGGATCACGAGCGCAGTGCACGTAGTGCCCATGCCGTGAAGCCCGGGATGCTGCCCTGCGTAGTTTTGGATTCTTTCGTGGGCTCGGGCGAACGCTTCACGTAGGGCGAGATGCGGATCGTCCCTGACCACATTGTCATAAACTTCACGAACTGTTTCCACGGCCAGCCGGCTTGCCTCCTGGCCGCCTTCGTATCCGCCCATGCCGTCGGCGATCACCGCCAATCTGCCTTTACGCTGGAGTTCTCCCTCCGCCGTCGGCTCCCAATAAAGAAAGGAATCCTCATTGTTTTCGCGCTGGCAACCGACGTCGGTCAGGCTCGCCACTTCCAATCCAGGTTTCACATTCATAGAATCAAGTACAACTTCGAACTCCGGCCATGCGGTGAGAAACCCCATAGGACTTCAATTGGTTACGAACAGCATGAGGGTATGGCCCCGCCATTATAGACAAGTTGGCGCGGTAAAACGCAGGGCACTGGAATGTGTTCGGAAAACAAAACAAGCCGCGGTCGGCCGCGGCTCTTGTCCTGAACTCGGGAAGTCAGATTCTGAAGCTATTTCCCGTCGTGTTTGTCTTTGTAGATTCGCCTGCTGGTACGGTTCTGTTCCCTGTTGAGCTGTCTCTGCTCACCCTTGGTCAGGTGACCGTTATGAGCGGCCATATCGGCCTTTTGCTGGTTCTCGATATTCTGCTCCCGATTTTCCACGCGCGATGCCTGTCCGGGCGTCATGGTACCGTTCTGGACGCCATTCGCGATGCGGTCCTGCTGGTTCTGCTCGCGGGTGTTAACTTCGTTAACGCGAGGATGGCCGGGATCGACTACACCTGGTCCCGCGCCGGATGTGTTGCTGTCTTGGGTTTGAGCAGAGGCGGCGCCAACCAACATCAGACCACCCGCTGCCAGGACTAAGAGCGACCTCGTGAGTTTGTTGATCATGTCAGAGTTAAACCCCCGCATCGAAGTTTAGTTGTGAAGTTTTGTAATCAATAATTACGAAAGGAGTTGAGGCTGGGGCATCGGACGGTTACCGGCAGTAACTGAGGTGGTTACCAAGGGCCGGTTTTCGTCTAAGCGGAGCGCCATGCGGCCGCGAGGTTGCGTCTGACAAAGTCTTCACTAATACTATTGCCGCGGTTGGGAAAAATGAAAAGGACCGTGTGTTCGCCACAGCTACAGGAAGCACTGTATATCATGGCCGTTAACCCGCCAACTATTATCCTCAAACGCAGTTATGGATTAGCGCCCTTTCCTTCGCTGGGCGCATGAATTGGCGTGAAGGGCTCCGCAGAACTTCGTGGACGTGAACGTATTTGTGCACGATTCAGACAGATTGGGTAAGACAGATTCAGAATGATCTCTGGTCAAATACTGATTGTCGACGATAACGAGGCCGTCAGAAAGAGCCTGCGTTCTCTGCTTTCTTCCCGCCCCGACTGGAACGTCTGTGGTGAAGCGGTCGATGGGCTGGATGCAATCGAAAAAGCCAAAGCCTTGCGGCCGGATGTCGTGCTGATGGATATCTCGATGCCTGCGATGAACGGACTCGAGGCAACACGCATTTTGGGGAGAGAACTTCCGGAAGTGAAGGTGGTCATCGTCAGCCAGAACGATCCGGCCATAGTGCAACGGCAAGTTCGAGAAGTAGCTGCTGCGGCTTACATCCCCAAGAACCAGATCGCTCGGGATCTATTTTCTACGCTCGATCGAATAGTTGATCGCGACTCGGCTAGGAACTCACTGCCAGAGGCGAAAAATCAGGAGTCGGAAACAATATGGTTGGCTGGCGGCGGAGAGTTGGGCCGCTTAATCCGGGAACATGATTGGTCAAGCACGTCACTTGGGCCCATTAAGAGTTGGCCGCAAAGCCTGAAAACCTCGGTCAATCTGATCCTCAGTTCGCAGCACCCGATGTGGATTGGCTGGGGTAAAGACGCGACGTTTCTATACAACGACGCGTATATCCAAGTCTTGAGTTTAAGCAAGCACCCCTGGGCATTAGGCAGGCCGGCATCGGAAGTGTGGGCGGAGATTTGGGATGTCTGCGGTCCCCTGGCTGACAAGGTTTTCCAGAAAGGTGAAGCTTCATTTTTCGATGATGTTCGACTGTTCATGAATCGCGGAAGTTTCGTGGAAGAGACTTATTACTCGTTCTCGTACAGTCCGATTCATGACGAGGCCGGCAAAGTCGGTGGCTTGTTTTGCCCTTCGACTGAAGTCACTGCGAAAGTCATTAACGCACGTCGGCTTCGGACGCTCTCGGAATTATCGGCTGGCGCATTAATCCAAAAAACCACCCAGGAGGCTTGTGCCTCGGCGGCCGACACACTATTGAAAAATCCGGACGATATCCCTTTCGCCATTCTTTATCTGGTTGACGAAGAGGGAAAGACGGCCAGCCGAGCGCAGGCCTGCGGACTTCCTCCCGAGATGCTCAAAAACGCTCCGCTGACTCTGGATCTAAACCGGACAAACTCAGAGCCACTCTTGTGGCCGATAGCACAGGTCGTGAATACAGGCCAGGCTTCAGTGATCGATGTGGGAGATATTTCGGGTCTACCGCAGGGACCGGCACAGCAGGCCATTTCCAGTGCCATAGTGCTGCCGGTCACTTCGCGAGGTGACGATCGGCCCCTGGGAGTTCTGTTAGCGGGCGTAAACCCTACGCGCAGACTCGATGCGGAGTACCGCACGTTTTATGACCTGATCGCGAGCCAGATAGCGACCGCCATTCAGAATGTGCGCGCGGCCGAGGAAGAGCGGAAGCGACTGGAGGCCTTGGCCGAAATCGACCGCGCGAAGACAGCGTTTTTCAGCAACGTCAGCCACGAGTTTCGCACACCGTTAACCTTGATGCTGGGGCCGGTGGAAGATCTACTGGCAAAAAGCTACACCGGCCTGTCTCCATCCGCAAAAAGCCAGCTCGAACTGGTGAATCGCAACGGAACCCGGCTGCTGCGGCTGGTAAACACTCTGTTGGATTTTTCCCGCATCGAAGCCGGCCGGATGCAGGCGATATTTCAACCAAGCAACCTTGCAGCCTTCACTGTAGAGCTGGCCAGCGTATTTCGTTCTGCCACGGAGAAAGCCGGGCTGCGGCTGGAACTGGATTGCCCCTCGTTGTCGCAACCGGTTTTCATCGACCGCAGTATGTGGGAAAAGATCGTTCTCAATCTCATCTCGAATGCCTTCAAATTTACCTTCGAGGGCACGATCGCGGTTGCACTGGTTGAGGCCGGAAACAACGTCGAGTTACGGGTGAAAGACACTGGAGTCGGAATTTCAGCGAACGAACTGCCGCGGCTTTTCGACCGCTTCCATCGTATCGAGAACACACGCAGCCGAACTCACGAGGGCAGCGGGATCGGCTTGGCGCTGGTTCAAGAACTGGTCAAACTTCATGGCGGAACAGTTCGCGTAGAAAGCGTGGCGGGGGCGGGTAGCACTTTCATTGTGAGCGTGCCGCAGGGCTGCGCACACTTGCCTGCCGACAGGATAGGTGGAACCCGGACCCTGGCGACCACCGCCGTAGGCGCCGCCCCATTTGTACAGGAGGCACTTCGCTGGCTGCCGGAGAACCAGCACTTCGACGACGCAGACGAAGTTATTCCTGACGACGAACGTATTCCGATTGCTTGCCCTCCTGATGCCGCGGGAACCGAGGCAGCCGAGAAACGTCCGCGCATCCTGGTGGCTGACGATAACGCCGACATGCGTCAATATCTCGTGCGTTTGCTCTCCGAACGCTATGAGGTAGAGGCGGTTCCCGATGGAGAGGCTGCACTCGCGGCCGCACGGCAACGCGCGCCAGACGTAGTGTTGAGCGATGTGATGATGCCCAACCTCGATGGTTTTGGATTGCTGCAATCCCTGCGCGAAGATCCCGAAACGAAGACCATTCCGATCATCCTGCTTTCCGCGCGTGCCGGGGAAGAGTCACGCGTCGAAGGCATGCAACAAGGCGCGGACGACTACCTCATCAAGCCTTTCAGCGCCCGCGAACTTCTGGCGCGCGTGCAAACCCATCTGCAGATGGCACGTGTGAGAAAAGAGGCCGAAGAAATTCTGCGGCAACGCACCGCGCAGTTTGAGACTCTCCTCAATGAGGCTCCGCTCGGCGTTTATCTGGTTGATTCGGACTTCCGAATCCGGGAGGTCAATCCCACGGCGCTTGCTGTTTACGAAAATGACCCCGACCTGATCGGGCGCGACTTTGAGGAACTCACTCGCAGTCGTTGGCCCAAAGAATACGCAGACGAGATCATCGAAACATTCCGCCATACGTTGGAAACCGGAGAACCTTACTTTGCCGCTGAGCGCATCCAGCGGCGTCGAGATAACGGCGCTCTCCAGTGTTTTGAATGGCAGATCAACCGCATTCCGCTTCCAGATGGGCGTTACGGCGTGGTCTGTTATTTCCGTGACATTTCCCATATCGTTCGCGCGCGCGAAGCGATCAAGGAATCCGAGCAGCGGTTGAGAGTCGCGACTGAAGCCGCTGAGCTTGGCATCTGGATGTGGCATTTCGATCAGGACCGCCTGGCGTGGGAGAACGATCGACCCTACGAAATATTCGGGCGAACCGCTAAGGAGGGTCCAATCTCCGCTGAGGAGTTCAGGACGAAGTTCATTCACCCGGTTGATTTGCCCGCATTCGAGCAGGCACTTTCCCACACTCTGCAAAGTGGATCACGCTTCTTTTTTCAGGGGCGCATTCGCCGGAAAAGCGGGAACGTCGGCTGGGTAGAGCTTACGGGTCATCTGGAATGCGACGCCAAAGGCGCGCCGTGGCGCATGCTCGGCACCGTGCTCGACATCACTCCGCGAAAACATGCTGAAGAATTGGAGCGCAAGCAGCGCGAGCGTTTTGATCTGGTTGCGGAAGCATCGCAGGTCGGATTCTGGTTCTGCGATCTTCCCTTTGACAGGCTCATCTGGGACCACAAGGTCAAAGAGCATTTTTGGCTACGCTCGGATGCTGAGGTCACCATCAGCACGTTCTACGAGCGCTTGCATTCCGATGACCGCGAGCGTACGCGGCTGGCCATGGAAGAATCCATAGCCAATGATACCAGGTACGATATCGAGTACCGCACGGTGTCGCCCGACGGCCGGCAGAAGTGGATTCGAGCAATGGGCCGTACGTTCTATGACGCATTGGGTCAACCGACTCGTTTTGACGGGTTGACGCTCGATATCACCGAGCGAAAACGGATTGAGGAGCGGGAGCGGCAAATGACCGCCGAGGCGGTCGCCGCCAATGCAAAATTCCGGGCTGTATTCGAGCAAACAACCGTGTTCGCTGGAATCATGACCCTCGACGGAACGATGATTGACGCGAATCGGTTGTGTCTGGATGCGTGCGGATATCGCGCTGAAGTGGTTCTGGGTCGTCCCTTTTGGGACTGCGGGTGGTGGAGGGTTATCCCAGAATCGCGGGAAAAAATCCGCGCCGCGACACCGCAAGTCGCAAAAGGCGTTCCTTATAGGGAGACGCTCCGCTATTCCTGGGCAGATGGTAGTGAGCACATCATGGATTTTGCGCTTTATCCAATTCGAGACAACGAAGGTCGAATACTTTTTCTGCACCCCACTGGAGTGGATATCACCGAGCTTAAACGCGCCGAGGAAAATTATAAAAATCTGGCAGAAACACTGGACGCAGAAGTGCGCGAGCGCACACGGGAGTTGGAAATCCGCAATGCAGATGTTGTACGGCAGTCCCAACAACTGCGAGACCTGTCCGTACGATTGTTGCAGGTACAGGATGAAGAACGCCGCCGCATCGCTCGTGAGTTGCACGATAGCGCGGGGCAACTCTTAACCGCTCTGGGCATGAATCTTTCCCGAGTGGCGCAACACGCGCGTCAGGATGGTTTCCGACTGGTCAAGGAAGCGGAAGACAGCCAGCAGTTGGTACAGCAGTTGAATCAGGAAATAAGAACGATGTCCTACCTCTTGCATCCGCCGTTGTTGGATGAGACTGGCTTGGCCGAAGCCGTTCGTTGGTATATCCAGGGGCTATCGGAACGAAACGGTTTGGAAATCAAACTCAACGTCACCGAGGACTTCGGCAGACTCTCGCGCGAGATGGAACTGGTCATGTTCCGCCTGGTGCAGGAGTGCCTGACAAACATTCATCGCCACAGTGGCAGCAAGAGTGCAGTCATTCATATGGCGCGCCGCGCTGACGAGGTTTCACTTGAAGTGCGCGACCACGGCAAAGGAATATCTCCGGAAAGGCTAGCCGAGATTCAGGCCAAAGGCTCAGGAGTAGGAATGACCGGAATGCGGGAGCGGGTCCGCCAGTTCGGCGGCAACATGACTATTGAATCCAACAGCCGGGGAACCATCATCTCTTTCACCCTTCCAGTTCCGAAAAGCGATCCTTCGAAGCGCGCACCGGCAGTCCAGCCCGTATCGGTTGGATGAAGAGACCAGGAGCATCGGCGATTTCCATGCGAATTCTTGTGGTGGATGATAACGCGCTGGTCCGGCGGGGCGTGATTGATATTCTGGCTTCCAGGAAAAGTTGGGAAGTCTGCGCCGAAGCCCAAGATGGAGCGGAAGCGCTTCAGAAGGCCCGAGATTCCCGACCCGATGTCATCCTGTTGGACATCAGCATGCCTGGGATGAATGGCCTGGAGGTAGCGCGTGCGGTTCGCCAAGAACTCAACGACGCGAAGATTTTGATTCTGAGCCAGCACGACGCGGCATCGCTACTGCCCAGTGCGATTCAAGCCGGCGCGAACGGCTGTGTCGATAAGAGCCGGCTCGGGACGGACTTGTTATCGAGCATCGAAGCCGTCGCCGGAACCGCGCAGGTTCGCGGTATCGCCGATAGCGATTGAGCTGCATCCGCATCGTCGCGCAACGCACGGATGCCTTATAGACAATTCATGACTATCCGGAAACCATGCTACGGCTCGCGACAAGCTTTGAGAATGACGGACATCACGCGAGCATGTGACGACAATCACCCGAAACCCTGCTCGTGATGGAGTCTGCATTCTTCATCGGGGAAATTCCGCCATCACTTTAGCTGACCTGGAGTTCCGCCTCGGTGCGTGCGGAATCAGCCTGCGGCGGGAGCCCAGGGTGCCTGCCATAGCGGCCAGCCAAATCCAGACTGTGCTGTTCTCACGCGGGGCACCTACAGTTTCATCCCGAGCAACAACCTGGGCATTTTTGTCCTCCATATGAGCTGAAACTTTCTAAGGGGAGGGCATGTGTACAGATCACTGGGAATGATTCTTCTTCTGTCGCTGGGATTGGCAACGATCGGGTGCGGGAGTAGCAACAACTCGAATTCAGGTAACATCAATGGCGCCTGGACTGCCAATCTCACCAATACAGACAATTCTCCGGCGTTTGGCTTCACCACGAACTTTACTCAGGAAAGCGGCGGCTCTATAAGCGTCACCAACTTTAAGTTCACAACCACCAGCCCTTGTTTTTCCGGCGACACCACTGAAACCGGTTCTTTCGGACTGAGCGGCAACTTCAACGGGAACGTTGCGGGCACATTCGGGATGAATATTTCGACTACATTTTCCAGTGGTACGAACAATCAATTAGCATTGAATGGGGCGGTCAGCGGAAGCACTATCACCGGCACATGGACTCTCACCGGCGTGGCTGGGTGCAGCGGGAACGGGACCTTCACGATAAACAAAAATTAGGCGCGATTGGTTGTGAGCGGGAAAAGTGTGAGCGGGAAAAGCAAAGCGCGCATCCCTCGAGGATGCGCGCCACACTGTCCAGCTGATTGCAAAGTTTATCGTCCGAAATACTTGGCGTTGAGTTCGGTGAACGAATTCCATTTTTCCGGCAGATCATCAAGCGCGAAGATCGCCGACACTGGACACACAGGCACGCAGGCGCCGCAATCGATACACTCCACGGGATCGATGTAAAGAAGCTGCTCGGTCGCGTACTTGGGATCGTCTTTCTTGGGATGAATGCAATCCACCGGACACGCATCCACGCAGGCAGTGTCTTTGGTGTTGATGCAAGGTTCTGCAATTACATAAGTCATAACGGTGCGGTCTCCTGAACTGGATGCTGATATTTTACTACGGCAGTCGCGCGAGAACGCACATTCTAGCAAGAAATAGAGACGCTCCGCAAAAACAAAATGGCTGGCAGTGGTTGCTGCCAGCCATTTCTTCGGTTGTTGCAGCCAGCGTCAGACCCGATTACCGATGCCCGCCACCGCCGTGGCCACCGCCACCACCGTGGAATCCGCCACCGCCACCACCGTGGAATCCGCCACCGCCGCCGCCGTGGAAGCCACCACCGCCGCCGTGGAACCCACCGCCGCCGCCGTGAAACGCGTTACCTCGGAAGCCACCACCCGCGTAGCCGCGTCCTGCATAACCTCGTCCACCGTAACCTCGTCCACCGTAACCTCGTCCACCATATCCGCGTCCACCATATCCTGCGCGACCGTAGTAGCCGCGGCCGCCACCCCAGCCGTAGCCTCCTCGTCCGTAGTATCCGCGACCCCAGCCGCCGCCCCAGCCGCCGCCCCAGCCATACCAGGGACCGGCACCGATAAACAGGCCGCCCGAGAACCAGTCAGGCCCGTAGTAACCGTAGGGCGCGCAAGCGTAAGGGTAGTATCCGTAGTAGCCGTAATCGCAGACCGGAGGTCCGCCAACCCCTATTCCGATTCCAACTTGCGCTTGCGAGTAAGCCAGCGGCAGCATCAGAACACTCACCAAAGCCAAATATTTTATGTACCTCATGGTGAATCCCCTTTTCCCAGATCCGCCATTCAGCCACGCCCACCGGATCTGCAGGTCTTCCGATCTTTTTCTATCCGAAGCACCTATCTATTTGAACTCAGCCGGCAAAGAAAAGTTGCAAACCTGAGACTGGCTGATTTCAGCCACTACGCGTGGATTCAACCACTTACAGAAACTGGTATGACCGAAGCAACAGCAACCTAACCAAACTTGCCAAAAGTCGGATGGAATGTGTTTAAGCTCCTACCAAGGCTTCGCTCGGCTCGTATTCCACAATGTAACCAGCCACGGCACTGGCGGCGACCGTCAGAGGCGAGGCCAGATACATTTGCCCCGGACCGCTGCGGCCGGGGAAGTTACGATTCTGCGCACTGATCACCACCTGGTCGGGTCGCGTCGAAACTCCCGGGCCGGCATTGATGCAGGCTCCGCAACTGGGCTCGATCACGTGGGCACCGGCTTTTTGAAACACATCCAGATAGCCTTTGCGCAAGCAGTATTCGCGCGTCTCCTGCGATCCGAACTGAATGTAGAACTTCACCGAATCGGCCACGCGCTTGCCTTGCTTGAGAGCATCGGCGAGCACAGCGGCGTACATATCCATGTCTTCGTTTTTGCCCGCAGTGCAAGTGCCGCCGTAGGCGATTTCGACTGGCACGGGCGTGTGCAAATCGCGGACGTACTTCCCATTGCCCGGATCCCCCGGGGTCGCAACCATTGGTCCAATTTCGGCGGCATCCAGTTCAATCACATGCGCATATTGCGCGTCTTTGTCGCTGGACAGTCCCTCAATCATCGACTGAGCTTTGGCGCGCTCCATACCACGCCGCTCCACCAGAAAATCAACCGCTTTCTTATCGGGCGCCACGATGCCGGTGAATCCGCCAATTTCAGCCGCCATGTTAGTCATGGTGGCGCGCTCATCGACGCTGAGCTCTTCGATGGCTTCGCCTGCGTACTCCATCACTTTCGCGAGCGCCTTGCCGCTGCGCACGTAATCGAGGCTGAGAATTTTAAGAATAAAATCTTTCGCTGTGGCGTTCGCGCGCCGCTTGCCGCGAATCACAATCTTCACCGATTCCGGCACTTTCACGCGGACGTCTTTTGTGATCCAGCCATTGAACACGTCAGTAGTGCCAATTCCGAAAGCCACGCAGCCAATCGCGCCCACGTGCGGCGTGTGCGAGTCTGAGCCGATGTTGAGCTGCCCCGGGAGCGCGTAGCTCTCGAGGACGATCGAATGGCAAATGCCTTCCGATCCCTTGCGATCTTTCAACTCGCCGTGCAACCTGATTCCCTGTTTAGCGGCGAAGTCCTCCTGTTTGAGCTTCAGTTGCGTCGCCAGGTCGAGCAGGCCCAGCTTCTTTTTCTCTTCGGAAATCACCTCATCGAGAAAGGTAAGATGGTCGCGGAAAAAAATAATGCTTGACGCGTCGTTCACCTTCGCATTCTTCCCGACGTAGCGCTCGAAGAAAATAGCCGCCATTGGAGTGACGTACTCGTGGCTGAAGCGCAGGTCGGCTTGCGCAAACCCGGTATCGCCGGGCTTTACGCTGCTCACGCCAATGCCGCCGTTTTCGTTCACCATGTGCCGGGCAAAGATTCTTTCGGCGACGGTCATAGGACGCTTATCAGTCTTGATTGCCGGCAAAAACACTTTCTTCTGCATCCGCGCCACATTGAAAGGAAACAATCCGCCGTATTCGATCACCTGGCGAGTAATCTCATCTTCGCCCGCGGTGAATTCGCTGAGAGGAATTTCTTCGCCGCCGCGAATGCGATCGATCAAGGAAAAATTCGTTGAAGTCAGCACACCAAGGTTCTGGCAATTCTGTTTGTAGATTCGTTCGATGTTTTCCGCTATCACCACTTGAATTCCCGCGCACATTTCCGCGTAGGGCGACTGTTCGCGGCTCGATCCTTTGCCGCGCCGCTTGCCGCTGACCGCGCACACAAAGCCTCCGCGCTTCACGTCCCCGCGCCCAATCGGTGTAACGCTGCCGCACTTTAATCCAAGATAAGGAATCTCGCCCAGCGTCTCATCGAAATAAAAGCAATAGTGCGCTGGCGTAATCTCATCGGTCGAGATGTCATCGCGAAGCTTGGGATTATTCGCCGGATTCTTAGTATCCCAAGGCAGATCCTCCCCGGCGAGTTGCCGTTTGATGAGTTCCGGATCTTCGGTAAGAAAAAGAATGCGTCCATGCAGCCGGACTTGTTCCGGCCGTTTTTCGATTTTGCGTTCCAGAAGAGAGTTGATCACGTTTCAGCCTGTAGGAATGAAGGATAAGGGACAGGCGGAAGCGGCTACCCAGTCCCTGACTATTGTAGCTCTACTGGCGAGATCGGGTTCAACGAAGAGTGGACTTTGCCGCGGCAAAGAAAAATCTACCGCTGATATTCGCGCGGATCCGGCAATGGCTCCAGGCCGCGTCCGGCAAAGATTTCCCTGAACTCCTCGAGTAGAGCTTCGTGCAGCAGACCATTGGAGGCTAAGGTCTCGCGGCTGTTGAGTTCAAAAGGCGATCCGTCGAAGCGCGTCACTTTTCCACCGGCCTCCTCGACGATCAGAACGCCGGCCGCGGTATCCCAGGGATTGAGATTGAACTCCCAGAAACCGTCGTAGCGTCCGGAAGCGACATTGCATAAATCCAGCGCCGCTGACCCCGCCCGCCGCACGCCGTGCGTGTGCAGCGTAATCTGGTGATAGAAATAAATATTTGGATTTTTGTGGCGCTTGTGGCTGGGAAAACCGGTGGCCAGCAGGCTCTCTTTCAGCGTGGCAGTTTTCGAAACGTGAATTGGTTCGCCATTCAGCCGCGCGCCTCTCCCCTGCTCCGCTGTAAACAACTCATCGCGCGTAGGATCGTAGATTACCGCCGCAACACGACTGGCGCGCTCGCCCGATGACCGCTGCGCCGGCGCCTGATATTCCAGTCCCCTGTATTCCAAACCCATGGAAACGCAGAACACAGGGTATCCATGGGCAAAATTCGTAGTGCCATCGAGCGGATCGACGTACCAGCGGTAGTCGCTGCCCTGATCGCTGAGCCCCTGCTCTTCGCCCAGAACGTCGTGTCCCGGCCACAGCGCAAGGATGCGCTCGCGAATCAACTTCTCGGCGGCGCGATCCGCCGCCGTAACGAGGTCAGCGTCCCCTTTGTATTCGATCTTCAGATGCTGGTGAAAATAGTGCATCAGCAGCGCGCCCGCTTCCCGCGCGATCGCTGACATGGCGGGGATGAAGCTATCGTGATTGGGTGAATTCGAGGACATTAAAACTGGCGTTTGGAACCTGACGGCGGCTTCAGCCCGCGGAAACCGGCCTCCGAAAGCCGCTCTTACTTCTTGGTAGCGCCGTCTTCCGCGATGTACATGATCTCGTGCTTAAAAATGAATAGATTGGGCTCGCCTTCGCGCGTCAGCCGTACCATCTGCTTGTCGTAGTATTCAATCCACCCCCGCACGGTCTGGCCATCCATCAGCTTGACGTTTACCGGCCTCTGCTTATCGCCCAGAGCTTTGAGGAAAGTGGCTTCTTCGAAAGTGTCCTCCGGAGGAGGAGTGCGCCCGCGCTTGGCGCCATTCGGATTTCCCTGCCCACGAAAAGCCATGCTGGCATTGTACACAAGCCGCGGCAGTGGATATTGAATCGATGGGACGATGGAAAGACGGCTAGCAAATTGTAGACGTACAATATCCCCAATCATCGTCTCTGTGGGAGGCCCGCCGTGAAGCTTCTTGCTTACGCTCTCCTAGTTGTCCTGTTCGCTGCGTCGTTGGCGCGAGCGCAAAGGCCACGACCGCCGGGGCTGCAACAGGCTGATCAAGCTGCCCAACAGGAGGACAAGAACATACCGCCCCCGACCTCGCAGAAAGCGCGCATTGATGTGGCCAAACTCCGCCACGAGGCCGACGAACTGGCCCGGCTAGCACAAACCATACCGACTGATGTCTCCAGCATCCAGCAGGGCGTGCTTCCCAAAGACACGAGCGAGAAACTGAAGCAGATCGAGAAACTGTCGAAACATCTACGCAGCGAGATCACGCCCTAATTCCGCTGTCTCCCTTGGAAACAACGGGCGGACATTGCAAACTAAGCAGACTGTCAAACAAAAAAACACCAGACCTTATTGTGGCCTGGTGTTTAACTTTTCCAATCCCGTACAGCTAGAAGGATATCTTCAAGCTGAACTCGGTTTCACGCGGCGAGCCCAGCGTATATACGCCGGTCCCGACGCCAACCCGATTCACCAACTGCCCGGCGTAGTTGGTACCATTGATGCTGCCAGTGGACCCGGTCAGCAACCCTGACATCATGCTTGTCGGAAGGTCGAAATTGGCGAAGTTGAACAGGTTGAAGAAGGCTATCCCAGGTTTAATCGTGAGTCGCTCTTTGAACGTATAGGTCCAAGCAATGGTTGCGTCAAAGGTCTTCAGCCAGGGATAGTTAACCTGATCTACAGGTGCCAAAGGTAGCGACAGACCACCGTTGTATATGCCACCCAGCGCGATCAAGTCGTTCTGCGTCATCAAGCCCTTCTGAACGAGCACGTTGCCTGCTGGCGTTAGCGTTCCTGCAGCGACGAGCGCGTTGTAGTTAGAAATATCTCCGTTGAGAGTCTTAGCGTTGACACCGCGGTCAAAGCTGCCGACTTTGGTTCCTGGAAGTGGATCCTGGGTCACGCCGCTGCCAGTGAAGTCGGTGCGGAAGATCTCACCCGCGCCAAGGCCCGTATTCGGAACCGTAGGAGTGATCGCAAGGGGGCTGTAGAAGTGAGACATTATCCCGAGCTGCAGGCCGCCTCGCAAATCAACGAAGCCACCAAAGGATAACTGATGGGTGCGATCCAGGGTCGAAGGTCCAAAATAACGATTCACATTCTGGTTGTCCAGAGCAGGAACAATGAAGTCCTGATCAGCGGCCGCCGCCGTAACGGTTGCCCCCGGCCCCACGCCGCCGCCGGAATTATCGAAACGCGACAAGGCGTATGAGACTTGGAAATTCATATCCTTAGAACCGCGGAAAGGAGCCTTCACATTGTCGACCCACTTCATCTGCAAGCCGTTGTAAACGGAACGGCCGACCGGCGAAAGGAAATTGAGGGGTGGCGCGGTCGGGTTGACACCGCCGAATGCGCAAGGGTGACCCACCGCCGCGAGACAACTGGTACCGCCAAAGTCAGCGGTCGAACCTAAGCCGTTGCCTGCGTAGTCGGCTATGGTTGCTGGGCGCGGTGTCCAAGTTCCGCCATCCGTTGTTCCGCTCGCTGGATCATTTGGACAGTTACCCGAATATGTTTGGGCGACCGTGCTCGCTCCGCCTCCGCAATTCGTAATAGTGGTGGCAATGGCAGCATTAGCGCCGGCAGGGTTGAAGTACCGAATGTCGCCCGAGTGGTTCTCATCCACCCCCAGCAGGAAATGGGTCTGCACGTTGCGGATGAAGTCAACACTCAATACCATGCCGGGATGAAGCTCGCGTTGGATGCCGATGTTCATTACCACCGAGCGCGGCGACTTGTAGTCAGGATTGAATAGGTTCGTACCGGACTGGAAGAAGCAGTTGGAACCGTCCGCGCAGCCCGTGAGGTATTGTCCAGCGTAGCCTGGATTGGGCTCCTGCACGTTTAGGGGTGAAGCCGCCTGATATGCCTTTGAAAGTGCGATGACCGCCGGCACGGCGTTCCCAATTAACGGGAACCCCCCAGAGGCGGTGCCGCAAACCGCCGGAGTTGGATTGATGCTACCGGTCGAAGTTTGCAAAGGAGACGGTTGTCCCGCAGCGGCGCACGGCCCGGGAAACTGCGCGAAGGCGCCCGTAGGTTCGCGGTACGGGCCGTCAAACAGCACGTTGTTCCAGATGGCATTTTCCCAGAACAAACCGATCCCACCACGGATGGCGGTCTTACCGTTTTTCGCCGGATCCCAGGCAAAACCTAAGTCTGGGCCAAAGTTCTTGTTGGGCTGGTTCACTGCGTTTCCTAGCCCCGGAAGGAGAGCACTTAGCTGAGGAATCGCAGCGTATTGGCTGTCCGTTCGGCCTGTGTCGCGCTCGTAACGCAATCCGTAGGTCAGGGTGAAGTTCGACTTGATCTTCCAGGAGTCGCCGAGATACAAGAGCACTCGGTTGTCAGGGCCCAACCCGCCGGCAGGGAACCCAAGCGCAGCCTTTGAGGTCGAGTATCCCAAGCCATTGCCCAAGGTATAGCCTCCGTCGGCTGGGTAGTTCAAAGGATTCGTGTAGCCGCCCGGGAAACACGGTCCCGTGGGACCTGGCAGGGGACACCCGTTCGGGTTCGTGGGGCCGATCGGAAGCCAAGAATTGTCCGCTGTTCCAGTTATGGGCGTGGACTCAGCCGTCGTGACCTGAGAGATGACTTGGGGTCCATTCCTGAAGAACGAGGCGAAACCGCCGCCTTGAAGATGATTAAACGTAGCTCCGTAGCGAATGATGTGCGAGCCCAAAATTCGGCTGCCATCGTACTTGAACTCGTGATCGCTTTGCGGAGTGCTCTGCGGAGCCAGTAGATTCGGCCCGGCGACCAAGCCGGTAGCTCCCATGAAAATTTCTGCGCCCAAATTGTCGAAGGGTAAAGAAGCATTCCCCGTAGTTGCATCCACAATCTGGTTCTGGAACTTCAAATAGGAGAAACGGATGGAGTGCGTGAATGGGCCGGTATTGAAATCTACTCCCACCACATCGTTGCGAGTGATGTTTTTGTTGTCGTACAGCGAATAGCCGAAGCCAAAAGTAGCGCCCAACAAATTCTTGAAATAGGAGTAGCGGGCAAAGAGTCGTGCGCTCTTGGTGAGCTGGTAGTCCAACCGGGCGAGAAGATTATCCTCGCGGAAGGGATCGCTGAAATTTCCGGAGTAGGCCTGAAACGGAGCGGAGATGGGGACCGGTGTTTGCGTGTTCTGAACCGTGCGCTCGCCGTCTGCGAAGAAAAACAATTTGTTCTTGATGATCGGCCCACCCAGATCGGCACCGTATTGGCTGCGCTGAGAATAGGGATTAGCGCCTCCGGGTAGGGCAGCCCAACCAGCGCGATAATCGCGGAATTGCCCGAACGCGTCGCCATGAATTCCATTGGTTCCGG
>JBAVGI010000144.1:0-3574 GCA_049684755.1 Candidatus Sulfotelmatobacter sp.
CGGCAGCTTTAGCGCAGCAACAACAAGCGCAGGCGGCGGCCGCGGCGGCACAGCAAGCGGCGAGCGTGGCTGACCAGCAGCGGCAGGAAGCGATTCAGCAGAAAGAAGCGATGCGGGCGCGTTTGCTGGCGCAGTTGAATCAGGTGTTGCAAACACGGGATACGGCGCGCGGGTTGATCGTGAGCATGCCGGACGTGTTGTTTGCATTCAACAAATACGATCTTAAGCCGGAGGCACGCGAGAGGTTAGCGAAGATCTCGGGCATTGTGCTGGCTTATCCGGATTTGAAATTGCAGATTGAGGGCTACACGGATTCGATCGGCAGCGATGAATACAATCAGACACTTTCCGACAAACGGGCTGAGGCGGTGCGCGATTATCTGGTGAGCCAGGGAGTATCGATGAATAACGTGTCCGCACAGGGAATGGGAAAGGCTGATCCGGTGGCCGATAACAACACGGCGGCGGGACGGCAGTTGAACCGACGGGTGGAGATGATCGTATCGGGCGACGTGATCGGAAATCAGACAGGACCGGCGGGAGGGCAGGGACCGGGAACCTCGAATCCTCAATAGTTCGCAAGGGATACTTCGCGCCCTTAATCGACTGTTGGAAGAAAAAGAAGTAAGGCTTAAGGGACAACCGCGGGCTGGCGCCGCCTGGGAGGCAGAGGATTTGCTGAGCCCTTGTCGGGCCCTCCGCAAGTGTGCGCTAGCTGACAGACATTTGGTGCTTTGCGTAAGTAGGCTGGGGTCTCAAGAGGAGTATCCGTATGGACAGGCCAATTCCTCGATCTCCTGCTGCGGTGGGAAAATCATTCATCAAAAATTCTAAGACAGTGCGTTGTAGTATTTGCGAGAAGCCCGTGAGCCTTGAATCTGCCAAGGCTGATGAATACGGTAGAACGATTCATGAGGAGTGCTACACACTCAAAATGAAACTGAAGCGTGCTACCAGCCCTCCGGCCGCCTGACGACGGAAGGCTAGCGCTTCGGTTACCCCTCAGCGATTTATCCGACAGTTTGTCTTTTTTCTTCTCTCGTCCCAGAGAGCAGATTATAGTTTGTTCCGGATACTTAGTGCCGCGCTCGCGGCGAGATCGTTTTCTTAATCCCTGGTGCAAATGGTGTTTCCTCCACACACACTCAGTATCCAGCGTGTGCTGATCGAGGAACCAGGAGGAGCTGAAAAGTGACCGGAATTCGGATTATCTCGCCTGCCGACAATACATGTTTTCGCATTGAGCCCGGCACTGCAGCGACAGGGGCGCAAATGCCGGTGATCATGGCCGAAGCAGGAATTACGGGCGTGACGCCAGACCCAAGTTCGAATACGAGATTCACGTGGCTGGTCAAGATTCATTTTCAATGCTCAGATTGCGGCAATGGATTGGATAAGGAAATCACAGATGAGTTCCGGCTAACGAGCACGGGAGGAAAATGTGCAATCAAGTTTCCGCACGTGCGCGGAGGCGATTTGACTATTACCGTGAGCGCCGACCTGGCGACGGGCTGTTACGAGTGGAGCAGCAAGGGCCTGAAGATTCGGGGCGTGAATCCTACGCGGCACGAAATCAACGCCGCCTGCGGTGTAGTGGCACTGCAAAAAATTTGCTGTCAGGAGAGCCAGCGTCGACAGTTCGATGGGGCGGCAGAGGCGGGCGTCTCGGACTGTCCTCTTTTCAGTGGGGACGGACGGGGAGGCGTGGGGTTGATGCAGATCACCAATCCCGCGCCAACGGAGGACGACCACTGGGATTGGAGGGCGAATGTCAGCCATGGCGCGCAAATTTTCAACAGTAAGCGAGCCGCAGCCAGCCAATATGCGGCCATAGTGCGAGACTCAGCGGCCTTTCGACAGCTGGTGCAACGCTTTAATGCCGGGCGCAACCCGCCGGTCAATGTTGTGCTACCGGATTTCACGCCCGCGCAACTGGAACTTGACATGATCCGCGGTTACAACGGCTGGGCAGGAAGGGATGCATTCGGCAACGTCCTGCACGAGTTTCGCGTGCCTCTGGATGCCCAGGGAAATTTGCGGATAGATGTGGATGCGGCGAATCGCGGTGTCATTGCGTGGGAGCAAGTTCCTGCAGCGGATCGGCCCCATGGCCGGGCCAGTTGGGGCGATCCGAATTACGTGGCGAATGTGCAGGGGCGGATCCCGTGAGAGTTCCGTCTTTTGTTGTGAGGCTGCTGCTGTATATGGCGGTTGCTTGCGGCGGATGCGGGGTCGCTGCCACTCAGGCATCGCGATCGTTCAGCGGAGAGTGGAACGAACGGAAAGCAGAAGAGATCGCGTTTCAGATTGCCCGATCCTGGCCGACAAGTGCACAGCAAAATTCTCAAGCGGCTTCGGAGAAGCCGCGGCAGAATCAGGTGTACGCGTTTCTGCCATTCGATAAAGTTGGAGTCCAGCGATGGCTGGTTCTGGTATCGCAATCTCCGCCGGACAATAACTGCCATGCCTGTTCCCCCGTTACTGGTGGGATTATTTTCACGCGCAAGGGCGATACTTTTGAGGCAGACTACGATCAACCGGAAATTGTAAGTATGGGTGGTTGGGGACAGCCTCCACTGGCGAGGCTGCAGGCACTGGGGCCGGGCAAGCCTGCCGTGGTGTTCGAAGTCGACGGCATGGGGCAAGGCTATGCCGGAAAAACTCTGACGTTCGTGGCGGAGGTTGAAGGCAGGCTGAAGAGCGTGCTCTCGCTGCAAGTTGCAGGCTCGAATGAAGCGGCGGATTTACCGGAAGAACAAACCTTTCGATGGGATTCGGTGCTGGAATTTGATCCGCACGGGGACCGGGGATATGCCGACATTCGCGTGAAATCCAGCGGGACCAAAGAAGTCGAAGAGTCGGGAACGCAGCGAGTCGAACCTTACTCTTCAACCGCGGTCTACCGTTTCGAGGACGGAGTTTACAAGCCGCTGAAATGACCTGCGGCTGATCGCGCTTCTGACCTCGAGCCTTAAATCTCCCGACAGTTTGCTACAATCTTTCAGAATGAGCCGACAAACGTCATTCATCGATGTGTCTGCGGCGATCGAGGAGATCCGCGCCGGGCGCATGATTGTGGTGGTGGACGACGAGGATCGCGAGAACGAAGGCGATCTTACGCTGGCAGCGGAGAAGGTTACGCCGGAAGCCATCAACTTTATGGCGAAGTATGGACGCGGGCTGGTGTGCATGGCGATGACGGAGGAGCGGCTGGATCACCTGCGCCTGGGGCCGATGTCGGCGGAAAATACTTCGCAATATGGGACTGCATTTTGCGAGGCCATTGATGCGAGAGCGGGTGTGACGACCGGAATATCGGCGTATGACCGGGCGCGCACGATTCAGGTGGCGATTGATCCGGCGACGAAAGCGTCAGATTTGGCGCGGCCTGGACATGTGTTTCCGCTGCGCGCGCGAAAAGGCGGAGTGCTGGTGAGGGCTGGACAGACTGAGGCTTCGGTCGATTTAGCGCGGCTGGCGGGATTGATTCCAGCGGGAATTATTTGCGAGATCATGAAGGATGACGGGACCATGGCGCGGGTTCCGGATTTGATTGAGTTTTGCCACGAGCATG
>JBAVGI010000145.1:0-1619 GCA_049684755.1 Candidatus Sulfotelmatobacter sp.
TCCTAAAGCACCTGCGCGGACGCGAACCGCACCTCGATCTGCCGACCGACGTCCGAGCCACGGCCTTTCAGCGTCGCGTTTGGGAAGAGCTTCGCAAAATCCCCTACGGCGCCACGCGAAGCTACAGTGAAGTGGCTCGCGCGGTCGGCAAACCCTCCGCGGTTCGCGCCGTTGCGCGCGCCTGCGCCACCAACCCAGTAGCGGTAGTCGTCCCATGCCACCGCGTGGTGAGCAAAGACGGCAAACTCACTGGCTACCGGTGGGGAACTGATCGCAAACGAGAACTACTAAAGAAGGAATCGGAAGTTTTGGAGAAGGAGGCTCGCAAATAGCTGCATAGGGTCAGAACCGCGACAGTCGCCCGCCTCAGTTTTGCAGTTTTACTTTGTGCGTGCCCGCGGGCCAGCTTGGGCGGAACGTGGATTCGGGAATATCCCCGTTTCGCACCACGTCGGAGTAGCGGACGGTCGAATAATCGCCGGACCCGGCCTCGTAGAACTCCTGCTGCACCGGTAACCACGTCGATTCGCTCAGCCAGATTTGAATCTTCGAAATCTGATGGAGCACGCCCGCCGCCTTGGGAATCAGATTCAGCACCGCGACTTCCTGGCCCGCCATCTTCTCCTCCCGCACGAGCGTCACGTCGTAGCTCTTTTCCAATTCCGAGCCGCGGGTGCCGAATCCCAGCAGCAAAAACTGATCCACCAGCGCGCGATTTTTCCCCAGGTTGTATTCCTCAACGCGCTTCAGCCCCGGGTTGTAGATGTATAGATTATCTCCGAGTCGCAGGATGGTGCGCGCGTCGGGCTCTTTGATCTGCAGCAGCATTTTGTCGCCGTGCACGAAAATGTCGCCGCTTTCGGTGGAGTGGTCGTTGACCACGACGGTCACTTTCGTGCGCTCCATTTTTGCTGAAAGGCTGTGGAAATTTCTCGCTTCCCGGTCGAGGTTTTCGCGAACGGTGCTCCACGTCAACGTTTCGTGGCCTTGCCTCCGCCTGGCCGCGAAAATTGCCGGAGCGGCGCAAATCACTAGCCACAGCGCGAGCATCGTTCTCGCGTGTTTCCACCTCAAAGAATTTCCTCCGTGAGAAATATCTCCTGCCACGAAGCCGAGCCGATCATAGCACACCGAACTTCGCGCAAAAAATGTCGGGCCGAGCGGTGCGCGCGTGGACGTATGCTGTCACTAGCGCCGAGCGAGAAGACTTGGCGAATACCGCACACGCTCATCCATTTTGTTTGCCATTGATTGCCGAGGGTACTAGTATTTGCCCGCGGGGAGTTACACAAAAAGGGCTTGACACGAATTGGCACCCTATGGAGAATGTCTCGCGCGCCAGTTCCTGCCTTCCCTAGATAGTGACGTTCCTCCCCTTCGCATCGCCGGGAATAGTCTGCGAGGAGACCGGTGGCGGAAAAAGACGGAATAGCTACGAGCATGGAACTCGATCGAGAAGTCATACGTTGTCAAGTATGCGGGTTGGTGCAGTATCGTACGCGCACAGGCAACTGTCGTCGTTGCCTGCGCTTGCTGCCGCCAAATGTGACGTTTGTGATTCCTACACCGTCACCTCAGGACCTGCCAGGAGACGACCGCCAACTGTTTGAGAACTGGCC
>JBAVGI010000146.1:0-3908 GCA_049684755.1 Candidatus Sulfotelmatobacter sp.
GAAACCAATCGCGGACGCCAACGCTGCGTCTGCTCGAATGCAGCGTCCAGATTCGCTCCCGCGGCCAGCGCCACGATCTGAAAGCGATCTGGATAAGATTCAGCCACACTCAGAGTGCTGCGGCCGATCGAGCCGGTCGATCCCAGGATGGCGATGCGCCTCATGATCATTCGTAAGGAACTTATAGATCTTCACTTCGACAATGCAGTGGAGTGATGGTCAATCCAGTCTCTTTGCTCTGCGGTTTCCGGAACAGGAACCCCTCGCGCCTCCGAAACACAATCGATTGCAGCGCCAGGGCTCATTCCCTTTTTCACGAGTAGACAAGCCGCCACCAACCCACTGCGTCCGACTCCTTGCCGGCAATGTACGAGGATATTCTTGCCGCCCGAAAGATCGCGAGTAACACCTTCCAAAACCTCGGCCAACTCCGATTCTGATTTTGGAATCTGGCGATCTGGGATCGGGAACGAAGTGAAGCTCATGCCTTGATCTCGTACCGCGCCAGCTTCATCGCGGAGATCCATATCACGTTCTTCGTCTGGCGTTAACAAAGAAAGCACGCCGTCGACCTGGGCTCGCTTCCAACGTGAAACATCGTCCTTCAGCCACTCTCCTCCACGCGGACGGGGACCGACGGCTAGCCTCCCAGGCCAGGATTCATCAAGCCAATAAAGTTCCTTCCGCATCTCCTGTAGTTAGCTCTTCACAACGATGTCCCTCGGGAGACCGTCAACATCCACGCCTCGCTGGCGCAGAATCTGAATTCGATGATGTCCATCCAGTATAGTTCCATCCGGTCGCGTTTTCAGACAATCTCGTAATCCCGGCAGTAGCGACGCGAGCAACGCTTCCGTCGAAAGCTGATTCATTTTTGCAAGTTTGCCTATGTTCAGAGCACTATCCGGATGAAGTGGCTTCAGGGGAGAAGACTGAGGAAATTCTATCATTGCCAAACCCTCACTGCATGACGCGCCAAACCGCGTAAAACCACAGTACCGGCGCGGCAAACAGCAGGGCATCGATGCGGTCGAGCATACCTCCGTGGCCGGGAAGAATGGATCCGGAATCCTTTACACCCGCTCCGCGCTTGATCAGCGATTCCACCAGATCGCCAAGCTGTGCAGCGATATTCACGGCGATAGTCAGCAAAATGATAGGCCACATCTCGGGCTTTTCCAGGCCGAACAGGCCATCGCGTCGCTCGATGAGTCCCACACGCAGCAGGAACGAGCTGATCTGGAGCGAGTAATCGAAAAGCAGAACTCCAATCCCGAGGCTTGCGGCCAGTGATGCCGCGGCACCCTCCCAGGTTTTCTTCGGGCTTATCCGAGGCGCCATCAGGTGCCGACCCAAAGAACGGCCGACGAAGTAAGCGAAGATATCGCCCGCCCATACCACGAGAAGAAGATATAGAAGCAAAAACGCGCCCGCCCACTGCTGGCGCAATTGCACTAGCATCCCCATGGGAAGAGCAATGTAAGCGAAAGCGAAAGCCGAGGCTGCAGCCGCCGGATAGGCCGCGCTCATCTGGGTTCGCCACATTGCAATCGTCAGAAAAACAAATGGCGAAATGGCGCAGGCGAATCCCATCCCCAGAACAAACTTCAATCCGGAAAGCTGAGGACTTTCGCCCGAAGCGCTCGCCGCCAACAGCAGAAAGAATAGTCCGACAAAGATGTAAGTGGGCAGCCGCAGCGGCTGAACATTATAGGATTCGGTGAGCTTTAGAAATTCGTGGATCGTGATCAGCGCTACCGCTCCAGCTACCGCAGCCACAATTGGCACGGGCGCACGCAGCACTAGCAGCAGCACAACCGGAATGAGCACCAGAGCAGTCGCGATGCGTTTCAGCAAGTCAGCTTCGATCCCTAAACAATTCTTATCATTCCGAATCGGGCCGAAGGCCCGGTGAGGAAACTGCTGTTCTTCTCTACTTCGGAGTGCGTGCACTTCGCGATGATTTAGCTGGAATGGTTCAATCCGCCGTAGCGCCGTTCGCGTTTCTGATATTCGGCGATGCCTTCCAGCAGATGCACACCGCGGAAATCGGGCCAGAGGGTTGGAGTAACGTAAATCTCCGCATAAGCCAACTGCCAAAGCAGAAAATTGCTGAGCCGCATCTCGCCCGAGGTTCGCACCACCAGATCAGGATCGGGCAAGTCACGAGTGTAGAGATGCTCGGCCACGGTGTCTTCATCAATGCGCAAGTGTTCAACGCCACCGTTCTGCGAAGCTGCGCTGACCATGGAGCGGAACGCATCCACCAGCTCGCTGCGCGCACTATAATTCAGCGCCAGAGTCAGAATTGTGCCGGTATTTTGCGCGGTACTCGCGCGCGCCCATTCCATGCGCTCTTGCACATCTTCTGGTAACTCGCGCTGCCGTCCGATATATTCCAGCCGGATATTATTTTTGTTAAGTGTGGGAACTTCCGCCTTCAGATAGCGGCTCAACAGTCGCATCAGGAAGTCGACTTCACTCGCAGGCCGCTTCTTCCAGTTCTCCTCCGAGAAAGCGTACAGCGTCAGCGCATGAACGCCGATGCGTGCCGCCGTCTCCACCGTCGAGCGCACGGCCGCCACCCCGGCGCGATGCCCGGCCACGCGCGGCATGTGACGCCGTTTCGCCCAGCGCCCGTTGCCGTCCATGATGATCGCGATGTGTCTTGGGAGCCGCTCTGGATCAAGCTGCCGGTAGATTTCAGTCTCTTTACGATCCAGCCCGGCGGGAAGTTTTGCCTGCAAGGCTTATCCCCTTCCGAATGTTGACGCTACCACAGTGGGGAAGGGGCTGGCAATGGAGCGTAGCGCTTGGACAGGAGCTAAGGAGAGGTGCTTCGGCTTTTCCTTTATCAGTGGCCCTAGACAGGGGGCGTGTCTAGAGGCAATTTATGTTTACATTGCACTTTGTCTGTAGACGTGTCATTATCATTGTCCCCATGATCATGAATGAATATGCCCCCATGCTGCTCACCTTGAAGGCACGCTTGGGCACAATCGACGCCGAGAGAGCTGAACTTGATGTGAGACGCTCCGAACTCGACAACGAAGCAATGAATATCAAGGCTACAATTGCCAAGCTTCTTCCTTTGTGTGGCGAGACGGCTGATCCGAATGACGTTTCCGGTTTGGGTTTTACGGATGCGGTGCGCCAAGTTATTTACTTAGCAGATAAGGCGCTCTCGCCGGCAGAAGTCAAAGAGGAACTTTCGAAGAAGGGATTTGAGCTTTCTATCTACAGTAGCCCGATGGCCTCAATATACAAGATTCTGAGCCGTCTCAAGGACAACGATGAAGTCGACACGGAAATGCGCAGCCTTACAATTTGCTATAAGAAGAAGCCGCGCCACAGAGTCCTCAGGACAAGGAGTCGCAGACGCGAACAGCAGGGGTGAGCTTGCGCGAATGCAGGCCACGCATAAATCGGAATTCGGAGCAAATCATGCCACGTCGCTGGAAGCCGCCTAAGGAAGAGCGAGTCGATTTGGATGCGGTTCGGCGCGAGGAAGAGTTCCGGCGCAAGCTGCGCGACGTTCTGGAATATGGAACCGAGGATGATTTTGTGGAGGTGTTGAAAAGCTACAAACCGGAGATCGGAAAGGAAGAGTTGCTCACCTCGATTATGCAGTTTCGCGTTTACGTCCGCGAGAAGCGCGGACTCTGCTGACCACTTCGTCGAATTTTTTTTCCGCCTGACGGAACTCTTCTTCGGACATTTGTTCCTTTGCTTCAGACCTAATACGGCTGACGGAGTCGATCAGTGCGTCCATCGCGGACTTCGAGTTGGGGGCGGCCTTAGCCATGACCAGATAAGTATAGTTTACTGCACCCGAGAAACATACACGTTCGACATGCCAAAAGTCATGCACCTTTAGGTTACGAAGGCCGTTTCGCGGGCAAGAGTGC
>JBAVGI010000147.1:0-9017 GCA_049684755.1 Candidatus Sulfotelmatobacter sp.
GAAGGTGTTTCTCTGGGCCAGGTGCCACGGATTACGAATTTGGGGTTGGCGGACATCGTCGAGTCCCTCACGCCCAAATCTTCGTTGACGCTGGCTGCGGGCTACGGGCTCGTCCACTTCGACGGCGATCTGGCTGCATCGACCGCTTTGGATAACAATATTTCTTTTATCGGTAGCCGCGAAACCACCGCGCAGGTAGGGTACGACTATAGCCTCAACGCGAAGGACCAAGTCGCGTTGAGCTATGGCTACCAGGGCTTTGACTTTTCGACCGTGGGCACGGCGTTTCACTCGAATGTGATCCAGTTGATGTACGGTCACCGCATTTCCGGCCGCTTGAGTTTTACAATTGGCGCCGGTCCGCAGTTCACGCACATTGATGCCAACCCGCCGATTTGTCTGAGTATCCTCGGCGCTCTGAGCGTGCCTCTCAACGATTGCACCACAGACGGGGGCACCATCGCCGTCATACATACCGGCGCCAACCACATTGGCGCTGTGGGCAGAGTTTCGCTACGCTATAAATTCCCAAAAACTTCGGTCTCGTTCACCTTCCAGCGTTACGACACCAGCGGGTCCGGGATTTTTGCCGGGTCGTTAAGCAACATTGCGCTGCTCGACATGCGCCGGCCATTGAGCCGGGTTTGGGATCTTTTCAGCGACGTCGGCTACTCGAAGAATTCGCGCTTGCAAATTCCGGGATCAGCCCTGAACGCCAATGAGTTTACTTACTGGTATGCCGGCATAGGGCTGCATCGTCAGTTTGGACGCAGCCTGCGAGGATTTGTGAGTTACCAGTTTAATGACATGACGTTCGATACGCCGTGTCCACTGGCTACCGCAGCGGGCCCTGGTTTGGCCGCGTGCAGCAACCTGTCGCAGCGGCAAGTGGGATCGATTGGACTGGATTGGACTCCCCGGCCAATCCGGCTTGACTAATTTTTGCAGCTTGCCCTGACGGGCCGGCGGAACGGGAATTGTAATGACGGAAAATCGCGAACTCACGATGGATGATTATCTGGCGATGTTACGCCGCCGGATGAAGGTGATTCTTGTCCCGGCGCTGCTGGCTCCGCTGGCGGGATTCTTTGTGTCATACGCTTTCCCCTCCAAGTACACCTCGCGGTCGCTGGTGTTGGTGGAAGGCCAAAAAGTTCCGCAGGGTATCGTTCAGCCGGTGGTGACCGCGGATCTCACCGAGCGTATCGCTACGCTGCAGCAACAAGTACTGAGCCAGAGTCGGTTACAGCCAATGCTGGAACGCACAGGGTTGGCCAAGCCGGGACAAAATATAGATGACCTTATCGATAACATCCGGCTGAGCATGTCGGTGGAACCCGTGGTAACGGATCTCTCGCAGATTGGGACGACCAAGCCAAAGCCGGGGCAGAGCAGTCCGGTTCCGGGCTTCTATGTGAACTTCACCGCATCCAATGCACGCGAAGCGCAGCAGCTTTGCAACGAGCTGACTTCGCTTCTGCTGGAGGAGAATCTGAAGTCGCGCGAAGATGTGGCGCGCGGCACAACTGATTTTCTCAGCAAGCAGGTGGAAGATACCAAGCATAATCTCGATGACCTGGATAGCAAGCTGGCGGCCTTCAAGAAGCAGTACATGGGGCAGCTTCCCGGCGACGAGGACAACAATCTAAAGATTCTAATGGGTCTGAATTCGCAGCTGGACGCGAACACTCAATCCTTGAGCCGCGCCCAGCAGGATAAAGCCTACACGGAATCGCTGCTGGCCCAGCAGGTGGCCGCATGGAAGAACTCGGGTTCGGCCAGCAATCCGCAATCTTTGCAGCAGCAGCTTGCTCAGCTCCAGTCGCAACTCATCGACTTACAGGGGCGATACACCGCAGACCATCCGGACGTGATCAAGACCAAGGCGGATATTGCCCAGGTGAAAAAGAAGCTGGACGAAGTCGACGATCCCAGCACCGCGGCCACAACGCCGGACAAGCAGTCCGCTTCCGAGCCGGCGGAGATTCGCCAGTTGCGGCTGCAGGTGCATCAATACGAGGATTTAATCGCGCAGGCCACACGCGATCAGAAAAAACTGCAGCAGGAAATTTCCCTGTACCAGGGGCGGGTCGCGCTCAGTCCGGCGATCGAAGAGCAGTACAAGCACTTGGCTCGCGATTACGACAACACTCAAAAGAACTACCAGGACTTGCTGGCTGATCAGAGCAAGTCTGACCTGGCACTGAAGATGGAGCAGCAGCAGGAAGGCGAACAGATGCACTTGCTGAATCCGGCCAGTTTCCCCGATTCGCCAAGCTTCCCGAACCGCCCGCTGTTTGCGGGCGGCGGTCTGGGCGCGGGCCTGGCATTAGGGATTGGCCTTGCCTTGTGGCTGGAATTGCGTGATAAATCCATTCGCACGCAGGCTGACGCCGAATCCGCGCTCGATCTTCCCATGCTGGTCGCGGTTCCCTGGGTGGGGGAGATTGTTCCTGCCAACGGCAATGGCAAGAGCAATTTCTGGAAGCGCGGCAAGCATCCGCAGGAGAGCGAGCCGACCGCCAAGTTCTGACCATGGTAAGAGCACGAGGGTAAGCGAAAGACTATGTACAAAGAGTTTTACGGCCTGCGGGCAAATCCGTTCAACGTCAACCCCGATCCGCGTTATCTATTTCTGACGCGGCATACGGAGGAGGCGCTGGCGTGTCTGACCTACGGCATCCAGAGCCGCAAGGGATTTGTGCTGCTGACAGGGGAAGTAGGGACGGGAAAAACCACTCTGATCAACAAGTTGCTGGAGTGGCTGCGACTGCAGCAAGTGGCTACGGCGTTTATTTTCAACTCGCGCCTGAACACGACGCAATTTCTCGATTACATGATGGCGGATTTCGGCATTCCTTGCGATTCGAAATCGAAGAGTCAGGTTCTGCTGCGGCTCTACAACTGGCTGCTCGACCGCTATCGCGCGGGGGAGACCGCCGTGCTCATCGTGGACGAAGCACAGAACTTGACGGACGAAGTGCTGGAAGAAATTCGCATGCTCACCAATCTTGAAACCTTTACCGAGAAGTTGCTGCAGATCGTGCTGGTGGGCCAGCCTGAGCTGGAGCAGAAGCTGAAGCAGCCGCAACTGCGGCAATTGCGCCAGAGACTGACTCTTCGCGCGAAGACTCATCCGCTTACGGTGGAAGAGACCAAAGCTTACATTCAGCAACGCTTGCGGATTGCGGGTTCCAGCGGCCAACAGATTTTCGATCCAGAATCGCTGATTGCGATCCATCGCTACGCCAGCGGCATTCCGCGGGTCATCAACCTGCTTTGCGAACATTGCCTGGTGAGCGCGTTTGTGGACCAGCAGAAAATAGTTGGACCCGCAGTGGTGGAAACGGTGGCGCGCGACTTTGATTTGAGCGATGGAAGCGCCGCCGGTGCAATGACGACACCTCCGCCGCCTGTCGACCACAGAAAGCTTGATCTGGTGGACACTCTGCGTTCGATTGCCAGTTTAGCCGACCGCTTGCGCGATGAAGAAAAGGACCTCCCCAAGGAAAGGAAATTATGAGCAGAATTCACGAAGCACTAAAAAAAGCCGAGGAAGAACGGGCGGCACAGGGGGGGGCGTCCCAACGAAGCTATACGGCCACGGTCGCCGAAAGCCCGACCGTTACTTCAACGGAAGAGCAGCGCGCGGAAATGGCTGCGGGCTTACCTGCGGTTGGCGGACTGCCGGCGAGTTCCGCCATGCCGGCATTTGCAAGTCCTTTCAGTCTGGATGCTTTGTTGAGCCGGTGTATTCCTCAGCCGTGGAGCCCGGACGAGAAAACAATGTTGTTTTTCAACGGTGACGACCACGCCTGCGGGGCGGAAGAATTTCGCACCCTTCGCTCCCGGCTCTATCATGCGCGGGAGAAGGCTCCGCTGAAAAAGCTTCTGATCACCAGCGCGTTGCCCAAAGAAGGCAAATCTTTCACCGCCGCAAATCTGGCTCAGGTTTTGGTACGGCAGCACGGGCGACGAGTATTGCTGATCGATGGCGATCTGCGCGGTCCGCGGCTGCACATGATGTTGGGCACCACTTCGTCTCCCGGGCTGGCGGACTATTTGCAAGGCAGATGCGACGAGTTTTCGATCATGCAGCGTGGCCCCATGGAAAACCTGTTCTTTATTCCCAGCGGACAGGAAATTTCCGATCCGGCAGAACTGGTGGCGAACGGACGGCTGAAGCTTCTTCTCCAGCGGGTGGAAGCCCTGTTTGACTGGATCATCGTCGATTCACCGCCGGCCGTGCCGGTTTCCGATGCCAGTGTGCTGGCCAAAGCTTGCGACGGCGTGCTGATGGTCGTGCGCTCCAACACTACCCCTACCGATATGGCGCGCCGCGCGCGGCTGGAATTTCCCGATGATGCGCTGGTTGGAGTCGTTCTGAACGGCACCAATTCGGACGCGATGCCTTACACGCGCTACTACTACGAGGCTTATCAAAAAGACGGGACCGAGCCAAAGACCCCGGGGAAATAGGAAAACGTGATCCGGCTGTTCAAAGTCTATTATCCGCTGCGTACGCTGGTTCTGCTGGCGGGTGAGGCCCTCATCGTTTGGGTTTCGTTCGTCCTGGGCACCATGCTGCGCAATCAGGACAGTTGGCTGCTGCTCAATGTCGAAGGCGGCTACATCAAGATTCTGGTGGTCACAGCGGCCGTGCTGCTGCTTTCGCATTGGTTGGATCTTTATGATTCCTCCAGCGTAAGCAAAAGCTGGGATCAAAGTCTTCGAATATTACTTGTCCTGGGATGTGTGGCGCTGGCGCTTTCCGCGGTTGGTTTCCTGTTCCCGGCGTTGCTGCCCGGAAACGGTTCGGCGCTGTTCGGAATCATCATCCTCACCTGCACCCTTTTTTGCTGGCGTGGAGCCTACGGATGGATGGTGAAACAGCCATTCCTGCGGGAACGGGTCTACGTTCTGGGCACAGGGGAACGTGCGGAGCGGCTGGTCAATGGCCTGCGTGAGCGCTCGACGATGGGGATCGAGGTGGTGGGCTGGACCGGGGATGTACAAGGAGAATTGACCCGCGACTCCGTAGCTTCGCATCTGTTAGCCATGACCCGCAGCTCGAGAGTCCATCGCGTGATTGTGGCCATGCCAGACCGCCGCGGCACATTGCCCGTAGAAGAATTGCTGGATTTGCGGCTGGGAGGCCTGAAAGTTGAAGAAGCAACTTCCTGGCTGGAGAAAATGTCTGGCAGAATCGAAGTTGACCAACTGCTCCCGAGCTGGCTGATTTTTGCCGAAGGGTTTCGCTTCAGCACTTTCTTCCGGCTGGTGCGGAGATTACTGAATTTTTCGGTGGCCCTCATTGCGCTGATCTTTTCGCTGCCGCTGCTGCCGTTCATTGTGCTGGCAGTCAAGTTGGGATCGCCGGGTCCTGCGCTCTATCGGCAGCAAAGAGTAGGGCGGCGGGGAAAGATTTTCTACTGTTATAAATTCCGCACCATGCGTCAGGATGCGGAAGCTGACACCGGCGCCACCTGGGCCGCGGACGACGATCCGCGGATCACCCGTGTGGGAAAATTCTTGCGCTCTTCGCGACTGGACGAAATCCCGCAGCTATGGTGCGTGTTGAAGGGCGATATGCACTTCGTGGGTCCGCGCCCGGAGCGGCCTGAGTTTGTCGAGTGGTTGAGCAAAGAGATTCCCTATTATGGCGTGCGGCATGTGGTTCGGCCGGGAATCACCGGCTGGGCGCAGGTGCAATACAAATACGGAAACACGCTCGACGATGCGCGCGAGAAATTGCAGTACGACCTGTTCTATATCAAGAATGCCTCGATCGGTCTGGACATGCTGATCATGTTTCAGACCATCAAAATTGTGCTGCTGGGCCGGGGCGCGCAATGACATGGGTTTTCTGGGTCTCGGCTTTTCTCATCGCATACACCTATGTGGGTTACGCGGCCTGGTTGTGGCTGCAGGCGCTGCTGTTTCCCTGGCCGGTGATGCGCATGCGTCAGGAACTTCCCATTTCCATCGTGATGGTTGTACGCAACGAGGAGCGGGTTCTCGAAGATAAGCTGCGGAATCTGTTGACTCTGGATTATCCGCCGGAGCGTTGTCAGATCGTGATTGTCTCCGATGGATCTACCGACCGGACGGAGGAAATTCTACGTGGGCATCTGGACAATCCGCGAGTTCAGGTGGTCATGAACCAATTGTCGCGCGGGAAAGCGAGTGGACTGAACGATGCTTTCAATTTGGCGAACGGAGACCTCGTGGTTTTTACCGATGCACGTCAAATGATCGAACCTGGAGCCCTGCGCGTTCTGGTGGAGAGTTTTGCCGATCCGGATGTAGGTTGCGTCAGCGGGGAGTTAATGCTGGGCGACCTTGATTCAGGCGAGACCGCTCGCGGGATGGGACTCTACTGGCGCATCGAGAAAAAGATTCGAGAACTGGAGGCGGCCTCGGGTTCGGTGGTGGGTGCCACCGGCGCGCTGTATGCGGCGCGGCGAGACTTGCTGACCGCAGTGCCGGAAGGAACGATTCTGGACGACGTATATATCCCCTTGCAGTTAGCGAAGCAGGGAAAGCGCGTGGTGTTCGAGCCCCGCGCGAGAGCATGGGATAGTCCGGACCTGGGTGGCGGACTTGAGTTTGCGCGCAAGGTGCGTACGCTGAGCGGTAACTATCAACTGGTGCAGTTGATGCCGTGGGTGTTGAGCGGCCAGAATCCGGTTCTGCTGAGGTTCGTGAGTCACAAACTGTTGCGCCTGGTTGCTCCATTCGCTTTGGCCGCCATGTTTATCGCCTCTTTGTGGCTGAAGGCTCCGTTCTACCGCGTAGCTTTGATTTTGCAGTTGGCGTTCTACGGACTCGGCGTCATTGCCATGGCGCGTCTGTTGAAGCGGGGGCCGGTAGCGCGCGCAGCCGATGCAGCCGCCACCTTCGTATTGCTCAACACCGCGGCGGTGGTGGCGTTTGCGAACTTCGTTTCTGGAAGGAAGGCCGCATGGAGCCGATAAGACCGCGAACGCCCATCCGTGGCCGACTTGCAACCGAGGGGAAGCCCAGCCGCTGGGGAGCGGACCGGTTGCGAGCCCTCGCAGCCGATAGCAAGACCAGAAGCACTCTGGCCTACAGCGCCCTGATGTTTTTTTCCTGGATCTATTGGTTTCGCCCGGAAGATTTAATCCCCGGCCTCGATGCCATTCCCATCAACAAGATCGCGGGTGGAATCGCTTTGCTGGCTCTCATTTTTGGGGTTCCCGCGAGCCGGCGCCACAAGCTGACGATCGAACTTAAAGTTCTTCTCCTTCTTTTGTTCCAGATGCTGTTGTGCATACCATTTGCGGCATGGCGAGGCGGAGCTTTTGACACAGTCGTAAACAAGTTCTCCAAGGGCGTCATTGTCGCGATTCTGCTTTATATGGTTGCGACCTCGGTGAAAGAGGTGCGTAAACTGCTCGTCATTCAGGCCAGCGCGGTTGCACTGGTGACGGTGATATCGGTGTTTGTTCACCATACGGAGTACGGTCGGCTGACGGGGATTCAGAAAGGCATTCTGGAAAATCCAAACGACCTGGCGATTAATATCGCCATCAATTTTCCTTTATGCGTGGCCTTCTTCTTTGCCGCTAAGAAAACCGCTGCCAAATTGTTCTGGAGCGTGAGTTTGGTTTTCATGGCTTACGGCGTGGTAGCGACCTATTCTCGCAGCGGCCTGCTGGCCATGGTGGTCACGGTCATAATCTGCATTTGGGAGTTTGGCATCCGGGGCAAGCGCACGGTCGTGATCGTGAGTGCAGCGCTTGCGGTGTTTGTCAGTGTCGGCGTGGTCCTGGTTACACCCCACTACCTGATTCGGGTCGAGAGCATATTTCGGGGCAACATCCAAGGGTCCGGTGACAGGAATTCTCTGGAGGCTCGTAAGGAATTGCTGAAGGAGAGCCTGATGCTCATGGTCAAGCACCCTGTGTTCGGCATTGGGCCGGGCAACTTCGGGAGTTATACGCTGACCTGGCGTGTGGCGCACAACACATACAGCGAATTGGGAGCCGAGGCTGGTGTGCCCGGCGTGTTTCTTTATGTGCTGATGCTCGTGCTCTCGATGCGCAAAATAAAACAGGTGCGAAAGTTGCCGGGTTATCAAGCCAGCGAAGACATCCGCTTATGGACCAGTGCGCTGTGGGCGGCGCTGGCGGCTTATATTTCCGGGGCCATGTTCGCATCCACGGAATATAATCTGTTCCCTTATTTCATGGTGGGTTACATCTGCGCGGTTTATCAGATTGCCAGCGTTTCGCAGGTTGCGGGGGATCCAATCGAGGATAAGGGCAGCAAGAAGGGTAAATTTGGAAGGGCGGCAAAACGTGAACGGCCGCTGGCCTGGACTCGCTAACTGGAACCCGTGAGAATGATCGATCAATTTATCACCGCGCCGATTAACAGGCTGCCTATCGAGAACTCTTCCCCTTTGGAAGTCTTCGAGGTGACCCTGTGTGCGGAATAGCTGGCATGATCGGCAACGCCCGAGACATTGTCGATGCCGCTGACGTTCGGCGGATGTGCCAAACCATCGTTCATCGAGGTCCTGACGATGAGGGTATTTACGCCAGTGGCCCAGTAGGACTGGGTATGCGGCGCCTGAGCATCATTGACCTTGCCGGCGGACGGCAGCCCATTCATAACGAAGACAAGAGCTTATGGGTCGTCTTCAACGGAGAAATCTACAACTTTCCTGAGCTTCGCCAGGAACTCGAGGGCCGCGGCCACCGCTTTTATACCCATTCGGACACAGAAGTCATCGTTCATCTATATGAGGAAATGGGCTCGGACTGCGTGCAAAAATTGCGCGGAATGTTTGCCATTGCCCTGTGGGATGAGCGCAATCAGCTTCTGCTGCTCGCCCGCGACCGCATGGGCAAAAAGCCTCTGCACTATGCTCTCTACGAAGGCCGGTTGTTATTTGGATCGGAGATTAAAGCTCTGCTGGCGGTGCATCCGGATTTAGCGGAGATCAATCCGGAGGGCCTGCTGCAATATTTTTACTTCGGATATATTCC
>JBAVGI010000148.1:0-21675 GCA_049684755.1 Candidatus Sulfotelmatobacter sp.
GCTTTTTCGAACTCGAAGCGTTTGGCGGCTTCGCGCATGTCACTTTCGAGTTTGACGATGTAGCTATCTAATTCTTCCTGCGATTTAAATTCGGGCATGCCTTCAGCTTCGCTTCCAGTCAGGTCGGTATAGTCCGCCGCGATGATTCCCGCGAGCGTCATGTCCAGCGGTCGCACGATTGATTCCGGCGTAATTCCATTCTCCAGGTTGTATGCGGTCTGAATCTCGCGGCGCCGCAGGGTTTCATCGATTGCCCGCTTCATTGAATCGGTCATGCGGTCGGCGTAAAGAATCGCGCGACCGCGGAGATGCCGCGCGCAACGGCCGATCGTCTGAATCAACGATCCCCAGGAGCGCAGGAAGCCTTCTTTATCTGCATCGAGGATGGCTACCAGCGATACTTCCGGGAGATCAAGGCCTTCGCGGAGAAGATTGATGCCGATCAATACGTCGAACTCGCCCTTGCGCAGATCGCGGAGAATCTTAACTCGTTCGAGCGTCTCGATCTCTGAATGCATATAACGGCACTTCACGCCGACTTCTGCGTAGTACTCAGCCAGGTCTTCAGCCATTCTTTTCGTTAAAGTAGTAACCAGCACGCGCTCGCCCTGTTCTACGCGGGCGCGAATTTCGTGCAGCAAGTCGTCGATCTGACCTTTCACCGGACGGACTTCGACTTCAGGATCGATCAATCCTGTAGGCCGGATGATCTGCTCTACCACCACTCCCGCCGATTTCGTTAGTTCATAAGGACCCGGCGTTGCGGAAACGTACACCAGTTGATTGGTGCGGTGATCGAATTCATCGAACGTCAACGGACGGTTATCCAGCGCCGAGGGCAGGCGGAAGCCATATTCCACAAGAGTTTCCTTGCGCGATCGGTCTCCGGCATACATGCCGCGCAATTGCGGAATTGTCTGGTGCGATTCGTCGACAAACATCAGATAGTCGCGAGGAAAATAATCCAGCAGCGTAGGCGGAGGCTCGCCCGGCATGCGTCCAGTAAAATGCCGCGAATAATTTTCGATGCCATGGCAGTAGCCCATGACTTTGATCATTTCCAGATCGAACTTGACCCTCTGGTGAATGCGCTGGGCCTCGACTACTCGACCTTGTTTTTCGAGTTCTACTTCCCACCACGCCAATTCTTTCTTGATCGACTCCACGGCCGATGCCCGGGTCTCGTCTTTCATCACGTAATGTGTTTTAGGATAAATCGGCAGCCGCATGTACTTTTGCTTGACGGTGCCGAATAGAGGATCGATCTGGGCCAGCGACTCGACTTGATCCCCCCATAGCTCGATGCGGTAGGCCATATCGTCGTAAGTGGGGAAGACTTCGATCACGTCACCGCGCACGCGAAAGGTACCGCGGCGGAATTCGCCGTTGGTGCGCTCGTAAAGGATGTCGACCAGTTTGCGCGTGATATCCTCGCGCGCGATCTTCTGGCCTTTTTCCAGAAACAGCATCATTCCGTAGTAAGCTTCGGGCGAGCCCAGGCCATAGATGCAGCTCACCGAGGCCACAATCAGCGCATCGCGGCGCTCGAATAAAGATCGCGTCGCCGAAAGTCGTAGCTTGTCCAGTTCATCGTTGATGGTCGCTTCTTTTTCGATGAACAAATCAGCAGCGGGAACGTAAGCCTCGGGCTGGTAATAGTCGTAATAAGAAACGAAATATTCGACCGCGTTGTGGGGAAAGAAATTCTTGAACTCGTGATAAAGCTGCGCCGCCAGCGTCTTGTTATGAGCCATCACCAGTGCGGGACGGTTCACCGCCTCGATGACCTTGGCCATGGTATAGGTCTTGCCGGAGCCGGTGACGCCGAGCAAAACCTGATGCTGCTCGCGATCATACACGCCACGCAGCAGGGCATCGATGGCGCGGCCTTGATCTCCCTGCGGTTTGTAATCGGAAACTAGTTTAAAGTCCATGGAGAAACACCCACAGAAGGCGATTTCGCCGAGTGGGAATCCCTCTATTATAAACGCAGGCGAGATGGGTGGGATCAGAGGCTAGACCGTCACTGCGGATGCGGCGCTCACCCCGAGCTTACTTATGAATCTCAATTGCTATGACGGCACCGGCGTTCTTGCTTAACGATTCAACGTACTCAACCTTTGCAGATCGTCCTTCCAGGTCGGTGCACGGGCGCAGATCTCCCTTCAACGTCACGTTTAGTGCGCTGAATTCGACTTTGAAATAGTTATTGGCGTGCAACCCAAGCGTTTTTCCGCCTGAAGTGACGTCAAGATCTATCGCGGGAGTATCGCAGCGGACGTTGCTTAATATTCCGATCAGAAAACGGTGTGGGCCCGTCGGAAGTGGTTCGTCTTGTTTGACAAACCTGGCGGCGTCGACTTGGGAAACACTGCCGGAGGAAACCACACCAGAAGTTTCCGAGTTCATCTGTTCCGTAGAGGATGGCCTTTCTTGCTGAAATCTCGCGTATTCCTGCACGTGCATAAGGAAATTTTCCGCCATTGCGGTCTCTTGCGGAGAAGCAGCGAGATGCATGGCGTTCTTAATTACTCTTACAGCATCGTCTCCCCGGCCCATCTGAATCAAAATATTGGCGGCGTTTATGCGATAGCCAAAGTTACCCGGGTCCAATTGAGTGGCAGTCAATTCCATCATGTGCGCCTCTTCCAGATTGCTGTGTCGCATAGCCAGAAGCGCACCCAAACGATCGTAACTCGGCGCAAAGTTGGGATTCAGTCTGATACTGGCGCGCAAGCTGCTTTCAACCTGCGATCGTTCCGGCTCATTCATTGCGCCGTTCATGGAAATAGCGGCAAAGTAGTAATGTGCCAGGAAGCTTTGCGAATCAAGCTTCACCGCCTGCGCGTACCAGTTGCGCGCTGCGTCGATATGCTGCTCGCGAAATTCGAGATAGCCCATGGTTTCATGGGCTAGAACATTATTTGGATCACCTTGCAGGATCCGGTCAAGAAGCGCACGCGCGTCCGCGCTTCGGTCGTTATAAGCCAGAAAATCGGCGCGCGCTGCGTCGGCTTGGAAAGGAGTCAGCCCGCGAGACTCGAACTTGCTGTCATCGATATCGGTTGATCCTGGCATTCTGAAATATTTAAAACTGGCTTGGCTCACATATCCTTCCAGAGCGGACTGCAACTGCTTCAGATCTCCGAATGCGCGCGTCGCGGCGGTAGTGGCGTCCACGTTTTGGGCCAACAACTGCGCGTAAATTGTCAGGCGCTCGGTCTTGTCACGAAAATCTTTCTGTTCCAGGTAGTGGGTGAGAGCCCATGACTCCGCGTAAAAGATGGATCCCTTATTTTCTTCGTGGTAGTACGGGGACGAATAGTCGACAGCGAAGAGTGTCGGTAAGGGCATTAACCGGTTCTGGCGCAGCAATTCGAGATTTTCCGGGCTGGGTTGCCCTAACGCGACGTCCTTATCGTGGATGTCAGTGTTTTGGTAGTATTCCGCCAAACCTTCGTTCAGCCAAAGGGGAATAAACTCCGCCTTGCTCAATAGTAGATGAGTGTATTCGTGATAAACGACTGCGTAAGGATGCTCGCCCTCAGCATCCAGCCGCAACAGAACATAGCTCTTGTCAGCTCCCCGCAGAAATAAGCCGCCCAGTTTGAGCTGTCCCTTGGCCAGATAAGCCGCTGGTTCGAGAGCGCGAAAATCTTTCTCATCCTTGATGGCCAGAACGGTGATCGAACCGAGATTGTCGATCTGTATCTTTGGGAAGAGCGTATGAAAGACGGAGCGCATGCGCTCGAACTGATCCGCGACGCGTCGCGCCTGCTTCTCGTTGGAGTTAGTAATAACAGTGAAATGCGGGCTGCGTACTTCTAACCAAGATTCCGGCTTCGCCCATGCGATCACAGGCAGAGATAGAGCCAATAGCAGAACAAGTCGTTTGTACATAGGGGGTAACCGAATGACCCAGCGCGGATGACCGCAGCAGTGTACATCGAGCTAGTCGCCCCTACAACTCCGCCAGCGCGCGATGTACTAAATAGATGGCGATCGATCCTTCACCCACAGCGGCGGCAACGCGTTTTACATTTCCGGCGCGGACATCGCCGACCGCAAATACGCCTGGCAGGCTGGTTTCCAGCATCTGCGGGGCGCGCGGCAATGGCCATTTGAAGCTTTGCGATAGAGGATCCAGGTCGCGCCCGGTCAGAATGAAGCCTTTGCTATCGAGCAGCATGCATCCTTTCAGCCACTCGGTGCGCGGAGAAGCGCCCGCCATGATGAATACGTGGCGAATGTTATGGGTGGATCGTTCGCCGGTATTCTTGTCTTGCCAGTTCACGCTTTCCAGTTGAGCATCGCCATCCAGGCCAACAATCTGCGTGCAGTAATGTATTTCGATTGCGGGATTTTCTTCAATGCGCTGGATCAGGTAGCGCGACATCGTGTCCGACAATTGACTCGACCGCACCAACATATGGACTTTCCCGGCGGTCTGCGAGAGATAAACCGCTGCCTGGCCGGCTGAGTTTCCGCCGCCTACGACAATTGCATCGTCCGTTCCGCAGAGTTGCGCCTCAATGTAGGTGGCGCCGTAGTAGATACCCTGGCCTTCAAACTTTTTCAGATTGTCGAGGTTCGGCTTGTTGTATTGCGCGCCACTGGCGATCACAACCGTGCGTGCATGAATCTTCTGGCCGCAGTCCACGGTTAATTCGTAGGGGCGCTGCTCGCAATTCAATTTTGTCACGTTGCTGGCGATCAGTACTTTGGCGCCAAATTTTTGCGCTTGTGTGGCGGCTCGGCCGGCAAGTTCGTTCCCCGAAATACCCATTGGAAAGCCAAGATAGTTTTCGATCTTAGAACTCGACCCCGCCTGCCCGCCGGGCGAGTCAGCCTCGATCACCAAAACATCCAGGCCCTCCGATGCGGCATAAACTGCCGCTGCCAAACCGGCTGGGCCCGCGCCCACGATTACCAAATCGCGCAACTCCGATGGCGCAATGTGGGCATTGAGCCCGAGGCATCTCGCCAATTCCTGAATCGAAGGACTGCGCAGCACCGTGCGGTTGTTGCAGATGACGACAGGAATCTCTTTCATGGTGACGTGAAAACGATCGAGCAATTCCTGCGCGCTGGTATCGGTGTCGAGATCGAGGTAGGTGTGCGGATGTCCGTTGCGAGTGAGAAACTCGCGCAGACGCAAGGTTTGGGCGGAGTGGCGAGAGCCCATCAAAATAACGTTTCCTTGCCCCGTGATGATCAATGCAACCCGCCGCAGAATAAAGGCACGCATGAAGATTTCGCTGCGTTCCTCATCTCTGGCGACCAGAGTTCGCAAATCGTCGCTGCTCATTTCCAGAAACTCGCCGGCTTCAGTCACTCGGCCCCGCGCCAGGCTCCGCCGGCCCGAGATCATGGTGATCTCTCCGGTGAATTGGCCAGGCCCATGCTTAACGATGAGGCGCTCACCCTGCAGACCCGGCTGAACGATTTCCAGGCTTCCAGACAGCAGCACGAAAAACGGGATACTGCTGTCGTCGGGCTCGAACAGGATGTTGCCAACTTCCACTTTCCGAACTTTGCTGGCGGCACGAACACGATTAATCTGCTCGGGCGAAAGAACGGGAAAAGCCTCACCACGAAGATCAGATGAGAAAGGGGTGAATTGCGTAGACATGGCTACCTCGGCAACGGCTCAAGAAGATCGCGATTACTAGATGACGCCAAAAGGGGTTCCGGTTCAGGCGCTGAATTTATTCGGGACACCCGTAATTCAGACTGACCGAAAGCGATGCCTATTTCTTCTGCAGATCTTCAACGGTCATAATCTTCGTGGTAGCCCGGAATTTCTTGTAATCGCGAAAGCTCTGCTCCACATCCACGTTGAAGTTCTTAAGCAGGGCGAGGCGTACGTCGACCTTTGCGGTTAGCTGGCGCGGCAGCCACACTTCCTGATTCACTCGCGTTTGTTCCAGCATGAACCGTGAGCCCTTATGAAAGCGAGCGAGGAACAATCCCCAAGAAATTGTGTCCAGACATTCAACATCCATCCTGGCCAGTTGGAGATCGTTCTTGTCGATCCAGACTCGACCGCGAAATTTTGTCAAGAACTTGGATTCCTTCATGTGCGGGACAAAGTCCGGGCGTGGCTCGCCGTCGATCACCCAGGCCTCGCGGCCGCCTACAAGTTCCGTTCCCACCAGCTTGAAGTTGTAGGCATCGGCCACTTCGCGCACGAACTTGCGGTCCTCTTCACGATCTTTCTCTTCCTTCTTTTCGCGTTTGTTGCGCTCTTCCTCTGATTCGTTCTTGCGCTTATCGATGACCTTCTGAATTTTCTCCTCTTCCTTGGCTGCGTCCTTAGTGTCGAGTGGTTTGTCGTCTTTCTCAATCAGACGCTGCACCTGCTCGCCGTATAGCTCCATCACGTCATAAGTCTTCACTTCAGTCGACTTCACCTGGCCCTTGCTGTCGAGCCTATGTTCTTCGTCGCGTTCCACGTAGGTGTAGTCGCGAAGCCTCTTATCGTTCTCCATATCCTTGTCGGCGACCACGCGAAGGAGACGCTGCATCTGCTCCTGCGAGAGAGCGCCGTTGGCGTCGGGCTTGAGATCGAGCAGGGAACCAGCGTCTGGCTGGGTTTTTGTGGAATCGACTTGTGCAGAATCCGCGGCGGGCGTCGACTGGGCCTGTTGACCGTACATCAACGCGGAAGTGAGAAACAATAAGAAAGCGAGAGTGCGATGAGCCACGTCCCATTTTAACTTTTCTCTGCGACGAACGAAGCAAAAACTCGCGAAAATCAGATCCGCCCGCGTCACGTCGCGACAAAAATTCTACAAACTGATGACGCACCGGTGACAAAGTCAAATTGTGCCGCTCCTAAGCTTCACTTGCGTCCTCGGTGAAGGCGCAACTCACGCTCTGCGGACATTTCTCGTACTTCAACCGCCAAGGAGAACTGACCATGCCCCGTCTTATAAATCGGACCCTAGCGCTAACCCTCGTCCTCGGTGCGATACTGATGATTATTTCCAGCACGGCCGCGGCGCAATATCAACTCACAAACCTGAGTTCAAACCAGGTAAAGGCGGCTACACATACAGATCCGCTGCTGGTGAATGCGTGGGGAATGGTCCACGCACCTGGCTCGCCCTGGTGGATCAGTGACAATGACTCCGGATGGTCGACTCTTTACGACAGCTCTGGAAATACCGTACAGCAACTGAAAGTAGTAATTCCGACGGCGGGAAACGGCCCTGATTCGCCCACGGGTGTAAATGGCCCGGGTTCGCCAACAGGAATTGTGTGGAGTGCCTCCACGACCGGTGAGTTTCAAGTGCAGGGATGGCCGTCGATTTTCCTCTTCGCCACACTGGATGGAACCATCAGCGGGTGGACTCCCAAGTCGAACATCAATCAGGCGATTATCGCGGTCGACACTTCGACTAGTAAGACTCCGGCGGTATATACCGGGCTGGCAATCACGAACAAGGCCTCCGGCAATTTTTTGTATGCCGCCGACATGGCAAACAATAAGGTGGATGTGTACGACGGAAATTTCAATCTGGTAACTTCGATCACTGATGCTGCCGTGCCTTCAGGCTTTGCGCCCTTCGGAATCCGCGACATCAATGGATTGGTCTATGTGGCATTTGCCAACGTCAGCGGCACGAACGGTGGGTTCGTTGACGTGTTCAAAGAAGACGGTACGCCCCTGACGCCGGGCGAGCATTTGATCCAAGGGTTACCGCTCAACCAGCCCTGGGGAATTGCTCTGGCCCCGGCAAAATTCGGACCGCTCAGTAATACACTTCTGATCTCGAATAACACCAACACCGGGACCATTAATGCCTTTAATCCGACCACGGGGAAGTTCGTCGGTACGATCAAGGACACGACCGGCAAGGTCATTTCTATTGACCAGCTGTGGGGAATTGATTTCGGAGACAACCTGGGCAAGAACGGAGGCAAGAATCAGTTATTCTTTACGGCTGGTCCGAGCGGCAATCTGGCGGGAACCTTCGGCACGGTCGCATTTTAGTATTCAATATGCTTCCCCGGTCTGGGACGATTCGCATGCGAATCGTCCCTTCGCATTTTAGGCTTCAGCGCTTTACCCAGACATTCCGCGTGAAACAGGCGTTCATCCACGCGATGCAGGCGTTTCGCCATAGTGGGTGTTATCAGCGGATAGTGCTTTATTTCGAACAGGTGGTACACGATGAACCACACGGGCTTGTCGGTGGTCATCCAGTTTTGACGATCGAATCGCTTCAGGTTGACGGGGACCGAAAAGCGCCGCAGCGTACGCTCCCTCCGCAGATTGAAGTAGATATTGAAATAACTTAAGGCCAGTTCGCGCAGCGTGCGGTAGACCGGCTCGCGCCAGCGGCATCCGGTGAAGTTCGATTTGGCGACGGCACCCCAGCATCCGCTCTGGCGAAATATTGCGATCACGTGGTCGGTGTCGTGTTCCGCCTCAAAGTCAAGCAGCAGCGGAGGGTATCCGTTGGCGCGCAGAGCGGCGGCAGCGAAGATTGCACCTTCGAGACAGTGCGCAGTTTGCTCGGCCAGAACTCGCCGCGGAGACCATGCGGTGTCGGCAAGATGATAGGGGGCCTCATCGAGAAATTTCTGAATGCCGTGAGGGTCTTTCATGCCGCGCAGTTTGCGCAATTCCGAAGGGGTGAAGCCGTTTGCGTCGCTCATCGTCCGCATGAGTTTACATGAGAGCGTGCAAGAAAAAGCGAAAGAGCCGTCCCTCTAACGGAACACTCGCGCAAGTTCGTGCGGTGCGTCCACCATCACATCCGGGCAACTTGCATCCAACGTATGCGGGGCGAAGCCGTAGTTAACCGCCACGGTCCACAGGCCGGCGTTGCGTCCGGTTTCGACATCCACGTGAGAGTCGCCGACGATCGCGGCTTCTTGCGGGGCGACGTTATGCTCTGCGAGCAACTTGAGCGCGCCCTCCGGGTCGGGTTTCTTCGTGGCGAAACTATTTCCACCGTAAACTTTCGTGAAAAACCGGCCCAGGTCGAGCGCCTCAACAATGGCGCGTGACGGGACGACCGGCTTATTCGACAGCACGGCCATCTGACGTGTGCCGTTGAGTTGCGCGCGACTATCACCGCTCGAAATCTGGTGAGATGAGTTCTGAATCGCGCTGAGAGACTCTTGGATGCCAGCGTATACCGTAGTGTGGTCGAGTTTGTGTTCGCGATAGTAAGACAAGAAGAACTGTAGACCATCGCGTACGACGGCCTCGTCCACTGACTCTCCGCCGAGCGCGCGCTGAATCAGAACCGGGGCGCCGTCGCCCACGTAGCTGGCGATAACATCATCGGGCAGGCTGGGTCGTCCTATGTGGCGCAGCGCGGCATTCACCGAGTGCACCAGGTCCAGGCGTGAATCGATCAGAGTGCCGTCGAGGTCGAAGATCACCAACTTAATAGTTTGTGGGTCGAAGGCATGGCGAATTCGGATCATCTGTTTTCAGGATAACCGATGCGAGCGTCCGCAGGTCATCCGTATAATTCCGCCATGGCAAAGAGTTGGAAGACGCGGTTGATTCATTCCGATGTCAAAGTGCCGGAGGGATACCGGTCGCTGGCCAGCCCCGTGTTTCGCGGATCGACTACGTTGTTTCCCGACGCCGCGTCCGTCAACGACAGTTGGGATCAGTATGAAGTCGGCTACACATATGGCTTGTACGGCACGCCCACGACTTTGGAACTCGCGGGGAAAATCCGCGAATTGGAGAACGGTTACAGGACGATCATCACGCCCGGCGGGCAAGGCGCGATTTCTCTGATCAACCTGGCGCTGCTGAAGAGCGACGATCACATTCTGATTCCCGAGAATGTCTACACTCCGAACCGGCAACTGGCGAGGAATGTGTTACGGCGCTTCGGAGTGGAGGCTGGTTTTTATCCGCCGGAAATCGGCGCCGGGATTAAGGATCTTTTGCTGGAGAATACGCGGCTGGTTTGGTGCGAGAATCCCGGATCGATCACGATGGAAGTGCAGGATGTACCCGCAATCGCCGAAGCCGCGCACTCCCGCGGCGCGCTGGTGGCGCTGGATAACACATGGTCCGCGGGAGTGTATTTCGATGCATTCGCGCACGGCGTCGACATCACGATGCAGGCGCTGACGAAATATGTGGGTGGACACAGTGACGTGCTGCTCGGTTCGGCGACGGTAAAGGATCCCAAGCTCTACCAGCAATTGGGAGCAACGCAGCAACTGCTGGGAAGCGCGTCATCGCCAGACGATTGCAGCCTGGCTTTGCGCGGTATGCTGACGATGGCGGTTCGTCTGAAGCACATCGAGGACTCGGCTGTGCGAATTGCACGCTGGCTGGCGGATCGGCCGGAGATTGAGTGGGTGCTGCATCCGGCCCTGGAAGGTTCGCCCGGGCACGAAATCTGGGAGCGTGACTTCACCGGATCGGCGGGAGTTTTTTCCATAGTATTCAAGCATGAAGCTACAAAAAATCAAGTCTTGCAGTTCGTGGACGGGCTGGAGTTGTTCGAGATCGGCTATAGCTGGGGCGGGGTGGCGAGCCTGGCTGTCGCCTATGACTTTCAGCGAGCCAAAGGCCGTCCGAACTATGGGCACCGTATTGTGCGGCTGAACATTGGGCTGGAAGATCCTGAAGATCTGATCGAAGACCTGGAACGCACCCTGGGGACAGTATGGCGCAAGTAGGGTAATAATTTACTTGACCCGACCAACGGGCGGGTAGATTATAAGCCCAGCGGGGGTGCGCGGTGAGAGACTACTGCGCGTACCGCCATTTTGCAGAGATGCTGGAACGATCTCGCAAGGATTGGCTGCTGGCAATGTACGAAGTTTACTTTGATGACAGTGGGACTGATACTCAGTCTCCGATGGCGATAGCCGCCTGTTACATCTCTACGAAGAATGGCTGGAATCAGTTTGTTGATGCGTGGGACGACATACGATGGAGCGAAGGTTTCGACGTATTTCACATGGCGGACTTCGCTGCTTTCCATGACAAAACCAAGAAACCATTCTGCGATTGGGACTATGTAAAGAGGGATCGCGTGTATCGTCGATTGGCTACCGCAATCAACGAAAACAAGCGAGTGGGAATAGCTATTGCCGTTCCACAAGACGTGTTTAATAGCGTGGTTCCCATGCTGCCCGACTGGATGCGCTGGAGAGTGGGAACCTATCCTTACACCGTCGCGGTTCGTTTTCTCATGGGCGCAATAAGAAACTGGAGGCTACAGTGTGGGATTACCCTTCCAATGCAGTATGTATTCGACAGGATGGCTGATCCAAAAGCCAAGGCAGAAATCTCGGCAGTCTGGGAGCACGTAGAGAATAAAGATTCATGGCTGGATTGGTACGGCATCGAAAACGAAGGAGGCTATTCGTTTCAAAACAAAGCAGACTTCAAGCCGCTTCAGGCTGCCGACATTCTGGCGTGGCAGCAGAACAGCCATATGCGGAATGTAATCATGAAGGGCTTGGACGAACACACCCATACTCATCGTAATTTCAGAATTCTTCGCGAAGATCAAGCAATGGATTTGGGTTTCCTTACGGAAGTTCAATTCCGTACAGCGATGGAAAAGGAAATGGCCTACAGGATTGAAAATGGACAAACCGAATCAAAGTTCTGAATCAGAAAAATTCGACAGGGTTGTGCGGACGTTGCTTTCTGTTTCGCACGAAGAAATACAGAAGCGAGACAAGGAATGGAGGCGCAAACGAGCGCAGAAAAAGCGGGCTAAGACTTTGCCCGCTTCCCGCGCTTCCGACTCCAAGGTCTAGTGAACCGTGGGTCCGCCTGACTTGCCAGTGAGTTCAGCAAAGGTCAGGCGTTTACCTACAATCTGCGAGATGGTTAGATCGAAGCGGCCTTTGTCGTCAAGGTCTTTGCGGTTGTTGAAACGGAACATCTGTTCGTCAAGGTAACGAAACAAATGAAACGGTTCCACGCTAACGTAGGTTCCCGAAATCCCGCGCTTGAGAAGGGACCAGAAATTCTCAAGGCCGTTCGTGTGTACGCGACCATCCACGTATTGAGTCGCATGGTCAACGACTTGATGAGCGTATTCGCCAGCCAAGCCTTCATACGAGAGCAGCGCATCGGTATAGAGAGCCGCGCCAGCGGTGACATGTTTGCGGACTTCCTCTTGCAGTACCTTGCGGCGGCGATTAGGAATTACGCTGACGCGAACTTTTCCACCGCGCTCCAAAATGCCGACGACTGCGGTCTTGTCCTTACCGCCAGTGCCAGTGATGCGGCGCTTACGTTCGCTAACGTGCATGTTCCGCGCCTTGCCGCCGATGAAGGTTTCATCCACTTCAACTTCGCCGTTCAGTTTAGAGCCGAAGAAATCATCTTGCATTGCCAGCCGGATGCGGTGGAGCATGAACCATGCGGACTTCTGTGTAACCTTTACGTCGCGGGCAATTTCGTAACTGGAGATACCGTTCTTACAGTTAGTGACCAGCCACGCAGCGACCATCCATTTGTCCAGCGAGATCGGCGAATCCTCCATGACGGTGCCAATCTTGACGGAGAACTCGCGCTTTGCATGGTGCTTCGCACAAGTCCAAGTCCGGCGCTTCTCGCTAAATTTGACGGTCTCGCAGCCGCAAGACGGGCAGACCACTTTGCCGTTAGGCCATCGGCGTATAGCGAGATAATCAATGCAGTTATCGGGATTAGAGAAGTAAACGACTGCCTCTTGCAAGCTCTTTGGTTCGGTCATGGCCTTGTTCTCCATGACTCAAATAATACAGAAATACAGTGGTCGAGTCAACTATATTATTGGCGCAAGTAGGGAGCTCTATACCCAATACCCTGCGGTTCAGCGACTCAGGAACTTGTATGTTTTCGAATTCCTCGATCCCATTTACAATGCAACCTGCCTGGTAGCGCTCCGCACCTTACTATTGCGGCGGACATCTAATCGAGATAACTAGAGAACCGGATGGCGACCACAAAAACCGACCCCAAACTTTCTCTTCCAGGTAGCAAGAAGTCCCGTAATTATGAGGGACTTACGCGCGAACGGCTCATCGACCTCTACCGCATGATGTACACCTCCCGGCGCATCGATGACCGGGAAATCATGCTGAAGCGGCAGCAGAAAATCTTCTTCCAGATGTCGGGCGCGGGGCATGAGGCCATCGGCGCTGCCGCCGGAATGGCTCTGAAGGCGGGCTACGACTGGTTTTACCCCTACTACCGCGACCGCGCTTTGTGCCTGGCGCTGGGTGCCAAACCGCTGGAAATGTTTCTGCAGGCGGTAGGAGCGGCAGACGACCCCAGTTCGGGCGGACGGCAGATGCCTTCGCACTGGGGCTATAAGCGGCTGAATATAGTCACGCAATCGTCGCCTACGGGATCGCAGATTTTGCAGGCAGTCGGGTGCGCCGAAGCAGGACGATATTTCACGCAACATCCGAAAGCCGCCGAAGTTCCGGCCTGTGAAAATAACGAAAAGCCGGACTATCGCCATTTCAAAGATGTGAGCTTCCGGGGTGATGAGGTCACTTACGTTTCGCTCGGCGACGGCACCACCAGCGAAGGCGAATTCTGGGAGGCGATGAACGCCGCTGCATTGAACAAACTGCCGGTGATTTTCTGCGTGCAGGATAACGGCTACGCCATTTCGGTACCGGTGGAAGTGCAAACGGCGGGCGGGAGTATTTCCCGGCTGGTTTCCGGGTTCCCGAATTTTCATTTCGAAGAAGTCGATGGCACGGATCCTGTGGCTAGCTACGGCGCATTTCAGCGAGCCACGCAATATTGCCGCGACGGGCACGGACCGGCCTTTGTTCACGCACATGTGATTCGTCCTTATTCGCATTCTCTTTCCGACGACGAGCGCTTATATCGACCAGACGCCGAACGGGAGCGGGATGCGGCCCGCGATCCGGTTTCGCGTACCCAGATGTTTTTGCTTCGCGAAGGAATCCTCGACGAGAAGGGCATCAACGAACTCGAGAAGAAAGTTGAAGAGGAGCTGCAGATCGCCGTGGATCAGGCACTCGCGGCCTTGCCCCCAGCGCCAGAGAGCGTGATGCAGTTTGTGTATTCACCGGATCTCGATCCGGTGTCCGCGACGTTCGATACGCCGGCAGTCATGGGTCCAGATACGGCCGACGGCAAAAAGCCAGCGGCCAAGACCATGGCCGATCTGATCAATGTGACATTGCGCGACGAGATGAAGCGGGACGAGCGCATCGTGATCTTCGGCGAAGATGTTGCGGATTGCAGCCGCGAAGAATATCTAAAGCGCAAGTTGGTAAAGGGCAAGGGCGGAGTTTTCAAACTCACTTTTGGGTTGCAGTGCGAGTTTGGAAACGATCGCGTATTCAACTCACCCTTGGCTGAGGCCGCTATCGTGGGCCGCGCCACTGGCATGGCTACGCGTGGGCTGAAGCCGGTGGTCGAGATCCAGTTTTTCGATTACATCTGGCCGGCGATGATGCAGATTCGCGATGAGCTGTCGGTAATTCGCTGGCGCTCGAATAATGTGTTCTCGTGTCCGGTCGTCATTCGAGTGGCGATCGGGGGATATTTGACGGGCGGCGCGATTTATCACTCGCAGTGCGGCGAGAGCATGTTCACGCATATCCCCGGGTTACGGGTCGTTTTTCCTTCCAATGCGTTGGATGCGGCAGGGCTGCTGCGAACCGCGATCCGGTCTGATGATCCGGTGTTATTCCTGGAACACAAACGTCTTTATCGCGAGACCTTCGGGCGCGCTGCTTATCCGGGACCGGATTACATGATTCCGTTCGGCAAAGCGAAGATCGTGAATCCGGGAACGGACTTGACGGTAATCACGTACGGTGCCGTTGTGCCGCGGGCGCTGCAGGCGGCGCAGAAGATCGAGCGGGAGCACGGCGTGAAGGTGGAGTTGATCGATTTGCGCTGCCTGAATCCATTTGATTGGGAGACGATTGCGGCGTCAGTCGCGAAAACGAATCGTGCATTGGTGGCTTATGAAGATACATTGAGCTGGGGGTACGGCGCTGAGATCGCGGCGCGAATTGCCGACCAGCTGTTCGACAAGCTCGATGCTCCGGTCCGCCGCGTAGCCGCCGCCGACACATTTGTGGCTTATCAGCCGATTCTCGAAGATGCTATCCTGCCGCAGGCGAATGATCTTTTCCGGGCGATGAAAGAACTGGCTGAGTACTGATGCGCGAAGGCCTTATCTCACTGCGCCGCTGGGTGTGGTTACGAAGGCTTTCTCCGCAAGGCTCTTTTCGTTGATCGTTCCTCCTCACAGTGCTAGGCTCGAACCGGTGGGAACTCCTTACTTCAATTCTGTGAATGCTGCCGAAGCCGCTGGGGCGCGGGCGTGGCTTCACTCGGCGACGGCCGAGGTGTGGGCCAAGTTTTTTCTCGCTCTGGTGGGACTGGGGCTGGCTTTCGGGGCAGCGTTGTTTTCCACGGCGTCGGGCGAGGCAGGACATCTTTGGGCGTCAGTGATTCTGGCGTCCGTGGCGCTGTTGATGGCGGCTTTTGTTGGATTGATTACAGTGCCGTACTTGGCGCGGCGGGTGGCGCTCGAGCGACTGCGGCAGACATTTCACTACGAGGTCACGAAAGCCGGAGTGGTCTACGTGCTGGTCACTCTGGTGATCGGCATTGCGGCCCTGAACACGGGAAATAACCTGCTGTACATCGTGGTGGCTGCGATGCTGGCGGCCATTCTGGTTTCCGGCGTTGTATCGGCCCTGGTGCTGCGCGGGCTGCAATTGGATGTGCGACTTCCCGAGCACGTTTTTGCCGGGCGTCCGGTAGTGGGGCGGATTGCGCTGCGCAATTCTGGGCGCGCTCTGCCTTCATTTTCGATCCGCGTAGTACCGGCGCGAAAGCAGACGAAGATCCGCAAAGAGTGGCGTTGGGAACCAACCACGTTCGTTTTTCCGCTCAATCGTTCTCCGCAGAATCAGTGGGTGCGGCTGCGCGATTGGAGCGTGCGGCGGGTGCTGGTGGCGGCCGATCCGCCGGGCATTTTTGAAGGCATGGTTTACTTTCCCTACCTGCCTCCGAAGGCCGAGTTAACCGCCGATCTGGAGTTGTGCTTCGAGCGCCGGGGGCTTTATTGCGAATCAAGTTTTGGTGTGGCCACGCGGTTTCCATTCGCCTTCCTCACCAAGACAAGGCATGTGGCCCTGCAGCGCGAGATTCTCGTCTATCCCCAAATTGACGCGCCCAGTGAGCTGTTTGAAATCCTGCCCCGGGTGCGTGGAGAGTGGGAAAGTTTTGTGCGCGGGCGCGGGTCCGATTTGTATTGCATACGGGAGTATTTGCCGGAAGATTCAGCGCGCCACGTAGACTGGAAGGCGACGGCGAAATCCGGCTCATTGAAAGTGCGCGAATTCAGCCGCGAGGACGAACGCAGGCTTTGTATCGTGTTTGACAATCCGGCAGTTGGAGTAATTTCCGAGGCGGCTTACGAACGCGCGGTGAATCTGGCTGCGTCGCTGGCCTGGCATTTCTCGTCGCAGGACGCTGAAGTTTCATTCCTGGTGGCGGGGCAGGAACGCGGTGCGGAGGTCCACGAATTCCTGGCGCAATTGGCCGTCATCGAGCCCCACGGTGGCTCGCGCGATGGGCAACCGCTTCGGGCTGATGTTCTTCGAGAAATAAGCTGGCGCAACAACGGTGAATACAACATCGTGCTCACTGCGCGGACGCCCGAGAGTTTGGCCTCGGAGTGGCATAACTCCGCGTGTTTCGTTTTTCTTGGAGCAGACGTCCTTTCGCTCAAAGAGGCAGAACGCGTCGGAGTAGTGTCACGGTAGTGTTCCGCCTTTTGCCAGCTTGTTCATTCTTCCCGGAATGACGCGATAGCCCGATTTTTTCTTTTTTCCCAACTGTTTAGCTCTTCCCATGCATCTGATTTGAGCATATACTCGGCCCCCGATATGGCTTTTGGGTGCTTAGCAGAGAACGGCCCGGGAGGATCCAATGCGCATCTGCGATCTGATCAAGAACCAAGAAGTCTACGAAGGAGAACTCGGCCAAACCGTGTTGGAAACGGTACGCGCCATGGTGGAACGAAACATCGGAGCCGTTCCGGTTCTGCACAATGGCAAACTTGTGGGAATCTTTTCCGAGCGCGACCTGATGAAGCGGGTCGTGGCGGAGGGCCTTGACCCCCGCTCCACTTGCCTGGCCGAGGCCATGACCGACGATCCCTTAACTGTCAACATGCATGAGGAATTGGAAAACTGCATGTCTTTGATGCGCCGGCACAACTTCCGTCATTTGCCGGTTTGCCATGAGGGACAATTGGTGGGAATCGTATCGCTACGCGACATTCTGCTGCACGACTTGAACGAGAAAGACGATGAGGTGCGCATGATGCGCGCCTACATCCACTCGGTCCCAGACGCCTAGAACGCGCGTGCACAGCCATCTTTCAGGCAAACAGCGAACGTGTACACGGCCCTTGGAGCCGAGAATTCTCGCCCGTGGCGGATTCAAGATATAATCCTTCCCGGTGATGAGAGGGACCTGTTCTGCCTCCGGCTCTATCCGTCACATCATTTTGCTCCGCTCGGCGAATGGCACAAAGGTAACGTTACTTTAGGTTACCTGAGTACATTGAACACCTGCGTTAAAGGGTTTATTTTCTTTTAATCTATTCCAAGTGCCTCTGCTGCACAGCTCGTTTCTTTTCATGCGTTTGTTGCAAAGATCTGGAGTGTTGTTGTTGCCATGAGCGATCAGTTCAAAACGATCTATTACGCTCTCTGGATTGCGCAACCCGTTTTCGTAACGGGTATCGCCGTGGCAATGTTCCGCCGGGGACAGTACCGGCAGTTCAAATATTTCTTCGCCTACATCATCGCGCAGCTCATTAGCTTCGGCATAATTTTTCCAATTCGGCACAACTATTCCGCTTTTTTCTATGCCAACTGGATCAGCACCGCGATCAGCGTGGCGCTGGGTTTCAAGGTGATTCACGAAGCCTTTCTCGACGCGTTCCGCCCATTTCACACCCTGCGAGACCTGGGTACCGTCTTGTTCAAGTGGGCCGGATTGGTAATGCTTTTGGTTGCGGGAGTGGTGTCAGTCTCTACAAACTCCTCCGATACCGTTCCGTGGGTGCAGGCGATTCTGACTGCCGAACGGTGCGTACGGATTATTCAGGTTGGAATGGTGCTTTTTCTTTTGTTCTTTGCCCAATATCTGGGCGTCAGCCGGCGCCAGCATAGCTTTGGCATCGCCCTCGGTTTTGGTTTCTTCGCGATGGTGGAACTGTCTCTGGTGGCTTCGTGGGTGGGGGAGCACGTCTCCCCACGGTCCATGGAACTGGTCAATATGGCGGCGTACAACTGCACGCTACTGATCTGGCTTGGCTACGCCCTGGCGAAGGTCCCGGCACGCGAAGCTCCGGGTACCTTACTTAGGCCGCAGCGGTGGGAACAAAGCCTCTCCGACATTCATCATCCCTTTCCATCGGACTCATTGATTCCCATGTTTGAAGGAATGGTGGATCGGGCGCTGTCTCGAACTCAAAGCCCACCCTCTACCGCAGCCCAAGACGTTGCGACCAGCCCAAAAGCTGCGGCTGCTCATGCCGGTGGTAGTCCGGCAAGTGGTCTTGGTTTCCCAGGACTCCCGGGCAGCCCCGCACCGAGGAAGTAGTGCGTCAATCCGGAAGCTCTGGAATTCAATGCGTTTTTGACTTTACGGCGCGATTTCGGATTTCGTAAACTTCCGCGCCACCGCCCGATCCTTCAAAGCCGCACGCTACACCCTCTGCCTCTAGATTAAGGCTTCAACTTTAAATTACTGATAAAAAATTAACTTAGCGCGTCTGGACGCCGGGCGAGCGAAGGTCTGGCCTTGACTACATTGGATAATGTAGGGGAATTTCCGTAGAAGTGCTTGACTTGTGCTTTATAATTCGTCACCGCGTCGAGGAAGTACTACTCGCAAGACTAGACGCGGTAGGAGAAAACCCATGAAACAAGCAATCAGGATTTCGATCCTGATGTGTGGATTAGTGGGCACCTATATATCAGCTGCCGTTCCGCAGGTTCCCGCCCCGGACGGAGGCCCGATTCTAGTGTGCCCACCTCAACAACAACTGCAGGGTAGATGTGCTCCTCAGTATCCACCGATGATGAGGTAGTTAACCGCAGGAGCGTGTTTGACTGCAAGATCACTAAAGTAACCTGCAGTAACTTGGGCCGAACCTAGGGCTCGCAATTCTTGGGCTGACGGAAACTCATACCAACCGTCAGCCCCGTTTTTTGGGCGGTTCCAGACCGATCTCCTGGGAAGGTTGTTGGTTGATCGCGGAATCCACCGCATGGCGTAACTCCGCCGAGTTCTGGATGGGTGGCTGGCAGGCAAATCCCGAACATACCACCGCAAATGCCTTTGCGGATTTCAACTCAGGAAGATGTGGAATCGTGGCGGCCAGCGCGGGGGGAAGATTGGCGGCGACTGCCTGATTCGCGGTAAGCCGGATAACAGTCTTGTTGAAAGCGAAAACCCTATTGGCGGCTGCGGCCAGAGCGTGCCCAGCGCCGTCCCCCTCATTTTCTGAAATCACGACCACCTGCACCGGATTTTCCAGGAAGCGCGCCACAGCGATGCCGTAGGTTGCGGCAAAGATTCCAAATTGACCGGCGATTCCGGCGAAAGTCTCGAGGGTCTGCTCCGCTTTATCGCGGTATGCGGTGTCGCCTGTGTAATCGTGCATTCGGAGCAAGGCGATGGCAGCCATGGGATTGCCCGCGGGAGTCGGCGAATCCTGCAGCGGCTTGCGCCGCGTCGACATCACTCCCTGGCTATTGCCTTCGCTGGTTAGCTCGGAGTCAAAGAAGCCTCCCGAAGTTGGGTCATAAAATTTGGCAATCATCGCGTCGTCGATGGCGTGCGCGAATTTGAAATAGCTTAGGTCGGCCGTTGCTTCATAGGCGTCAAGGCAGGCCAGCGCCGTCGCGGCATAGTCCTCGAGTAGCCCTGCGACTTCGCGGTGAGGAGCATTAGGATCAGAATAGGCGACTACATGCAAGAGGCGCGATTCTGCGGGTATAGTGCTGACGCCCCGGTTTGCCGGATGCTGCCAAGCCTTCGCCAGAATCCGATCTAGTGATCGCAGAGCAAAACGCCGGGCGTCAGCCAGATTGAGTATTTTCGCCGCTTCCAGATAAGCTGATACGCACATGCCGTTCCATCCTACGTAGACGGTTTTGTCAACATAGGGCGTTGGCCGCTGCAGGCGAGCAGCGTACATCTTTTTCTTCGCGGAATCCAGAAGCTCCTGGACGCGCGCGACGCTGAGGTTCATGCGCCGCGCAATCTCGTCGATCGGCGCGCGAACGTAGAGCACGTTCTTTGCTGGGTTGTGATGCATCTCGCCCACTTCGTTGATGTCATAGTGCGGCGCAGCAACCTGCGATTCTTCTTCGGTCAGGACAGCGCGAGCTTCGTCGAGTGTCCAGGTAAAGTAGTCGCCGTCGTCGTCCATGGAAATGTCGGCATCTTGCGAAGCATAAAAACCGCCGCGCTCACGATCGCTCAACCATTCGTCCATCCAGCGAATAATGTCTTTCGCAACGTTGGCAAAGAACTCCGAGCCTGTGGCTTGATAAGCGTGCACGTAGTTCTTCAGCAGTTCGGAATTGTCGTAGCACATCTTTTCGAAGTGCGGCACCACCCAGCGCTCGTCGACTGAGTAACGATGAAATCCTCCCGCTAGTTGGTCATAAACGCCGCCGTTGGCCATGTGTTCCAGAGTGCTGACGATTAAATTGCGTAAGTTTTCGTCTGCATGCCGCGCATAGCGCTCAGTCAACAAATCCAAAACCGAGGGATGCGGAAACTTCGGCGCCTGCCCAAATCCACCGTGCTGCGGATCGAACATTTTGAATGCCGATTCCTGAATTTCGGTGATGATGCTGGCTGAAATCCGGCCGCTGCGGCCGGCAAAAGATTCGGCCTGCGCGATTGTGCTCTCGACCATTTTCGCCTGTTCCATCACATCGCCATTCTTTTCTTTGTACGCGTTGGCAATGCTGAGCAGCACGCGCCGGAAACTCGGACGCCCGTAGCCATCCTTCGGGGGGAAATAGGTTCCACCATAAAAAGGCTTGCCGTCAGGGGTGAGAAACGCAGTGAGCGGCCACCCACCCTGACCGCTGACTGCGCTGATTGCAGCCTGGTAGCGGCTGTCGATGTCGGGACGCTCGTCTCGATCCACCTTCACCGCGACGAAATGAGCGTTCACGATAGCGGCGACTTCGGGATCGTCGTAAGATTCGCGATCCATCACGTGGCACCAGTGGCACCAGACCGCGCCAATGTCAAGCAGGATCGGCTTGTTCTCGCGTTTCGCGGCTGCGAATGCCTCGTCTCCCCACTCGTGCCATTGGATTGGTTGATGCATTGCGGAGCGAAGGTACGCGGAGGAAGCGCGGGCGAGGGAGTTGAGGGTGGTGGTGGTCATGATCTTTAGAGTCTAAACGCTTCGGGCTGGTTGAAGTGAATCCATCCCAGTCTCCACCTCTAAAGCAGTCGTTTCGCGATCGTGCAGTACAAATCAATCGCTTCCGCGAGTTGCTGCTTGTCGATGAACTCGCCATCCGTATGCGCGACGTGAATCGACCCTGGACCGATCAACAGTGGTTCGCCCCAATTTGTTAGCGCCGGAATATCTGTAGTGAATGCGGCAATCATGGTTG
>JBAVGI010000149.1:0-15593 GCA_049684755.1 Candidatus Sulfotelmatobacter sp.
ACTGCGCAGACTCAGGAATGGCGTTGTACCAGTTCTGCCGCACGTCATGCAGAACACGCTGAAGATAAGGGCCGAAGTCAACGCCCATGGTATCGCTTAGAATCTCGAATGGTCCCATTTGGGCGCCGTGCGCCCCAGTGCCCAAACCAAAATCACCGCCGCTACCCTGGCCTCCAGTACCCGGTCTGGCAGCGGCCCGCGCAGCCTCCTGAATGGCAGAACCTGCGGACATCGAACCCGCATATTTCTTAAACTCATTTTCGACACTTGGCGTGGCTGGCGTTTGTAGTTGGGCAGTCTGTTGATTCGCTGGAGGTGGCGGCTGGGGTGCGGGCTGGTTCTGTGAAAATCCTCCAGCCGACTTCGCTGGTGGTTGCTCCATTTGCGGAGCACTCGAACCTGGCGCTCCGGGAGGCGGGGCAGCCAGGCTCTTGCGAAGTTCTTTCAGATCGAGGTGAGGATGCCGCGTCATCGCAATGCGGTCTTTGTCGGAGGCGATATTGGTGTTGGGCCGATGCTGCAGCTTCTGCAAGTCGGAGGGCAATTCCAGGAACGTCAGATCTTTACCGGCGGTGAGGTTTCTCGTCGCCACGGCGCTATGCCATGGCATGTATTTTTCAAAGAAATCGATCTTTGCGAGAAAGACAATAAGCAGCAGGTGGACGATGATCGAAATCCACGCGGCCTCCCGCCGACGGGAACGCGTGAGATCATCTTGCAACTGAATCAGTAGATGCGGAACGCGGGCATCTTCGTCCAGATCGCGGTAGGCAGTTTCCCATCCCTGAGCGTCGTAGAGTCCGAGTTGTTCCGGTTGCGGCTTCTCGGGAGGCGCCACTGGATCCTGGAATGGGATTTGCGTGATCGGCATGAACTAAGTTTGTCCCGAGCTGGCCTGTCCGTTAGACACACATTCCCGAAGCTGCGTTGCATCCCGTTTTGCTGGGACGACGCAATCGACGAACATGCGCAAAGCTAACCTTATTTTCGCATCTTTCAAGCGATTCTGCTCACTGACAAATGGCGCAGGACTTAGGTGTGTAAACAATTGTAAAAGAGCTGTAACCCCGCCTGTACAGCTTGCGGAAAAGCCGCAGAACGTAGGAAATGTTTTTGCCACGGATTGTTTTCTGCGCAGGATATCTGGGAGAAGACGGCTAGCTGTCTTTGCGGTAGAGAAGGTCGCGCATCGCTTTTCTCCGAGCTTCGTTCGCTTCGCCAAGAGCTTTGCGTTCGTCGGCATCCATCCCCTGCTTCGCCGTAGGCTCGGTGTTTTCGGGGTCGCTACACGCTGGGCAGCGGTTGGCAAAGCCGGGCTTATCCGGCTTCAGTTCGAACTCCTCTGAGCAGACAGCGCAGACTCGAATAGGAAATGGCATCCAACTTTAATGATACAGCCGGAGAATTATTCTTGACTGAAGCAAGCTTACGAAAAGAGCCGCCTATCACCGCGAGAGGAATTAGCCCTTCTTCCCCGCCATGCCGGCGAGCCCCACCTTCTTCCCATGGTCGCGAATCGCGCCCACAATGTCGAGAGCCAGGGCAAGCGCGCGTCGGCCATCTTCAATGGGCACCACCGGCGTGGATCGTTCCCGCACCGCATGGAGAAACGATCGCAATTCCGCATGCAAAGGCTCTTCTGAAGTCACCGGCGGCTTTCCGACGCCGATCTGCGGATTGACCGTGGGAGTGCTCGAAGTTGACCCGTCCTTCCCGACCGTGAAGACCAGAACTTCCTGCCTTCCATAGTCGACCGAGACATATTGATGTGGCTGGAAGAAGCGCAGCTTGCGCACCCGCTCGGTAGAAACCCGGCTGGCCGTGAAGTTGGCTACGCAACCTGATTCAAATTCCAATCGCACATTGGCGATGTCAACTTTGCCGGAGAGAATGGGCAAACCGACGGCGCGAACCTCTTTCACCGGCGAATTGGCGAAAGACATTACGATATCCAGATCATGGATCATCAGGTCAAGCACAACATCCACATCAAGCGAGCGCGGTGTAAACACGCTGAGCCGGTGTACTTCGAAGAACATGGGCTGCGTAAGCAAAGGAATGGTGGCGCGAACCGCGGGATTGAAGCGCTCAAGGTGTCCTACCTGCGCAATGCGTTCGTGTGTGGCTGCGAGTTGAACCAGTTCATCCGCCTCCTCCAAAGATGCGGCCAGCGGCTTTTCGATGAGGACGTCTACCCCCGCCTTCATGAGCGCGCGCGCCACGTCAAGATGGTGAACCGTAGGAGCCGCGACTGACGCCGCCCGCACTTCGCTGTGCGTGGTAAGCATCTGCTCGACGGAACCGAAGGCACGGCATCCGAACTCGCCCGCCACTGCGTCAGCGCGATCAAGATTAGGATCCACCACTCCCACCAGACGAACCGCTTCGCCCTGTTGTTCCAGTTCGTGATAGACGCGGGCATGGTTGCGTCCAAAGACGCCTACCCCCACGACCGCGACGGAAATCGGATTGTCAGATTGCAGGAAAGCTCTCGGATGGCCGGTTGCCAGCGGAAAAAATGAATTGTAAATGCAAAGCGGCTGCTCGGATTGGTTAAATTCCTTTACAGTGCAATTTGCATCTTTTTCAAGATTGCGATCTGTCCGGCATGGTACAGCTCGTGCTGAACCAGGCCGTGCAGCATAAAGTAGAAATCATATTTCTTGCCCGGAACGCGTTCGCGCAGCCGAGATTCAGGCAAAGCCCTGACTGTTTTCACCAGTACATCGTGCGTGCCCTTCGTGCTGGCGATGGTTTTGCGCCATGCCGTTTCGGTCGGTTTTGGAACGATGGGGAAATTCGCGACTCCCGTGGGCTGAGTTTTCTCTCCGCCTAGCCGGCGGCAAGCCGCGGCATCCCAGGCGGCAATGTGAAGAACAAGTTCCCAGATACTGTGGACCTCTGGCGAGGGTTTGGCTGCGGCCAGGGCGGCATCCACATCTTGCAACAACTCCAGCAGCGCCGGGCCGTGCCAGGCATCGCCATCGAAAGCGCGGCGCAGTTGTTCGGCAATCAGAGCAGGTTCGGAAGACGAGTAGATCATATCTTTGGCCTTTTCCTATACAACACTTGGAGATTTCCGAAGGTAGCATCAGTCGGCAACAACTGCGATTCCTGCATTGCCGGCCGCTTCAAGAACCTTTTCGCCATCCAGCAGTAGACATTTTCCTGCATCCAGCGCCAGGCAAGTAGCGCCCGCGCCGCGCATCACTTCGATGGTCTTGACTCCGATTACGGGAACATCGAAACGCATATCCTGATTTGGCTTTGCAATTTTCACCACGGTGAGGTCGCGGCTGAGTGCGGAGGCGCCGCCCTCCAACGATTTCATGATCTGGCCCGCGCGCTCAATAGCAGCGTCTGTACCTTCCATCGCTTCAACCGCCACGCAAGCCGATTCGGCAATTACAACCGTTTGTCCAATGTCATGCTGCACCAGGTCGCGGGCAACCGCGCGCCCGTAATCAATGTTCTTGCGTTCCTGCTCAGTGGGCGTGCGCGTAAGAATTCCGGCCTTCACCAACAGAGGTTCGAGCAGCCAGGTCGAGTTTTCCAGGAGAATGCCTTCCTCCGCCAGAACGTTGGCCACGGCGCCGAGCAGGCTATCCGTGTTGCGCGTTGTCAGGGAAAGCAGGAGTTTGGCCAATCGCCAGTCGGGACGGATGGCGGAAAAAATCTGTTTGTGTTTCACCTGCCCCGCCATGATGGCGCGGTGCACGCCTTCGCGCTGAAAAGTTTCGATCAACTTCGAAAGTTCGCCCAGCGACAGCCAGTGAACCGAAGCAGCCCCGTGAGACTCGATCTCGGAAAAAGCCTCTTCCTTGATCGCCACCACGACTACCTCATATCCTGCGGCGCGCGCAGCATCCAGCACGAGAAGCGGAAATTTGCCGTTGCCGGCGATCAGGCCAATGCGTTGCATAGTTAGAATCGTGGAGCCTGTCACGTGCAATGTCTTATGCGGTGGCGAAAAGATGTAGCCAGCGAGGTCTCTACGTTAGCTGTTATTTAATCACTCCACGATCCGAGGATTCGATAAAGCGGATCAGCATATCCACATCCTCGCCGCGATCGTCTTCCGACTTCAGCTTATCCAGCGCTTGCGACGTGTTCATCTTCGACGCCAGCAGGGTTTTATAGGCATGGTGAATCTTGCGAATGCGCTCCGGCGAAAAGCCACGACGCTCGAGGCCAACTTTATTCATCCCGTAGGCCTGAGTATTGCGAGCCGCGGAGGTCATCGAAAACGGCAACACATCCTGCGTGATCGTCGTTCCGCCGCCGATATAGGAGTGCGCTCCGATGCGCACAAACTGGTGTACCGGACAAAGCGCACCCACCACCGCCCACTCCTCAACAGTTACATGGCCGCCCAAAGTCGCACCATTGATCAACATGCAGTGGTCGCCGATCACGCTGTCGTGTCCGATATGCGTATACGCCATGATCAAGGTATGGCTGCCGACCTTGGTCAGCCCGCCGCCTTTCACCGTGCCGCGGTTGATGGTCACACTCTCGCGAATCTCGTTGTGGTCGCCAACCTCAAGCCGCGTTGGTTCGCCTTTGTAAGTGACATCCTGTGGCGCCATGCCGATAGCGCAGAAGGGAAAGAAAGCATTATGAGAGCCGATTCTTGTTGGCCCTTCGATAGCGACGTGCGACATCAGGCGGCAATCTTCCCCGAGTTCGACGTCCGGGCCAATCACGCAATAGGGTCCGATCTTGCACGACGCTGGGACTTTAGCCCGCGAGTCTATGATCGCGGTGGGATGGATCGAGGGTTGAGCTTTCATGGTCGCTGCCGGGCTTGGCTTCATTCCACAGCCGCGCCGTCCCCGCGTCCTCGTGAACTGTCGATGAGCTGGCACGATACAGTCGCTTCGGCTACGCGTTTACCCGCGACGAATGCAACGCCATGCATTTTCGCCGCGATCATCCGCGGAATCGCGCGCCAGCCCTTCACCTCCACCTCGATGCGAAGCTGGTCGCCGGGACTCACGGGACGGCGAAATTTCGCGCGCTCGATCCCGGTGAAGACCATTACCTTATCATTTCGATCTTCCACTTCGGTAAGCAGCAGCGCGCCGCCGGCCTGCGCGATCGCTTCTACAATCAAAACGCCCGGCATGATCGGCAATCCCGGGAAATGTCCGTTGAAAAAGGGCTCGTTGATCGTGACATTTTTGATCGCGATGATACTGTCTTTGCGCTTCAGTTCGAGCACGCGGTCAATCAGCAGAAAAGGATAGCGGTGCGGCAGGATCTTCAGAATGTCGTGAATATCGAGCGCCGGCTTCGACAAGGCCGCCGCAGCGTCATTCACGGGTGGAGTAGTCTCAATCATCGGTTCGCCCCAAACAGCCTGAAGATTATACTGTACCGCGTTGCATTCACAACGGCGGGCGAGAGTGGGCAAGCTGCCGAAAGAAGAAATCCATGGACCACAAAGGACACTCAGTATCACGAAGGGCTTCGCAGGCACCTTTCCTTCGTGTGACTGTGACCTTCGTAGTAAGAGCTGTTGAATCAGCCGCTAGCTAAATTCCCGCCGACGAAAGGCAAATGTGTCCGGCAAGAAAACAAGACCACTATCTGTCCAGCAGAACGTGAGAAGAGGCCGACTGCACTACTTCGAGCAACATCGAGATCGCATAGTTGAAACCATTCGCGAGCTGGTCGAGATTGAATCCCCTAGCGACAACAAGCAGGCAGTCGATCGCATCACGCGGCTCCTCGCGCCGAAGTTTGAAGCGCTTGGCGGACGAGTTCAACTACATCCCAGCAATGACTTCGGCGATAGCCTGCAAATTAACTTCACCAGCCCGTCGAGCGGCAAGCCAGTTTTGCTGCTCGGGCACTACGACACCGTGTATCCGATGGGGACTCTGGCGAAGATGCCTTGCACGATCGAGAATGGCCGCCTGCACGGGCCAGGAGTACTCGACATGAAGTCAGGTATTGCGCTCATGCTGCATGCGATTGGGGCATTGCAGGGCTGGCACGGCGGCCTGCCCCGGCCAATCACGGTGTTTCTTGTTTCCGATGAAGAAGTGGGCAGTCGTTCTTCGCGAAAGATCACAGAGGCCTTGGCAAGAAAATCCAACGGAGTGCTGGTGCTCGAGCCCGCTGCCGGGCTTCGAGGTGCGGTCAAGACCGCACGCAAGGGCGTCGGAGAATACACGCTGCGCGTAAAAGGTGTCGCGGCCCATGCCGGTCTCGATCCCGGAAAAGGCCACAGCGCGATTCTTGAGTTGGCGCGGCAGATCGCGGTAATTGCGAAGTTGAGCAATCTCCGGCAAGGTGTGTCGGTAAACCCGGGCGTGATCGAAGGCGGAACGCGGACGAATGTGGTTGCCGCCGAAGCCTCCGTGAGGATCGACGTGCGCATTAAGACCGCGCAACAAGCCGCCGGAATCGACCGCAAACTCCGCTCCCTCAAACCGTTCGACAAATATTGCACACTTGAGATGACAGGCGGCATTAACCGCCTTCCGATGGAGCGAACCGCTGGAGTGGCGGCGCTCTATAAGAAGGCTCAGGAGATTGCTGGCCAAATCGACTGGAAGCTCGAAGAAGCGGCCGTCGGTGGCGGTTCCGATGGCAACTTTACTGCTGGAATCGGAATTCCCACTCTTGACGGTCTGGGCGGCGTTGGAGACGGCGCGCATGCAGTGCACGAGTTTATTGTGATCTGCGAACTGCCGCGTCGCGCACTTCTGCTGGCGGAAATGATCGAACGCGTTTGAGCGCTTCTTTGACTCCTCTGTTAGGCTAGCCTAGAATTTTCTCAGCGGCGGACAAGGCACGCGTCGTGCGCGTGGTGTAGCTCCGAGGGAGGACTTATGGGTGAGGGTCTGTTTCAGCCTTTGCATTTGCTCTTGATTGTGGCCATCGCCCTTCTGGTGTTCGGTACAAGCAAATTCTCTGCGCTCGGCAAAGGCCTGGGTGAAGGCATTCGTAACTTCAAGTCAGCGATGAAAGAGCCGGAAGAGGAAAAAAAAGAGAAGAAAGATGCCGAGACAGAAAAAAAGACTTAATTTGCGGATGCCCAGATTGCTTGACCTCTGCTAGTAGTCGCATCCGATCGATAGAAAGTTATCGACCGCTATTCAGATTGCTCCTCTTCTTTTTAAAATCCTATAAACTAGCGCCACGGGCAGACCCACAACATTGCTGTAGTCGCCTTCGATGCGCGGAATCCAGCGCGAGGCGATGCCTTGAATCGCGTACGCTCCCGCTTTGTCCATCGGTTCACCGGTTGCGATGTAATCTCGGATCTCATCGTCGGAGATTTCCCGCATCGTCACCCGCGTAGTTTCGGAAGCTTGTTCGGAATCTCCGGCAACCGGGCTTACAACGCACACTCCGGTGATCACTTCGTGGGTCCGTCCTGACAACAGTCGCAGCATCCGCGCAGCATCGGCGGCATCTCGCGGTTTGCCGAGGATAGCCTCATCGATAACGACAATCGTGTCGGCTCCGAGAACGTAATCTCCCGGCCGTTTCCGAGAGACGGTAATTGCTTTTTCCCGCGCCAGTCGCTCGGTGCAATCGCGCGGTGACTCACCCGAAAGCGGCGTTTCGTTGATATCAGCGGGCTGCACTTCAAACCGTACGCCGGCGTTGCGTAGTAACTCCTGCCGGCGAGGCGAGGCGGAAGCAAGAATAATCATGCGCTGCGATTCTAACCGACCAAAACTCAGCGGCTGCCCACCACGCCGCGCACCGATTCAATCAGCTTGCCGGAATCGTAGCCGATGCCATCTTTAAAAACGGTCTCGACATTTTCAATGTCGCTGATCAGCTTCGACGGATCACCTTTGATCACGACCAGATCCGCTTGCTTCCCAGGCGCGATCGTGCCGATCTTGTCAGCCTCGTTCAGATATTGAGCGCCGTTGAGAGTCGCGATGCGAATCGCCTCCAAAGGAGTGAATCCCGCCTCAACCAGCAATTCGACTTCTCGCTGGTCGCCGAATCCGGCGATCACTCCTCCCATACCGGTTGGATCGAGTCCCGCCAGCAGCAAACCTCCAGCTTGCGCGAACGCATGTTCAAATTCCATTTCCTTCCTAAACGCTGCCAGCCAAGGTGAGGATTCAGTGTGGTATCGCTTCTGCGTCGCACTCAAATCGCTGGCACGAACTTTATTTTCGAGTACCGCGGTACGAGCATCCGGAGAAAGCGCATCGAGAATGCGCGGCTGAATCGTCGGCCGTCCCGGCACGAACATCTCGAACACCGGTAGCGTAGACGTGACGGCGACGTGGCGTTGAACCAGCTCAAGGATCATGTCATGCGGCGGGCCGCTTGTAAGATCCAGCTTGGAAATGAACGCATAGTCGAGCTTTTCGGGACACTCGGCCGCCTTTTTCCAGGGGAAGAATTCTGTATCCACAAGCAAGCCATGCTCCAGGTCATCGATGCCAATCGCTGCAGCTTCTCGAAAACCCATCGAGCATAAGTGTCCGGTCACTTTAGCGCCGCGTTTGTGGGCCGCGCTGACAGCCGCTGAAAGCTCCGCGGGCGTGATGAACATATACGCTTTGAAATTGTCGACGCCCTGATCCAGCCAGAAATTCACCGTTTTGGTTGCATCGTCAGGCCCGGTGAGCTGATGCATCTGCAGCGCCCAGGAGCCCGCGCCCTCAAGATAAGGTCCGGTCACGTGGATCTTCGGGCCCGGTGTGTCTCCCATATCGATTTGCTTCTTGAGTTCGAGATCCGTGTAAGGCTCAATCGAACCTGTGGTTCGGATGGTAGTCACTCCGGCTGCCAGGTATAAACGGGGAAAGCTGTAAGCCATCTCTCCGAAAATGCCATTGCCCATGGGATAAAACATGTGGTCATGCATGCCCACGAGTCCCGGAATCACGCTGTAACCGTGCAGGTCGAGTACCTGCGCATCCTTGGGAGCATTCGCCGACGCGGAATCGGATACCGACTCGATCTTTCCTTGTTTGATCACGATCGTCTGATCTTCAAGTGCAGGCGACCCGGTGCCGTCGATCACGCGCACATGCGTCAGGACCACGACGGGCGCGTCGATTTTCACAAAACCGCGCACCAGCGGCGAGAGAGTTTGCGCCGGAGTAGTGCCAGCCATGATCAGAGCAAAGATCAAAATGAAAAAGACGAATGCTAACGAAGACTTCCGCATAACCGACACCTCTTGAGAAATCAGGTCGAAGGATTGTAACGCATGAGACTATCGGAGAACCGGCAAGCATCCGCGGTGAGAACCAGTCGTAGCCTGCTAAAATCAAAGATTAGCCCTTCATCCTATGGACGCCGCTTTCCTCCGCAATTTTGCCATCATCGCGCACATCGACCACGGTAAATCCACGCTGGCAGACCGCCTGCTGGAGTTGACCGGATCGCTTACCGCGCGCGAGATGCAGGCGCAGGTGCTCGACTCCATGGACCTGGAGCGCGAACGCGGCATCACCATCAAAGCCCACGCCGTCCGCATGATGTACACCGCGCAGGATGGCCAAACCTATCAACTCAACTTGATCGATACCCCCGGCCACGTCGATTTTTCTTACGAAGTCTCGCGCTCGCTGGCATCGTGCGAAGGCGCGTTGCTCATCGTCGATGCATCACAAGGAGTGGAAGCGCAAACTCTCGCCAACGCCTACCTGGCAATTAATAACGGACTCGAGATCATCCCCGTCATTAACAAGATTGATCTGCAAAGCGCCGATATTCCGCGCACCAGGGAAATGATCGAAAGCGCAGTCGGGCTCGATGCTTCGGATGCCGTACTCATCAGTGCCAAGACTGGCCAAGGTGTGCCCGACGTGCTCGAAGCCATCGTAAAGCGGGTGCCTCCGCCAAAGGGAAATCCTGACAGCCGTCTGCAGGCACTCGTTTTCGACTCCTGGTTCGACCCTTACCGCGGAGTAGTGATTCTCACTCGCGTCTTCCAGGGAACGTTGCGCAAGGGGCAGAGAATTCGTCTGTGGTCAAACGGGACAACCTTCGATGCGGAAACTCTCGGCGTTCTCACGCCCAAGCCGGTTGAGATTGGTGAATTGAAAGCGGGGGAAGTCGGATTTCTGATCGCGAATATCAAAAACGTTGCCGATACAAAAATTGGCGACACGATCACCGACGATGCCAACCCTGCCTTCGAAGCGCTGCCTGGGTTCGAAGAGATCAAACCGATGGTATTTGCCGGCCTCTACACCGTGGATGCGCATGAGCACACGCGGCTGCGCGAAGCTCTGGAGAAATTGCGGCTGAACGATTCTTCATTTTTCTTCGAGCCGGAAAGTTCCGTCGCGCTGGGTTTCGGCTTCCGCTGCGGATTCCTCGGCTTGCTTCACATGGAGATTATTCAGGAGCGGCTGGAACGCGAGTTCGAACTCGAACTCATCACCACCGCACCCAGCGTGCGCTACAAGATATACAAAACCGATGGCGTGATGATCGAGGTCGATAACCCCTCGCGCTGGCCCGATCCCAGCGAGATCGCCAAAATCGAAGAGCCGGTGATCCTGGCTACAATTCTTACCAATGAAGAATATGTTGGCGGAATTCTCAAACTGGTGGAAGACAAGCGCGGCAAGCAGAAGACGTTCGAGTATGTCAGTTCGTCGCGTGTGATGTTGCACTATGAGTTACCGCTGAACGAAATCGTGCTCGATTTTTACGATCGATTGAAATCGGTTTCGCGGGGTTACGCTTCGCTGGATTATCACCTCGCCGATTATTGGGAGTCGCCGATGGTGAAGCTCGACATCCTGGTGGCCGGCGAACCGGTGGATGCGCTTTCCATTATTGTGCATCGCGACTTTGCTTACGAGCGCGGCAAAGCTCTTGTCTCAAAAATGCGGCAACTCATTCCGCGGCAGATGTTCGAAGTTGCGATCCAAGCTTCCATCGGAGCAAAAATTATCGCCCGCGAGACCGTCTCCGCCATTCGCAAAAACGTAATCGCCAAATGCTACGGCGGCGATATTTCGCGCAAACGGAAGCTCCTGGAAAAGCAGAAGGAAGGCAAAAAACGAATGAAGCGCATCGGCCGCGTCGATATACCCCAAGAGGCTTTTCTGGCCGTTCTTAAGGTCGGCGAGGACAGCGATTGACCGGAAGTCCAGCGAAAATCAGTCTGAAATCGACGCCCCGATTTGATGGAAATTGTATCTACCCACAGTTCAATACTGCCCTGGGAAGACGACTCCAAAACCTCGAAAATGTGCAAATCTCCAATTCGGGAACGAAAGTGTCCCTATTGCGTTTTCACCACGTTAACGCGCGGTTAATTGTATAACTGGTTACTACTCAGGGATTTAAGAGGGACTGAAACATGCCGTGACAATTCCCGAATTGAAGTTGGGCGCAAACGCCGCTGCCTCCATCCCGCCATTCCACAAGCTTTTCCACAGCCCATTCGACGCTTGCAACTTACAGCGGCTAAGGTACTTACCGGGCACAACTACAGTAAGTGCTGTAAAGGGAGACTCAGTCCTCCGGTCTTCAGGTCCCAATCATCCTGTGCCACAGGCACTCTCCTAAAAAACCATGACTACTACTCTCGTCTCTCCAGATCGAAATGAGTTTTATCTCGGCTGCTTCGTCCATTCACCTGATCCAGTCATCCTTGCTTAGGCTCTCGAATCGAGTCGAAGACTTTAGGAACGCAAGCTGAATAGTGTCCGTTGGACCATTGCGCTGTTTGGCGATGATGAGCTTTGCCTTATTAGTCAAATCAGGGTTGTCGCGATCGTAGACTTCCGGCCGATAGATAAACATAACGACATCCGCGTCTTGTTCGATTCCGCCGGACTCTCTCAGGTCAGACAACTTCGGTTCGCTGTCCTTCGATCCGCGGGTCTCCGGAGCCCGACTCAACTGCGACAGCGCAATCAACGGAACCGCAAGTTCCTTGGCAACGGCTTTGAGCCCGCGGGAGATCGCGGAGACCTCTTGCGTCCTGTTCTCGTACCGCTTGCTGCCCGCTGTCATCAGCTGCAGGTAGTCGACGACAATCAGATCCAAGCCTTGCTGCGAGTGCTTCAGCCGCATAGCCTTAGCACGGAGTTCACTTAGAGTTATCCCGGGCGTGTCATCGACGAAAATGGGGGCAGTGCTTAATTCGCCGTAGGCCTGGGTTACCTTTCTGAAGTCCTCTCTAGGCAGGAACCCGGTGCGCATTGCGTGGGAATCAATCTGCGCCCTCGAACACAGAAGTCTTAGGAGCAATGCCTCGCTTGACATTTCAAGCGAGAACACCGCTACGACTTTTCTGTCCTTTACAGCGCAATTCTCTGCGATATTCAGGGCAAAGGCGGTTTTTCCCATAGAGGGTCGCGCCGCGATAATTACCAGATCTGATCTTTGGAAGCCACTGGTAAGGTTGTCCAAGTCCTCATAATGCGTCTCCAGCCCCGTGATCCGCTGTCCGCGTTTTAGGAGATCGTCAAGTGAGCCGAAGTGCTCTTTGAAAATGTCGTGAAAACCGGTCAGGCCGCGACCGATCCGTTTTTCCGAGAGCTCGAAGATCGCGGCTTCGGCGTCGCCGAGCACATCTTCAGCTGTATCCGATTGATCGGCCGCGCGCGCGATGGCGGTATTGGACGCATGAATCAAACCTCGCAACAGCGCCTTATCGCGAACGATCTTGACGTAATGCTCTATGCTGGGACGGTAAGGGACGCCGTCTGTGAGGCCCGAGATGTAACCGACATCGCCGACCGCCTGCAATTCCTTGTGGCGATCCAGCTCCTCTACGAGCGTGATTCTGTCAATAGGGCGCGAGGACTCTGCCAGCTCCACCATCCGCGCATATATTCGCCGATGCGAATCAAGGGAAAAATCTTCAACGCGCAGATGCTCGGCGGCCTGGTTATAGGAAAAATTATCCAGTAAGATCGCACCCAAGATTGACCGCTCTGCTTCTTCATTCGCGGGAAGAGTGCTGATTTTGTAGTCTGTTGTTGCCATTACGGGGCGAGATCCTTAGGCTTCTTCTTTAATTATTACAGCAGGCGAATAGAAAACGAAACTAAAAACGAAATCGACTTTCACTATCGGTGAGCCGAGGCCGCTAGAGAACATTGCGACAGCATGGGGCGAATGCGGGGCGAAGGACTGTGCGGAAGCTGTGCATAGAATTTCTTTTCTGTGGACGTCATTCGAAAACAGAGCCGATACTTTTGCCGAGCTATCAGAGAGTGAAGCTCCTGTGTCTAAGAAAAACAAATGCGGCCCGGGCCAGCCACCCGAGCCGCATCGTGTCGTAGATCTTTCAAGGCTGCCTTCCCGCCGCTCAGGGCAGCGGGACGACTGTACCGGTCCGACAGCACTCATTATGAATGAGCGCCACATTTACCGGTTACTGTTGCGGAGCCATGATTCCAAGAACCCGGCTCTGCAACCTTTGCAGCGGCTAGCGGCCCAACCCAACTCAAAGAGCGGGAAGTGGAGGAGGCCGCAATGTCCGGGCAACCCGATACGCTCGCGCGTTCCGATTTCCCCCGGCAATTCACCCTCGAGAATCACCGGTCTGCCACCGCTCGCCGCAATGATCGTTTGGCAAGCCCTGGAAGATCCTACGTTTTCGGTAAACCCACTGTGAGGCAGAGTGTGCCGAGTCGCAATAGGAAAACGCTTCACGCTTGTGCAGAAGCTGTGGACGGAATGTCTTCCTTGTGGAAGGCTGAGGAAAAAACGGAGAGTTACAGCACCCTGAATAATATAGTGATTGAAGATTCTGCTAGCCGCCCGCAATCGATGGCACCAGCAACACTTCATCCCCATCCTGAAAGGCATAACCTGGCCCGCCCAGGAAGCGGATATCTTCTTCGTTCACGTAAATGTTGAGAAATCGGCGAAGTTGTCCGGCCTCGTCGCGCAGATGCGGTCTTAGCTCGGGGAACTTTTCATCGAGGACGGAGAACAACTCTCCCAGGTTCGTGGCGGCGCACGCGATCGAACTCACGCCCGCAGTATGCCGCCGCAATGCGGTAGGAATTTGTACCGTGATCGCCATCGTAGTTCTTCCTTATGATTCCGCTTACGCACCAACCGGCGCCGGAATTTCCTTCGTGGCCTCGATCGTATCCAGCGTTTCGCTCAGATACTTCTCGAACTCGGCTAGCTTTGGAGCGATCGGCCTCTCCACTTCATACACGCCGGCCAGCACATCGGTCGTCTTCAAGCCATTCCCGGTGATGCACAGCACAGTCGTTTCCTCCGGCAGGATGCGATCCTGCCGATAGAGTTTGCCCGCGGAGCCCACGGTTACGCCGCCAGCAGTTTCGGTGAAGATGCCTTCGGTTTCCGCTAGCAGGCGAATCGAATCGATCACCTCAGGGTCACTTACATCCTCACTCCATCCGCCGCTGTGCTTGATGGTCTTGATCGCGTAGTGTCCGTCAGCAGGATTGCCGATGGCGAGCGAGCGCGCAATCGTCGCCGGCTTCTGCGGATCGATCTCCGAACTCCCAGTTTTCACCGCGGTCGAAATCGGCGAGCATCCAGTCGCCTGCGCGCCAAAGAATTTCACCGGCTTCTCTTCCACCAAACCCAGCTTGCTCAATTCATCGAACGCCTTCTTGATCTTCGTGATCAACGACCCGCCGGCCATGGGAACGACAACGTTGTCCGGCAGCCGCCAACCCAATTGCTCGGCGATTTCGAATCCAACCGTCTTCGATCCCTCTGCGTAGTAAGGCCGCAGGTTTACATTGACGAACCCCCAGCGCCGCTCTTCAGCAATTTGCGAGCAGAGCCGGTTCACCTGATCGTAGTTGCCCGCGATCCGCACCACGTTCGCGCCGAAGACCTGTGTACCGAGAATTTTTGCCGGTTCGAGATCAGACGGAATAAATATCCATGCTTTCAAACCTAGCCGGGCCGCATGCGCCGCAACCGCGTTGGCCAAGTTGCCAGTCGAAGAACACGCAACCGTATCGAAACCAAAAACCTTTGCTTGCGCCAGCGCGACGGCGACGACGCGGTCCTTGAAACTCAGCGTCGGCAGGCAAACGGCGTCATTCTTAATGTAGAGATTTTGCGCTGCGGCCTTAGCATCATTCTGGCTACCCGCCAGCCGCGCCGCCAGAGTTGGAGCATGGAGCAGCGGCGTGAACCCCACTGGCAGCCGCGGCTCAAAGCCCTCCGGCAGCGGCAACAGTTCCGAATAGCGCCACATGTTCGGCGGACGCTGCGCAATCCGCTCCCGGCTGAAGGTTCCCAGAGAGATTGAAGCCCGGATCGAATCGTAATCGTAGGTGATTTCGAGAGGAGAGAAACACTCGTCGCAGATGGAGCGGGGCTGGTTTCCCCAGCTTCGTCCGCATTCCCGGCAGCGCAGTTCGTATTGAGCCATTGAGCTACTCGCTTTCTGTTACAGCAAGCAGCTGAGGACGAGCGTCCCAGGAAAAGCGCCCTAAAATACGAAGGCCTCTTTTTCCAGGAAATGGGAAAAGAGGTCGGAATGCAAATAGAAATAAAACTCGCATCCGAATCTCATGTTCCCCGTTTCCGGGCGGGAGTTGGCACCTGGCGGTCGGGATATATGATCCCGATCCGGTTGCCGTGGCGTCACAGGGCTCGTCCCTCAGCCACTCTGCATGAAATTC
>JBAVGI010000150.1:0-1953 GCA_049684755.1 Candidatus Sulfotelmatobacter sp.
AGCTCGAGGATTTTCGGCTCCAACTCAAAACTACGAGGACCCGATGAGACATATCCCAATTTTGCTAAAGTGTACAGACACCTACGTACCGCTGCGCGGGAGAAACTAGTTCGCTCGCTTATCTGCGGGATTGTGAGGCTGCGTCGATGGTCCGAAAAAGCGCAAATCACGGCCAATCCACGCGCTAGTGATGTCATGAAGTTTGGATCACCTTCGTGGACATGGTTTCTTGTTAAAACGCTGGAACGGCGGGCGCCATCGATGTGTGCCGGATCCTTTCCTTCCGAAACCCGGGAAGTAACCGTGCCTGTCGGTCGGCCGCTGGCGGGCTTGCCTAGTGAACCAATACGTCCAAGATTGGCATTCAACACTTCCTCCCCCCTTCGATCTCTTTTAAGCCGTATCATAAGGTTTTGAGAATACCTCACTGCTATGAAAATTATCTCCGTCTATGCCGGTTTTTCCTGAAGTGTGAGTCTCACTGAGTAACCTAAACGTTGCAGCCGATGAACGAGGTTGCGCGTGAGGTGGTTCTTGTTGAGCCTGTTCAGGTAAAGATCTCCCAGATCGTTGTAGGGAACGTTTTGGGTGAGCATGTGATAGATCGCGGTCAGGATCTTGTGGGCTATGGCTACTGCGGCCCGCTTATACCCGCGCTGGGCCTTGAGGCGGTAAAAGTTGTCTCGGAGATAGTCGCTCTTGGCTTGGGCCGCTGCGTTGGCCGCCTCGACTAAGTCCGTCTTCAAATACACATTGCCTTTAGGGATGTGGCTGCTCTTGCGCTTACCAGCCGATTCGTTATTGCCCGGACAAGCTCCCGCCCAAGCCAGCTGCGAAACACTCCGGAACACGCTCATATCCACTCCCAGTTCCGCGATGATCACAGCTGCCAAAGTCCAATCCACGCCCGGGATTTCTTGCAATGAGACGAGCTGAGCCGCATAGGGCTCCAGCTTCTCCTGGATGCGTTGCTCGATCTTGACTAGATCTTCTTCCACTGCCCGGAGACGATCCAGTTGCAACTCCAGCAGGAAACGGTGGTGTTCTTCTATCTTTCCTTCTAAGGCCAGCTCCAGTTCGGGGATCTTCTTGCGCAGCTTTCTTTTGGCCAGCTCCGCCATTTCTCGCGAGGTGGTTTTACCTTTCACCAGAGCTTGCAGCATGAGAACGCCGGAGACTCCGAATACATCGCTAGCCACGCTCGCCAGCTTGATATTGGCGCTCCCCGGCAGTTTCAGCAAGCGGTTGCGCTCTGCCGATTGGCTTTCCACTAGCTTGCGCCGATAGCGGGTCAAGTGGCGCGGTTCGCGGATGGGGTGAGGCGGAGCGAAGCTGGAGCGGAGCAGCCCCTGGCAGAGCAGGTCCGCGATCCATTCCGTATCCTTCACATCGGTCTCGCGTCCGGGCACCTTCTTGACGTGTTGCGCGGTGGCTACGACGATCTCCAACCCTCCTTCCAGGATTGCATAAACCGGCTCCCAATAGTCGCCCGTGCTTTCCATGGCCACGTGGGTACAGCCCTCCGAGAGTAGCCATTCGCGGAGGTTAAGCAACTCTCGCGTCGTTGTGCCGAACGTCCGCAGCTGCTTCTTCACTTTCCCATCCTTCCGAACAATTAATACGCAGGCCACCACCGTGGCCTGATGCACGTCCGATCCACAACCGTGCTCCATCAGAGTTTGCATAACCCCTCCAGGAGAGGCGATTGCTTCGCCGCAGGTCTGCTACAGACACTGCTATACGTCCTTCCCGTTTCCGGGTGCGGCAAAAAGTGGTACCTTGGTCGGCGCGGGTCAGTCTCTTGTGTGGGATCTATGTCGTCACAAAGTGAAGACGACCTCCAAAGCAATCGCCAATCACGAATGCTTGTACCACAAAGACTGACCCCCTGACTGCTACGATCCCGGCTGCGGAAACCCATTTTCATGTCCAGGTGGTGTGCCACCGGCACAT
>JBAVGI010000151.1:0-62365 GCA_049684755.1 Candidatus Sulfotelmatobacter sp.
TGAATTTGTTACCCATGCCCGATTTTTTCGCCGGCCTGATTCCAGACTGGACTTCGGGACTCGTCGCCGCCGGATTGCTGGGGGCAATCGCCATTGGGGCAGCACTGTACCCGGCGCGCAGAGCGGCATCCATTGATCCAATTGAGGCGTTGCGCTACGAGGCTGGCGGATAACGGATGCTCATCGAAATTGTTCTCGAAGCCTGGATCGCGCTTAAGCGCAACCTCACACGCAGCTTTCTCACCATGCTGGGCATCGTGTGGGGCATTGCCACAGTCACGCTGCTGATCGCTTATGGCAGCAGCTTCCGCAGCATTCTCGTGCATGGGTTCGACGCTTTTGGAAAGAGCGTTGTGATCTGCTGGCCGCAGCAAACCAGCGAGCAGCCGGGGGGCCAACGGGCCGGAAAAAAAGTGGTCATCGAAGAGGCCGACGTCGAGATGGTGAAGGCGACGGCGCCGCTCGTGAAACATGTGTGCCGCGAAACCGTAAACCGGCCAGGAATTTCTTATGGCGACCGCATGGTAGGAACGGCGGCGATTCGCGGCGTTTGTCCGGAGTACGGTGAAATGCGCAACGAGATGCCGTCGGAGGGGCGATGGATCGACGCCGGAGACGAACTCGAGCGGCGGCGCGTGATCTTTCTCGGCGGACGCATCAAGGAACAACTCTTCAGCGGGCGCCCAGCGGTAGGGGAAACCGTGGAAGTAGGCGGCGTGCGCTTCACCGTGATCGGAGTGATGGCGCGGAAAATTCAGCTCAGCAATTATTTCAGCAGTGACGACGATTCGGCGTGGATTCCATACTCCACAGCCGGAGACTTATGGAATACCCGTTACGCGCGCGTGCTGGTTTTCGAACCGATCGCCCCGCAGTTTGAAAAGAAGGCAATGGCACAAGTGCTGGCCGCGGTGGCAACGCGGCAGAATTTTTCTCCTACCGATCCCAAAGCGTTCCAGATGTTTGGGCGAGATGAATTCCGTCCGGTGATCGATGCGCTGACGATTGGGCTGCAAGTGCTGCTCGCCTTCGTTGGAACCTTGACCCTTGGCATCGGCGGCGTGGGCGTGATGAATATCATGCTGGTCTCGGTGGACGAACGCATTCGGGAGATCGGTTTGCGGCGCGCGTTGGGCGCGCGCAAGCGGCACATCAAACTGCAGTTCCTGGCAGAAACTTTGTTGATCATGATACTGGGCGGCGTGATCGGTGTGCTTCTCTCCTACCTGATCGCGTGGGCTGTCGGCACACTGCCCATGATGGGGCCACTGTTCGAAGACGATTCCGGGCAGGGCGATATTCACCTGCGAATTTCAATGATGACGGTTCTGCTCTCGAGCGCGGTGCTGTTGCTCGTGGGCGTAGTCAGCGGACTGGTTCCCGCTTTGCGCGCATCGAAACTGGATCCGGTGGAAGCGCTGCGATACGAGTGACCAATTCGAATTAATTTGATCGCCAGCCCGATTCTTAGTACCTTTCTGCTAAGTCATTCGCAGATCGAGGTGCCCTTTGCCCATCTCCGCCGTCGATACCATCTCGCTGGCCATCGAACACACGAAGCAGCAACTGTTCAAACCCTTTCGCTTCGGCCAATGGACCAGGCTCGCGTTCGTGGGATTACTGGCGGGAGAACTTGGCTCCGGCGGTGGATTCAACGGAAGCAATTTCCGGCTTCCTCCTCATCCTGGCGCCTCCCGGCATCTTCCTTCAGGATTGGGAGGAATTGATCCTGCTCTGTTGGCTGGTCTGATCGCGATTGTGGTTGTAAGCGCCTTCCTATTCGGTCTCATCCTTATGTACATCAGCAGCGTGATGCGTTTCATTTTGTTCGACAGCATCATCGCGAAAGAATGCCGCATTCGTCAGGGATGGAGTCGCCGGCAGATTGAGGGATGGCGCTACTTTCTCTGGAAACTGCTTTATCTTCTGGCTGCATTTTGCGGGTTTGCCGTGCTGATTGGTTTCCCAGCGGCTTTTGCATTTGGCATGGGCTGGCCGAGTGAACCGAGACAACATTTGCTTCCCTTGGTGCTCGGCGGCGTCATCCTTTTCTTTGTAGTATTGCTTTTTATCGTGGCCATGGCAGTTGTGTTTGTGCTGACCAAAGATTTTGTCGTGCCGCAAATGGCTCTGGAAGACATCGGCGCTCTGGAAGCTTGGCGGAGGTTGTGGCCGATGATCCAGGCCGAGATGGGCGGATACGCAGGCTACATCGGCATGAAGATCGTAATGGCTATCGGCGCCGGCATCGTGATTGGCATAGCAACTTTAATCTTGGGTTTGTTCATCGCCATACCGACGGTCGGGCTAAGCATCGTCGCCGTTCTAACGGGCAAAAGCGCCGGGCTCACCTGGAACGCTTATACGATCACTCTCGCGGTGGTGATCGGATGCATTCTGCTCGCAATGTTTCTATATTTAGTCGCGCTGATTTCGGTTCCGGTTGTTGTGTTCTTCCCGGCCTATTCGATCTATTTCTTTGCCGCCCGCTATCCTTCGCTAAGCGCGGTGCTTTATCCCATGCCACCGGCGCAGCCGCAATTTCCGCCGATCGCTGCGCCTCCGTACGAACCACCTCCTCTGCCGCCTTCGCCCGCGCCTGCCGGATAAAGTTAAGAGCGCTTCGGGAACTCTTGCACCGCTTCGGGTGTCTGATGTTGCAGACACGCGCGTGCCAAAGAGAAGCCGAGGAGCTTTCTATGTCGTTCTCAATGGCAGGCGGTGGTGCGCGTGGTCCGGAAATTAACGTTACACCGCTGATTGATGTATTGCTGACGTTGATTATTGTTTTCATGGTTGTGGTCTCGATGGATAAAGAGCAAGGCGAGAAGGCGCAGATTCCGCAGCCCGACCAGAAGCAGACGGCCGAGCAGGCGCAGTCCCGCACCGTGGTCATTCAAGTGGTGTCGACGAAGGAAAATCAACCGCCAACGGTAAAGATCAATCAGGAAGACGTGCGCTGGGAAGACCTGGAACCGCGGCTCGCGAAGATTTATCTAACGCGTGCGGAAAAAGTAGTCTTCGTGCGCGGCGATGCCGACGTTGATTTCCAGTATGTAGCGGATGTGATCGACGTGGCGCATCACGCGGGCGTTGACAGGGTGGGGCTGCTGACCATGGAACGGAGCGTCGCGGGAGAGTAGGACGCTGCGATTTTAATTTCTCGCCCGGTTTTTAATCCAAATCGGCGTCCCCAAAAAGCCAAACGCCTCGCGGATCTGATTCTCCAGAAATCGCTGATAAGAAAAGTGCAGTTTTACCGCGCGATTAGTGAACAGCACGAACGTTGGCGGCGCGACTGAGGCCTGCGTCATGTAGAGAATCTTCACGCGCGAGCGCATAGGGACGGAGGCGCGCTCGAAGTCCACGGTCTCGATGAAGCGGTTCATGGCGGATGTGGAGATGCGTTTGCGGCGCTCGGTGGCGACCTGCTCGAGCAAAGGGAAGATTTTCTCCGTGCCCTTGCCGGTATGGGCGGAGATGAAAACAATCGGTGCGTAATTCAGGAATTTGAGATCGTATCGCAGTCGTTCTTCGTAGGCCGCGCGGTCGCCGGGACGTTTGCTTTCGCGCATGCGCATCGCTTTCGACGGCCTGCCGGCTTTCAGTTCGCCCCCTGTGACAAGATCCCACTTGTTGACGACGATGATTATCGAACGCCCGCTCTCGTGGGCATAGCCGGCGATGGCAGCATCGAGCTGGCTGACGCCTTCGGTAGCATCGATGACCAGCAGCGCGATATCGGCAGCCTCAAGGTGTTTGCGCGCCATCACGACGGAAAGCTTTTCCGCCATCAGGTGAGTCTTGCCTTTGCGGCGAATGCCGGCGGTATCGATGAATCGAAAGCGCCGGCCATTGTGCTCCACGATTTCATCGACCGCGTCGCGCGTAGTGCCGGGGATCGGCGAAACGATGGCACGGTCAGAAGCCGTAAGACGATTCAGCAGCGTGGACTTGCCAACATTCGGATGACCGATGATGGCGACCTTAGTCTCGTAGACCGGCTGAACATCGGCGGTTGAGCTATCCTCCGCCTGAGATGATTCTTCGTGTGCTTCCTCAGTGTCGCCTGTTTCCTCTGCCGTGAGATCTTTACTTGCCGGCAGCACTTCCAGAATTGCGTCGAGCAGGTCGTCGATGCCGCGCCCATGTTCGGCGGAAATTGGGAACATCTGCTTGATCCCGAGCCGATGAAACTCGTCAACGATGTTAGCCTGTTTTTCCGAGTCGGCCTTATTGACTGCGAGGAAAAGCGGACGCCCAGTCTTACGCAGCAGTCGCACCAATTCAAGATCAGGACCGGCAAGTTCGGCACGGCCATCGACAACCATGATGATGACAGCAGCCTCGTCGAACGCGACTCGCGCCTGGCGAAAAATTTCCGAGGGAATGAAATCTTTTTCTTCGTGAAGGATTCCGCCGGTATCGATGATACGGATGCGGCGGCCGCGCCATTCCGCATCGCCGTAAAGGCGGTCTCGGGTGATGCCTGGCTCATCGCCAACGATGGCGCGGCGCGAGCCTACGATGCGGTTAAACAGCGTGGACTTACCTACGTTGGGCCGGCCCACGATGGCCAGAGTGGGAACACCGGCTGCGGTGGTGGCGAGAGTGCTGGTCGAGTTGTAAGTGGGCTGCGTCAAAATGAACGGTAACTGATGCTGAAGGCTTGGAGTGTTTATTATAGAGACTCCTGTGACTTTAAGTTCCCAGCCCGCATCTTCCGCAACTCCCCCACGCCCCGCGGCTGGTGGAAAAGACGCTTCACTTTACCAATTCTTTGCTCCCGGCGGAGTGCTGGCGCGCACCCATCCTGCCTATGAATTCCGCCGCGGACAATTGCAGATGGCACAGGCCGTCGAGCAAGCGCTGGAGGAAAAGCGGCACTTGATTGTGGAGGCTGGTACGGGCACGGGAAAAACGCTCGCCTATCTTCTGCCGGTGATTCGTTCCGGCAAGCGAGTAATCATTTCGACCGGCACGAAGAATCTGCAGGAGCAGCTTTTTTATAAAGACATCCCATTTCTGGAGCAAGCGCTGTTTGGAGAGTCTTCGGGTTCGCGGCTTTCGGTCTGCTACATGAAAGGCCGGAACAATTATCTTTGCCGCAAAAAGCTCTACGACCTTACCGACCAGCCGGTGCTTAGCGGACTGGAAGAAATTGAGCAATACCGCGCGATTTCCGCGTGGGAAAAAACGACAGCGACTGGCGACCGCGCGGAACTGGCCGAACTGCCTGAGGCTAGCGCTCTGTGGCACAAACTGGACGCGCGCGCCGATGCCTGCATCGGGCAAAAGTGCAGCGAGTGGGAGCGCTGCTTCGTCACCGAAATGCGTCGGCGGGGTATGGAGAGCGACATCATTATCGTCAATCATCATCTGTTCTTCGCCGATCTTGCCATTAAATTGCAGGCGGAAGGCGCGCCCGATGCAGGGATTCTGCCGGAAGCCGCGGCGGTGATTTTCGATGAAGCGCATGAACTTGAAGATGTGGCGGGAAACTATTTTGGAATTTCCGTGAGTAACTTACGCGTTGAAGATCTGGCGCGCGACGTGGAAACATCGCTGCAGCATAACCGGATGCTTTCCGCGTCACTTTCCGGAGCGCTAGGCAGCTTGAGAGAGAAGTCTCAATTTTTCTTTTCGCTGCTGCCGCCGGGCGAAGGACGCTTCGCCTTCGAAACACGGCGCGAATTTCTGGAAGAAAACGGGGACGAATTTCTGGCGCTCAATCAGTCGCTGACTCGGCTGTCCGGCGAATTGGAAGCATTGCCGCAGAAGCCGGAAGAAATTTTCAACTTCGTGCGGAGGGCGCAGGAACTTCAGGTGCAACTCGGCTTCGCTCTGGAATCGGATGATCGCAACACCGTATTTTGGATCGAGCGACGAGGCGGGCGGGGGCGGACAAACTCGCCCCAGGCACGTAAAGACCCAAAAGAAGCTTTCCAGAGTCGGCAAAACGTGTTTCTACAGGCCACTCCAATCGATGTTGGCCCTATCTTGCGTGAATGCCTTTGGTCGAAATTGGATTGCGCAGTTCTTACTTCGGCGACCCTTGCCGTCGGGGGAGGTTTTGAATACATCCGCCAGCGGTTGGGGTTCGAACATGCGCGCGAGTCGGTGCTGCCGTCGCATTTCGACTACGAAAGCCAGGCGCTGTTCTATGTTCCACCCGATCTCCCCGATACGCGCACGCCGCAATTTACAGCTAAGGCCGCGGAACGCATTCGCAATCTGCTCGAGATCACGCGCGGGCGCGCCTTCGTGCTTTTCACCAGTTACGCGCAGATGAATGACATCTACCAGCGTCTTTTGGGCGAACTCGAGTTTCCCATGTTGCGCCAGGGAGACGCGCCGAAAAGCGCGCTACTCGAGGAGTTCCGGCTCACGCCGAATGCCGTGCTGTTTGCCACTTCGTCGTTCTGGCAGGGTGTGGACGTACAAGGAGAGCAGTTGAGTTGCGTGATCATCGACCGGTTGCCTTTCGCAGTGCCCAGCGATCCGGTCGTAGCCGCCCGAGTAAAAGCAATTGATGCCGATGGCGGCAACGCTTTTTTTCAGTATCAAGTTCCAGCAGCGGTGATCACACTGAAACAAGGCTTCGGACGCCTGATCCGTTCGCTGCATGACCGCGGTTTGCTGGTGCTGCTCGATAACCGCATTCTGAAAAAACAGTATGGACGCGTGTTTATCGAGAGCCTGCCCAACTACAAGAAGACTACGGACATGCGCGTCGTAGAAGAGTTTTTCGGGGGAGCGTCCTGAATTGACCTTTCAGCGCAACAGCCGCATACCTTTTACCGTTGCCGCTTTTTGATCAAACGTGACCGTGTATTGGCATTCGGCGGCGTGGGCGCAGCGTTCGATTAAGCAGTCCGCGAAGTCGGCACCGCCGGCGCTAAAGGCCCGCAATGCCTGCGAGACGATTTCCGCCCGCTCGATTACGAGTTCCTTGCTGCGCAGCAGCGTTTCCAGAACGGGTTCAATTTCTTCCTTCCGAAAGCGGTAGGAGATTGCCAGCACCCAAACCAGTTCCGCGATGACAATCAGTGAAAGGAATCCGGGTGAATCGGAAGACAGGGAGTTCATGACTCTCATCGCGGCAGCAGTTTGGGTAGGATCGTCATGAGTAAGATAGCGGACCAAAATATTTGTGTCGAGGCCGATCATTGCGAGGCGAATCGTCACATCGCCAACTATCGGGAACGGGACGCGCCCTTTGCGATGGCAGCATTCATCTCCGCAATCGATACTGGCTTTCGTTCCTTGCGATAAAGCAGGCCGTTCAACTCTCGCACGGAACGGGTCGCAGCGATAATTGCAAACTGCCCCTTTTCCATTTCCACAAACTCGACGCGGTCTCCAGCATCGACCCCCAGCGCTGTTCGCACCCGAACCGGAATCGTGATTTGCCCTTTCGAGGTTAGAGTAGCCGCGGCCATGTGATCCTTTCCGGAGCTTCAGTTCCTTACATTATAGTAAGGAATTCGAGAAAAGACAAAATTGTGCCGTTTTCACACGTACTCGCGCTCAGCCCGTCGGATCTCTCGATAGCGTTCAAAAACCTTCTTGTCGCTCTCCAGTCCCAGCGCCGAGCGGATCGAGCTGCCCCGGAAAGTATGGAGCAGCATCTTCCATCCGCGAAGCAGTACGAACCCCGGATCGTGCCGCAAGGCCGCGGGAACGTGGTGAACCTTCATCCACCGCTCCGCCTTCCAGCGCATGAATTCGATCTCCTCCGCCGGCAAGTGCTCGGTACGGACTACGGCGGTAGTGCCATCGTATTCTTCGAGGCGCTCATTCATAATCAACCCTTGATCGCGGAATTCTTTCGTCATCGGCGTGCGCGGATAGGGCGTGGGATGCTGAATGTAGGGCCAGTCCACGTAACGACGCGCGAATTCAAGATTGGCTTCGATGGACTCCCGCGTGTCACCCGGACTGCCAACGATCAATCCACCGACAACAAACATCTGATTGCGATGCAGGTAATCGATGGCTTTGAGCGTCGCGTTGCCGGTGTTGTGGCCGTTGGTGCGCTCGGTATTCTTCGCCGACGCTTTCAGAAATGCCAAATCTCCTTCCAGAATGTTCTCGATACCCAGAAAAACGTAACGGAATCCTGCGCGCCGCATAAGCGGAGCGAGGGTCTCGCCGTGATTGGCTATTGCTGAGGTCATAGCCTGGACGAAGTAGTCGATCTTGTGCAGTCCGGCGGCGATGATGGCCTCGCAAAGAGCTTCAAAGCGTTTCACATTCAAAGTGATATTGTCGTCGACCAGAAAAATAGTGCGCGCGCCGTGATCACGCGCGTCACGAATGTCATCCAAAACCCGATCGAACGAGTAGGTGTGGAAGTTGCGGCCGCGCATCTCGATGATGGAGCAGAAACTGCAATCGAAAGTACAGCCGCGCGAAGTCTCGATCACATCGACTTGACGGCCGAGCAAGGTGTAACCGTTCAGCACGCGCGCATCGCGGTTGGGCGGGCGGATTTCCTTGTCTTCCAGACGGTGCGGTGGCCGTGCGGGATTGTGCACCCAGCCCTCGCCATTCGGGTACGAAAGGCCGCCGATACGCTCGAAACCGGAGCCTGCTTCGATTGCTCTCAACAGTTCTCGAAAGGTGACTTCGCCTTCACTGCGCACCAGATAGTCGACGCCCATATTCTCGTAAGCCTCAGGGGCGAGACTGGGATCGTATCCGCCTACGACGACTTTCACACCCGGCCGAAGAGAGCGGATTAGATCGATAATCCGTCCAGCCGTGCGGCGCTGAAACGTCATGATCGAGAGTCCGACTACTTCGGGTTCAATGTCGCACACAAGTTTGGTAACCGTTTCGCGAACCTGGCGATGCACCAGGATTAAGTCAGCAACGGCCACTCTGTGATGTGAGTCAACATTTCCCGCCAGTGAAGTGAGCGCCCCGTTGGGCATTCGAATTGCGACGGGGGGCATGTGCTCGAAGGAATCGGGCATCGAGAGTAAGAGGACGTTCATGAGGACCTGTCCTTAAATGCGTCGTTCTGATCCGCAAGCGCGGTCGAACCCCAGAAACCGACGCGGGATTTTTGCATTGTATCGCAGCTTCCATCGGGAATGCCGGATACGCTCGCGGCTTACGCGTGCCGAATTCAAAGCCTGCTATTTCCGCTCCTCCGCCATATCCGCGGTTGGCACCACCCCGACAATAATTCCTGACGCTTCTCCCTGGACGTGATAGACCCGCTCCCTAGCTTTGACGAAGTCCGAAGGCTTGGCGTCAGGAATGTTAACGAACGTCTGCGGATTGCGATCAGTCAGCGGAAACCACGAACTCTGGATCTGCACCATGATGCGGTGACCGCGGCGAAAACTGTGGTTTACATCTTGCATGTGGAAATCGATCTCTTCGACTGTGCCCGGCGTAAATGCCTCGGGCTTCTCGAAGCTGTGGCGAAATTTTCCACGGAAGGGTTCGCCGCGCACCAGTTGCTGATAGCCACCCATGGTGAAGGATGGCGGAGGAACGTCGGTGAGCCGCTTCGCTTTGTCTTCAGGCTTGGTCTCGTCGAACTTGCTGTCGGGATAGTCGGTGGGATAAACGTCGATCAGTTTCACGTCCCAATCCGAGTCCGTTCCGCTCGTCGAGACGAAAAGTTTCGGAGAAATAGGACCGGCAATGGTTACATCTTCCTGCAGTATCGGCGTTTCGTAGCTCAGAACATCCGTTCTGGTGGTCGCAAAGCGCTGATCGGAGAGCATGTATTCCTGCGGCACCTCGATCGCCGCATAATCCACGAAGGGCACGGGCTTGGCGGGGTCACTTACATACTCATCGAAGGCGGGAGAGTCTGCGCTCGGAGGATCAAACGACAATTCGCCGCCTGGGTGGAAATAAAGCGTCTTAATCTCAGCTTGTTTCGGAGGCCACGCCGAATATTGCCTCCACACATTCGTGCCTGTTTCGAACACGTAAGCTTTCGGAAGTTTAGCGTCGCCGTTGCCTTTCAAATACTGCTCGAAAAATGGAAACAAAATATTCCTTCGGTAATACTCGCCCGTATCGGAGGCGAACTCGACGCGTCCCAGGTGATTTCCGTCGTAACGGTACCAGCCGCCATGAACCCACGGTCCCACTACGAGCGCGTTGAAGATTCCTGAATTGTTCTTGTCGATCGCGTGGAAAGTGCTGAACGGACCTTGCAGATCTTCTGCATCGAACCATCCCCCGACGGTCAGCACCGCGCAGTGAATGTTTCTCATATGAGGTGCCAGGTTGCGAACCTTCCAGTAATCGTCGTAGGTATCGTGTCGCATCTGGTCGTCGTAGAGAAAACTCTTGCCGTCAAGGTATTTCGAAAGATTGCTGATCGAGCCAACGCTCAAATAAAAGTCGTACGCATCCTTTGTGCCGAAATCGAAGGGCGCGGGAGTCTTCGGTGGAAGTTGCGGATTTTCCTGCGGCTTGAAAAAAGCATAGAAACCGAAATTGGCGTCCAGCATAAAGGCGCCGCCATGATAAGCATCGTCGCCCATAAATAGATCGGTCATGGGAGCTTGTGGCGAAGCCGCCTTCAGAGCGGGATGCGAATCGATGATGCTGGCGGAAGTGAAAAATCCGGGATAGGAAATTCCCCAGATTCCGGCGTTGCCATTATTGTTTGGCACATTCTTGAGCAGCCAGTCGATAGTGTCGTAGAGGTCGCTGGAGTCGTCCACGTCCTGTTTGGATTTCTTGTTGTCGATGTGCGGACGCATCTCCACGAAAGTACCTTCCGACATGTAGCGGCCCCGCACGTCCTGGAGAACGAAGATGTATCCGGCCTTGTCGAACTCGGGCGAAGGGCCGAGCTGCTTACGGTATAGGTCCACCCCGTAAGGAGCCACGCTGTAAGGCGTTCGATTGATCAGAAATGGATAGGAACGCGAACTATCTTTGGGCACATAAACGGACGTGAACAGATGCACCCCGTCACGCATGGGGATTCTGTATTCGTATTTTGTGTAGTGCTCTTTGACTTCGAACTCGGGGGGCGAGTCAGGTTTGCTTTGCGCGGCGAGACTGGTGATGAGGGCGGAAACAATCGAGAGGGTTAGAACGCACTTGCGACGCAGCATTATCGCTCCTTAACCGATGAAGGCCGAATAGCAAACTACAGGCGCGCCCAGCCCGCCGTCAAGCGTAACGGAGGCGGTGAGCGGTACAATAGATGTTTCGGATTGAAGCCTGATCGCTGAGGAAAGAATGTTCGAAGTTACAGTTGACGACACTTTTGCCGCGGGTCATTATCTGCGCAATTACAAGGGCAAGTGCGAAAATCCGCACGGGCATAATTACAAAATTCGGGTCACGCTGGCCGGCGCCGAGCTTGATAGGGCCGGACTCTTGCTCGATTTTAAGGATTTGCGCGAAGTGATGAAGCATGTAATCGAGCGGCTTGATCACCAGATGATCAACGACATTGAGCCCTTTACCGTAATCAACCCGTCGGCGGAAAATCTGGCAAAGTATTTTTACGATGAATCCAACACGCGATTGAAGAGTGTAACCAACGGCCGCGTGCGTGTGAAAGACGTCACCGTGTTCGAAACCGACACCACTACCGCGAAATATTCGGAGTTGTAGCGCCGCCTCCGACGCGCATTCTGCCCGCAGTAAGGCCGGCGAGACAGTCGTCGCTACCTAAGAATGCAGATAACTGAAATCTACAAATCGCTGCAGGGTGAGTCGACTCACGCCGGTCTGCCCTGTGTGTTCGTACGGCTGACCGGATGTAACCTGCGCTGCCACTGGTGCGACAGCGAATATACCTTCCATGGCGGACGGAAGATCACCGCCGAACAGGTGATGAACGAAGTGAAGCGCCTCAGCCCAACGGGCGGATTAGTGGAAATCACCGGTGGCGAACCCCTGCTGCAAGAGCGGGAATTGCTGCCGCTGATCGAGAACCTGCTGGAGGATAAGTATCGAGTATTGCTTGAGACCAGCGGAGAGCGGCCGTTGACGCGGGTTCCGGCGGAAGTGATCAAGATCGTCGACGTGAAATGCCCTCACTCGGGTGCGCCCGACACATTCCTAATCGGCAACCTGGCTGCGCTGAAGCCGATCGATGAAGTAAAGTTCGTGCTGAGTGATCGCGTTGATTACGAATTCGCTCGCGAGTTCGTTGGGCGGCACAATCTGGCGGAGCGTGTGAATGCGGTGTTATTCTCGCCGGCGTTTCGCAAAGATGCCACCGGCTCGCGGGATAGTTCACATTGCCTGCTCGATCCCCGGGAATTGGCCGAGTGGATGCTTGCCGATGAAGTTCCGGCTCGTTTGGGACTTCAACTGCACAAGTTCATCTGGGATCCGGCGGTAAAGGGAGTGTGAAGAAATTGCTGATTGTTGATTGCGATTGTCAATTGCCGATTGTTAATTGAAACCCTTACCGCTTAAGCTTTTTAATCAGCAATCAAAAATCAACGGTCAGTAATGTTTTTTAACAAGATGTCGCAGCCAACAAAACCCCGGGCAGTCGTTCTCCTAAGTGGCGGCATGGATTCGTGTGTCTGTGCCGCGCTTGCCGCCCGGGACTATCAAGCCGCTGCCTTGCACGTGAGTTATGGGCAACGCACTGAACAACGCGAGCGGCAATCTTTTCTGGAGATTTGCGACCGCCTTACCATCCGGGAGAGGCTCCTGGTGCGAAACGAAGCTCTGCGCGCCATCGGGGGCTCGGCGTTGACCGACGAAAAAATCGCTGTGCCAATCACGCCCGGGCGGGATCATGAGATTCCCGTTACGTATGTGCCTTTTCGCAATGCGCATTTGTTATCCGTCGCAGTCAGTTGGGCCGAGGTATTAGGGGCGGAGAAGATTTATATCGGCGCCGTCGAGCCGGACAGTTCTGGCTATCCCGATTGCCGTCCCGCGTATTATGAAGCCTTTAACCGCGTCATCCGTGCGGGAACGAAGGAAGGAAAAATTGAAATCGTCACCCCGCTCATCGCTATGCGCAAAGCGGAAATTGTTCAGCTCGGCCTTGAACTGAATGCTCCCTTGGATTTAACTTGGTCATGCTATAGCCGGGAGGACGAAGCCTGCGGGCGCTGCGACAGTTGTATTTTGCGCTTGCGGGCGTTTGCGGCGGCGGGAGTCGACGATCCGATTCCTTATGCGGAAAAAGCAATTGTGGAGTTGTGATTGTCGTTGTTGATGGAAAATCGGGTTGATGGAAAATCAGGTTGAATGAAAACCAGGTTAATTGAAAACCAAGCGCCGCTGCCCTCGATTTCAATTCAACAATCGGAAATCGATATTTAATAATCCAGTAGGCCGGGAGGCCACGATGAAGAGGCACTTCGCAGTATTCACCCTTGTTTTGTTGATGCTGGGACTATGCGCCACCACGATGTTCGCGCAAGGCGGGTCAGGAACAGTCAAAGGCGTTTGCAAGGACGTGGACGGGAATCCGATTGTCGGTGGGATCGTCGTTTTCGCCAATCAGGATAACGGTCAGAAATACACTCTTAAGACCAACAAGAAGGGCGAGTATTTCTCGCTCGGCGTCGGACCGGGCAGCTACAACGTCACCCTTTATAAGGATGCCGATGACCAAAAAGCTAACAAGGAAATGTTTCACCAAAACAAGTTCCAGGTCACGCTCGACGAAAACACACTCGACTTCGATCTGAAAAAGTTGGCGGGCGAACAGGCCAAGGGTCAGGGTCTGACTCCCGAACAGTTGAAGGCTCAACAAGAGCAGCAAGAGAAGCAAAAGAAGGAAGTGAACACGGTAAAGGCGCTGAACGAAAAGCTTGCGGCGGCCAAAGTGGCTTCCGATTCCGGAGATTTCGAGACGGCGATTGCTGACCTGAATTCGGCGAACGAAATTGACGCCACTCGCGACCTTATCTGGTTCAAGCTGGGTGACGCCTATCGCATGTCGGCCAATAAGCAGACCGATCCCACGGAAAAGAAAAAGCGTCTCGATTCGGCAGTCGAAAGCTACCAGAAGGCAGTGCAACTAAGACAGGCTGCCACCAATGACAAAGATCCGAATGCCACCAAAACTCTGGCAGCCTATTACAACAACCTGGCCGAGGCGTATGCCAAGGACGGCAAAATCGAAGATGCGGCAAAAACTTACCAACAAGCTGCCCTGGCCGATCCCGCGGGCGCCGCACAGTATTACTACAACATGGGAGCGGTTCTCACGAACGCCGGCAAAGGCGATGAGGCCATCGCAGCTTTTGATAAATGCATAGCGGCCGACCCCAACAAGGCGGATGCCTACTATCAGAAGGGCGTTAACCTTATCGGGAAAGCAACTTTGCAAGGCGACAAAACGATTGCCCCGCCGGGCACCGCGGAGGCCTTCAACAAATATCTGGAACTGCAGCCCACAGGCCAGTACGCCGACGTAGCCAAACAGATGCTCGCCACGATCGGTGCTAAAGTTGAAGTCGACTACGGCAAGAAGAAAGCGCCAGCGAAGAAATCAAATTAGATCCTTGCTCATAAACCTTTACGGGCGGCCTAAAGCGGCCGCCCTTTTCATTTTTGCGGTCTTCGACATTACCAAGGGCTATGTACTTAGTGGCCTTACGCTTCTGCCACGAGCGATGTAGATTAGATACATCAAGTCAACTTCGGTTGGCGTTTCCCCTTCTGTGGTGCGTGCAATCCCTAAAGTTCATTTTTTGAGGATGGAATGGCAGCGCCTGGTACGTCAGCAATTTCAGTTTCTTTGGAAGGCTATTCCGGCAGCGGTAAGGTGGCTACGCCGGAATTGCTTGCCGCGATGTTGCGCGCCGCGGAAAAAATCAGCGACTTAATTTTTTCTCCGGGCCGGCCGCCCCAAGTCCAGGTATATGGCCAGCTCATTCCGGTGCAAGTGCCGGGACTTTCAAATCTCACTGCAGATGACACTCGCCACATCGCCGCCGATCTGATTGGCGACAACAAACAAGCGGTGGCTACCTTGCGCGAACACGGATCCTGCGACGTGTCCTACGGATTGCCTGGCGTAGCGCGCTTTCGCGTGAATATCTTTATCCAACGCGGCAGTTGCGCAGTTGTGATGCGCGTCATCTCCACGCTGATCCCGGACTTGGCCTCGCTTGGATTACCCGCCCACCTGGCTGACGTTGCCAAACTGCGCGACGGCATTGTTCTCGTAGCCGGACCAGCCGGCTCCGGAAAATCATCCACTCTTGCCGTACTTCTCGATTGCATCAATCGCGAAAAGTATTACCACATCATCACGATTGAAGATCCCATCGAATTTCTGCACAACCACAAATGCTCCACCATTCATCAACGCGAACTTCACAGCGATACTCCCAGCTTTGCGCATGCCTTGCGCTCCGCGCTGCGCCAGGCGCCAAAAGTGATTCTGGTCGGCGAAATGCGCGACCGCGAAACCATTGAGATCGTTCTCGAAGCGGCTGAAACCGGCCATCTCGTTCTTTCCAGCCTCAATACCATGGACGCACCCAAGACGGTGGAGCGCATCGTCGGTTCGTTCTTGCCTGATGAACAACCAAAGGTACGGGAACGCTTGGCCAAGACTTTCCGTTACATCATCTGCCAGCGCCTACTGCCGAAAACCGATCGCAGCGGACGAATCGCAGTTGCCGAAATCCTGAAAGCAAACGCGCGCACGCGGGAGTGTGTTGAAAAAGGCGAGCGCGACGGCAAAACCTTGCTCGATGCGATGAAATCCGGAGCTACCGAAGGCATGCAGCACTTCGACGGCGAAATCGCCCAATTGGTCCGCGACCGCATTATCGATCTCGAAACTGGACTCTCCTTCGCCAGCAATGCCACGGTGTTGGGGCAGGAATTGGTACGATAGCTGTTTTGAAACGGCGCCGCCTCAAACGCTTCGCTTGCGGCGCCCGGCAGTGCAATCCGCAGCGCCTGGCCGGCACTTTCCACTATCATCTCTGAATGGCAGCAACGCCGACCTCCTCTCTCGTTCTAAGTTTCGAAGAGGCACGCCGCGTGGTCGAAAACCATGCGGCGCGCCTGTCTCCTGGTGCTCACGAAACCGTTGATCTGCTCCACGCGATGGCAAGAATTCTCGTTGAGCCCATTACTGCCGATCGCGATATCCCACCTTTTCCACGATCTACGCGTGACGGTTATGCAGTGCGTTCAGCCGATCTGGCGCAGCTTCCGGCTAAGCTAACGGTCATCGGAGAAATCAAAGCAGGTTCCCAGCCCAAGAGTACCTCGTCCCAACTGAACCAGGGCGAAACTTTTTCCATCATGACCGGCGCTCCGGTGCCGCAGGGCGCGGACGCCGTTGTAATGGTCGAGTACACATCGCAGCAGAACGAACACGTCACAATTACAAAGGGAATTGCTGTGGGAGAAAACATCGTGGCCCGAGGGGCTGAGGCCAGATCTGGCAGCCTTGTGCTGAATCCCGGGACACGGCTCAACGAATCCGCCATCGCACTCGCCGCCTCAGTGGGAAAATCCCAGCTGCAGGTGTTTGTTCGACCGCGTATCGCTGTGCTCACCACCGGCGACGAAATCGTCGATGTCGACCATACGAAAATCGGTCCCACGCAGATTCGAAACTCCAACAGTTATTCGCTAGCCGCGCAGATTCAGGAAGCCGGCGGTGAACCTGTGCTGCTGCCGATCGCTCCCGACGAACCGCGGCGGCTGCGCGAATTAATAGAGCCAGGCTTGCAAGCGGATTTGCTTTTGATGACCGGCGGCGTCTCCATGGGCCGCTACGATCTGGTTGAGCAAGTGCTGGCCCAAATGCATGCCGAGTTTTTTTTCACCGGAGCAAAAATTCAACCCGGCCGTCCCGTCGTATTTGGCCGGGTCCCATGTGGCGTGAGAGCTTCCGCCCGCGCTGGAGTTTCGGCACCGCCTTCGCACAAATACTTTTTTGGTCTCCCCGGTAATCCGGTTTCAACGATGGTTACTTTCGAACTGTTCGCCCGCCCGGTGCTCGAAGCCCTGGCTGGGATGTCTCCACGTCCGCTTCCATTCCTGCATACTCGTTTGAAATCCGAAATCCGCATCAAGCCCGGCTTGACGCGATTCCTTCCGGCGATTCTTTCCGGCCAGTATGACAACTCTGAGGCGGAATTAGTTCCCTGGCAGGGATCGGGAGATATTGCAGCCCGAACGCGCTCGAATTGCCTCCTCGTGATTCCGCCGGATCGTGAGCACATCCTCGCCGGCGAATGGGTAGCCGTGCTGCTCCGGTAAAAATGTAACTTGCTTCATCTTGCGCGAGGCCCGACGAACGCCAGTCCGCCTCCCATGCCCGCCCCCATGTAAGATAGAAGTTTCGCATGGCGAAGAAGCTCTCCCACTACGACGACTCCGGGCGTGCCCGCATGGTCGATGTCTCCGGAAAAAGCGCCAGCAGGCGTGAGGCCGAAGCGAGTGCGTTCGTCCTCATCAAGCCAGAAGTGTTGAAAGCTCTGCCGCACAATCCCAAAGGCAATCCACTGGAAGTCGCCCGCGTCGCCGGAATCATGGCCGCAAAGCGCACCTCCGAATTAATTCCCATGTGCCACCCCGTGCCCCTCGCGCTCGTTGATGTAGAGATGAGGCTGTGCGAGAATGGCGTCGCGATCAGCAGCAAAGCGGTCACGACGGCCGAAACTGGAGTTGAAATGGAAGCGTTGGTCGCTGCCAGCATTGCCGCCTTGACTGTGTACGACATGACAAAAGGCCTCGATAAAGGGATTGAGATTCGGGAGATTGTGCTGCAGCGTAAGAGCGGCGGCAAGAGCGGGGAATATAAGCGGGTGAAGCGGGAGCTTATCAAGCAGGGCCTCAAATCAGACCGGGTCAACTCAGATGGCGAATGACGTCAAGCTGCTTCTCGTCGATGACAACCCGATGGTGTTGGGGATGCTGGAGCATGCGCTCGGCTCTTTTGCGCGCGTAGTCTCGGCGGGCGATTCGGCGGACGCGTTGCTGAAGGCCGTGGATGATCCGCCAGATCTCGTGGTGTGCGATTACCGCATGCCCGGGATGGATGGAAAGCAGTTGGTCGAGAAGCTGAAGAGCCGTCCCGCGACGGCGAATTTTTCCGCAGTTTTGATGGCGAGCCGTGCGGATATTGATGAGCGTCTATCTCCGCAGGACGCCGCGGATGACTATCTGGCGAAACCTTTTTTTCTGAAAGAAGCCACGCGGCGCATCAAGCGTACGGTGGACCGCATCGCTCTGGAAAAGATGGCGAAGACCGCGCCCTCCGACGGCGTGGTTCGCGGGAATCTTTCGCAGATGAATGTGATCGATCTGATGCAGTCGCTGGAAATGGGACGCAAGAGTTGCCAGCTCAAACTGAATAACGAAGCCGAGAAGTGCGAAGTCTTTTTTGTTGAGGGGCAGGTGAAGCACGCGACTTATGGATCTTTGCTGGGAGATCAAGCAGTCTTCAAAGTTCTGCGCTGGACCGGCGGCAACTTCGAACTTAACTTCGAGGGCAAGACCGATCAGGAAACTACGCAGCTCAATACGCAAGGCCTGCTGATGGAAGGTTTGCGCTTGCTGGACGAATCGCAGCGCGATGGCGGCGACGATGCAGCCAGCGAGAGCAGCGACAACAGTTCCATCGCCGCGCCCAGCGCTGAAACAACCGCTAGTTTGAACACCAACGCGAGCTCAGCTAGCGGCAGCAGCAGCCGGCGCACCGAAGAGGAGGATGATGTTCTCCTCGACAACTGAGGCGAATCTGTCGCCAAATTGTTCGGCGGCTGTGATTACCGTCAGCGATTCCTGTGCACGCGGCGAGCGCGTAGACCTTTCCGGGCCAGCGGTTGCCGAACTGTTGGGAAAATCCGGCTTTCACGTGACGGCGAAACAGATTGTGCAGGACGATTCGATGCAGATTCAGAATGCCCTGGTCCATCTGGCGCTGGAAGTGCGATTGATCGTAACCACGGGTGGGACGGGCATTGCCGAGCGCGACGTTACTCCGGAGGCAACCGAAGCGATTTGCGAGCGCGTAATCGATGGCATGGCGGAGCGCATGCGCAGTGAGGGGTATAAAAAGACTCCGTTTGCGGCCCTGAGCCGTGGAGTTTGCGGCGCACGCGGCAAGACACTCATTTTGAATTTGCCCGGCAGCCCCAGCGGGGCTGTGGAATCCCTGGAGGCGGTCCTAGAACTGATTCCTCACGCGCTGAATTTGCTGGACGGTAGAACCGAGCATTCATAGCATTTTTATCGAGAAACGAAATCGCTTGCGGTTTCCATCCCCACGCCCGCTAAATCTCCTTTGAAAACTTTAGGACACATTCTGGCGCGGTATACAGCATGGATTATGCATTTGCTGGGGCCGCTGGGAGTTTGGGGCGTGTTTGCGGTAGCGTTTGCCGATTCGGCGTTGCTGGGGATGCCGGTAGATGCGGTGGTGGCGCTGTATGTTTATCGCGATCACCGGCACCTGTTGTTTTATGTGCTGCTGGCTTCGCTGGGATCGACGCTCGGCAGTATCCCGCTCTATTGGGTGGGCTACGAAGGCGGCGAGATCGTTTTGCGCAAGCGGATTTCCGAGCCGCGCTTTCTGCGGATTCACCGCTCGTTTGAGCGGCATGAGTTTTGGGCGCTGATGTTTCCGGGAATGCTGCCGCCGCCCATGCCGTTCAAAATTTTTGTGTTGGCGGCAGCGGTTTTCGAAATGAAGTTCCGCGATTTTCTGGCCGCGATTTTTGCAGGCAGATTTGTGCGGTTTCTGGCGGAAGGTCTACTGGTCTTGTATTTTGGCCCGCAGATTATGGATTTACTGGGAACGATATTTCGACGGCATTTTTATTGGGTGCTGGCGACCTTGGTGGTGGGATCCGTGGTGTGGCTAATGCTCAGGAATCGGCGCAAGCAACCCCACCTTAGCGGCTAAAGCCTAATCGGAGCGGGCATGTTATCGCGCCGCTGGAAGCAGCGCGCCACCCAAATTCACAAGCTCCAGAGCAAGGGAAAGGCTAAAGCGTCCGTGATGTGAGCCGACATTATGCAGCGGCGATCTGATCGCCGCTCTTGACGAACCAGCCTGACAGCGCACGCAGGAACACGGGCGTGCCGAACATTGCGATGGAGAAGAACAGATCGCTCTCCACGGTTCCGCGGAAAAATGGGATGCCCGCGGCGTAGGACATCATGAGACCGCTGAAGGATCGGGGATACATCTGCGACCAAGCGGCCCACACCGCAAAATTGCTGATCAGGAAGAATGAAACCGAACTGGCAAGGGCGGCACCTACAACGCGCGCGGGTCCAGAGTTTTCGCGAAGATTGGTGCCAAGCCAGAGTATGGCGGCATACCAGGCGAAAGTCACGAGAGTGTCCCACGACAAAGCGTACGAGTAGATAAACTTCGTGAGGATAATGTCAGTGGCGGCGAACAGGACCAGGGGAACCCACATCTGCCGCCGGGAGCCGCGGGCTCCGAAAAACAGCAGCGAGGCCGCGACCGGAGTAAAGTGCCAGGCGTGCGGCAGGAAGTTCAGCGGACCTAGAAATGGCAAGAAACGCACTGCAATCGCTAGTAGTACGAATAAATAGGGCAGCATGAGCACCTCACCGAAGCAATCATTATTGTGGGCGCGAAGAGGCGACTACGTCAAGGGAAGACGGAGCAACGAAGCTCACTAAACGCTTCTCATCGGTTCGCGTCAGGCGCTTGAACGCTTGTTCTCCATTCACGGTTCCGGGTAGGTCTTGCGGTTTGCGCCCGAACCATAAACGTCTCCCACCACCCGCAGGTTGCGGTCGAGCTGAACCCCCGCGCCCAGCGGCTTGGACGCTTCATCGTGACCGCCTCGCATACGGCTAAGTACGCTGGGAAGTTGCGCAAAGCGTAAGTCCTGAAAGTTCACAATGTAGCCTTGCTGGCCGGAGTCGAGAATTTCGGTCTGAGTGATCGGATATTTCGCCCAGTCGAGGTAGACGCGTCCGAGGTAGGAGCGTTTGGCGGCCAGGGTGGTGGGAGTTTCTTCCGGCTTGTAGAGGATCTGAAGCGCATCGTCTTCGGCATCCCCGGGATCGACCTCGGGAGATAGAGAGTTCACCGGCGCGAGTGCAAAGAAATTCTTAGTTTCGATTACCCCATGCCAGTGGAATGGACTGGCGAGAGCGGGATAGGCGGAAGCTCGAATAGGATCGGCGCCATTGTAGGTGCGAGCTTCGAGAGCATTCACTGCGCGGCGATGTTCGTAGTCGCGCACAATCCACAGAAGCACGACGGCGACTAGAGCGAAACTGGCAGCGGTACGGCCGCGCGGCCCGCTTTGGCGCGCGCCGATTTCTTTGTCGATCAGTGAGAAGAGCGCTGGGACGAGTAATCCGAGCAGCAGGCAAGTAAACATAATGGGCTCGAAAATGAAAACAATGTCCCAGGAATACCATCTCTCCGAAAACGGCCAGAACGGGCGGACGCCGTAGTTATTGGTGAAGTCGAGCAGGATGTGGCTGAGGCTGGCGAGGCAGGCATAGATAAAGAGTAATCCCCAACGAGGCGGAAGATTCGGATTTTTCACTTTGCGTCCCCGGATGCGCCACAGGAGATAAACGAAACCGAGCACCACGATGGCATCGATTGGGACACCGAGAAAAGAATGTGTAAAGCCGCGATGGTGCGCGAAGCCGAAGGCGGGGCCGCGGAAGCGGCTGAGGACATCAAGATCTGGAGCCTCGGCGGCCAGCGTCAGCGTGAGAGTGGCCAGAGCGGTCTTGCGGTTGAATCCGGCGCGCCCCAGGCAGGCACCGGTCAGGAAGTGAGTGATGGGTTCCAAGCGGTAAGGAAGGATTCTATGGGGACGCGCGCGGGAATGCCAACTGCAGCGAAATTTATTTTGCCGGAGACAAGAGAGTGAGCGCGTCTGGAACGACGGTGATCTCGATAGGAAGAGTGCCGAGAAGTTCACCGTCGGCTTCGACGTAGATCTTAGTGCGAGGCGAATTTTGCGCCTCGGGCAAGTATTGGCAGATGGTCCTGCTGGCGTGGGTGAGATCGATGCCGGGCACTTGCCAGGTTCGGCCCAGGAGTGCGCGAGTGACATAGGAAAGATAAGCGAGGCGACTGGCGGTTCGGCAGAGTATGAGGCGAACGTCATTGCGATCAAGCGATGCGCCCGGAGCGAGTTCGCGCAGCACTCCGCCGAAATGGCGGATGCGGACACCAAGAAGCTCTGTGACATCGGAGTGTTGCGGATGGTCCGAACCGGTTTCGGTGTAGTCCACCCGAAAACGCGTCATGGGATAGGTGAACCAGAGGTGCCAGGCTTTCGCATAGTAGGCGGCCATGCCCAGGCGATGCTTAGTTCCGGTGTGGAGTTTATAGAAGAGGTGCGCGTCGACTCCGACTCCGGCGGCGACGACAAAGTAGCGAGTGCCGGGCTTCCCTTCCAGATCATGATATTGAATGCGGCCCAAGGCCACGCGACGCGGCGTGGCGGTGAGAGCGGCTCTCGCGGCGCCGGCGATATGGATGGGCAAGCCGAGATCGTGGGCGAGTGCGTTGGCGGTGCCCATGGGAAGAACCGCGAGCGCAACGCCGGTCGTGGCCAGCACCTGGATAATGTTGTGGATAGTGCCATCGCCGCCGCAGGCGAAAATGGTGTCACATCCGGCGAGCACGGCTTGCCGGGTTTCTTGTTCAGCGTGGGCACTGGAGTCCGTGAGGATGAGGTCGGCTTCGACCCCGGCGTCACGCAGAATCCTTAATATAGTCTGCAATTCCGATCGAGGCCGGTTGCGGCTCCCGCCGGAATCTGGGTTATAAAGCAGAGCTGCCTTACGCATGGGCGATTCGAGGACGAAGATGGATTGTACTTGAGTTATCTTGATCGCCCGTACATATCCTTTTGCAAGTTGGTCCGAGGTTGGAATAACATTGTGCCCAACTTGGGCAGGGCGGTAGTCCCTGTGGCTTCCTTTACCGCCTCCCTAAAATAAAAATCAAAGATCAGGAGGACAACCAGATGAAAGCTCTGGAGCACTTTCTCTTTGGGGCGTTTCTTTGCTTGGGTTTGGGCGTCTCCGCCGCCCAGCAGCACTCCATGCATCCGCAAGACCGGCCGGTCACGCTGGTCGCTGGCATCGGAGATGCGCACCATCCCGTTTCCACGCAAAGCCCGCAGGCGCAACAATTCTTCGACCAGGGTCTCCGTTTCATCTACGCGTTTAACCACGACGAGGCGGCCCGCTCGTTTCAACGTGCCGCTGAACTCGATCCCAAGCTGGCGATGGCTTACTGGGGTGTGGCCGAGGCTATAGGACCAAATTACAACGACCCGGCCGACCCTGAGCGCTATAAGCAGGCGCACGAGGCGGTGCAAAGAGCGGTTGATCTTTCAGCGGCTGCTTCGGCAAGCGACCAGGCCTACATTCAGGCGATGGCCAAACGCTTCCCGGCGGATCCTAAGTCCGATCTGAAAAGAGCGGCTGAGGACTATCGCGACGCTATGCGGCAGGTGGTCAGCGAATTTCCCGACGATTTAGATGCGGCGACTTTGTTTGCCGAAGCCGGCATGAATTTGCATTCGTGGGGATTATGGCATACGGATGGCACGCCTGAGGCGGGCACGGATGAGATCGTCTCGACGCTGGAGTCAGTAATGAAGCGCGATCCCAATCATCTGGGCGCGATTCACTATTACATTCATGCCGTGGAAGCCTCGCCCAATCCGGAGCGCGCGCTGGCTGGCGCGAACAAGCTAGCGGCGCTGGCGCCCGCGGCCGGACACATCGTACACATGCCCGCCCACGTTTACATTCGTACGGGCGACTATGAAGCGGCGATAAAAACCAACGAGCAGGCTGCGTCAGTGGATCGCGCTTACATCAAGGCTAGCGGAGTGCAGGGCATCTATCCAATGATGTATTACAGCCACAACCTGCACTTCATCGCGATGTGTGCCGCTATGAATGGCAATTACGCTGAGTCCAGGAAGAATGCGAACTTGCTGGTGGAAAATGTTGGCCCACACGTGAAGGATATGCCCCCGCTTGAGGGCTTCATGACGATTCCAGTTGCAGTCGAGATTCGCTTCCATCATTGGAATGAAATCTTGAAGACGCCTCAGCCTGCCGCTGAGATGAAGACTGCTACGGTGTTCTGGCACTTCGGGCGTGGTCTGGCGCTGGCGGGCACAGGTAAGGTGACAGAAGCAGAAGCCGAGTACAAGATTGTTTCTGACGCTGAGGCGGCTACGCCACCCGACGTTATTTTTCAGATGCCGATCAACAACAAAGCTAAGGACATCATGAAAATCGCGAAGGATGTTCTGGGGGCCAAAATTGCTGTGGCGAAAAGCGACAACAGCGCGGCGATTGCCATGTTGCGAGAAGCCGTTGCCATCCAGGACACGCTGAAGTACGGAGAGCCGCCCGATTGGTTTTTTCCGGTGCGCGAATCGCTGGGAGGGGTGCTGCTGATGACCGGTGACGCGGCCGGCGCTGAGAAGGTGTTTCGCGAAGACCTTGGCCGGAATCTGCGTAATCCGCGATCGCTTTGGGGGCTGCATCAAGCTTTGCTAAGGCAGAAACGCGACTACGACGCCGGATTCGTGCAGAAGCAGTTTGAGGCGTCGTGGCAAGGTGAAAATGGCGAACTGAAGGTCGAAGATTTGGTGTGAGCCTGGGTCGCGATATCTCTCCGGGTCTGGCGGCATCGCTGGTCCCGGTTCTTTCTTGGCCAATACGCCAGCAATCCCACCTGGATCTTGCAATCGAGTAAACCAAATCCTGGAGGCGGAGCCTGCCCTGGCCTGTCGAAGGCGGTCCCTACGCGGTTCTATCCCACTTATAATCTTTGGCAATGTCCGCTACGGAAAAAGACGTCGAAAAAAAGATCGAGACCCTTCGGGAGAAGATCCGGCACCACGAATACTTGTATTACGTGCTCGACCAGCCGGAGATCAGCGATGCTGAGTTCGATAAGCTGATGCGGCAATTGAAGGACGCCGAGGCGGAGCATCCCGAATTGCTCACGGCGGATTCTCCCACGCAACGGGTGGGCGGTAAGCCACGTGAAGGATTCGTTAAGGTGCGGCATTCTTCGCCGATGCTCTCGCTCGATAACACTTACAACGAGGATGAACTGCGCGACTGGGAGCGGCGCGTGCACGAGCTCAGCGGACGAAAAGATGTGGACTACGTTTGCGAATTGAAGCTCGACGGCATGTCACTGGCGCTGATTTACGAGGATGGAAAACTCGTGCGGGGAATCACTCGCGGCGATGGCACTGTAGGCGAAGATGTGACCCTCAACGTGCGGACCGTGCGATCGGTGCCGCTCTCGATTTCGAAAGAGAAACTGAAGAAGGCCGGGATCCCGGCGAATTTTGAAGTGCGTGGAGAATTGCTCATGCCGACCGCGGCCTTCAAGAAAGTGAATGAAGAACGGGAACGCAAGGGGCTCGCGACATTTGCCAATCCACGCAACTTCACGGCGGGAACGGTGCGGCAGTTGGATGCAAATATTACGGCGGAACGCCGCATGGACTACTTCCCCTATATCTTGCTCGAGAACGGGCGAACTTACTTTGATCGCCATTCGAAAACTCTGGACGCCCTCGGTGCTGCGGGATTCAAGGTGAATCAGAATCGCAAGCTGGTTCATAACATCGATGAGGCGTGGACGTTCATCGGGCAGTGGGAGGAAAAGCGCGAGTCGCTGCCTTATGAGATTGATGGCATCGTCCTGAAGGTGGATCGCACCGCACTGCAGGATGAACTCGGATTTACGGGAAAGGCTCCGCGCTGGGCGATTGCTTATAAATATGCGGCGCGAGCTGGGATTACAAAGCTGGAAGACATTCGCGTGCAGGTGGGGCGCACGGGCAAGCTCACACCGGTCGCGATGCTGGCCCCGGTTCTGATCGGCGGCACGACGGTGAGAAACGCGACCCTGCACAACATGGATGAGATCGAGCGCCTGGGCGTGAAAATTGGCGACTGGGTGCAGGTTGAACGCGGCGGCGATGTGATTCCAAAGATAGCCAAGGTTATCGATGATAAGGAGCATCCGCGTCCGCGCGACCTTAGAGACTTCGAGATGCCGAAGAAATGCCCAGTGTGCGGGACCGATGTTGTGAGGACGGAAGGCGAGGTGGATTACCGCTGCGTCAATGCAAATTGTCCGGCGAAACTGCGGGAAACGATTCTGCATTTTGCTTCGCGCGGAATCATGAATATCGACGGCATGGGCGACGCTCTGGTGAATCAGCTCACGCAGCGCAGGCTGGTAAAGAATGTCGCCGATATTTACAAACTGACAAAAGCCGATCTGCTCAGCCTGGAGCGTATGGGGGATAAATCGGCGCAGAACATTCTTGATGAAATTGAAAATTCGAAGAAGCTGCCACTGGAGCGAGTGATCTACGGCCTCGGCATTCGAATGGTCGGCGAGCGGACCGCGCAGTTCCTGGCGGAACATTTTGGATCAATGGAGGCGCTGGAGAGCGCCGGAGTGGAGGAACTCCAGAATGTGAATGAAGTGGGTCCGCGGATTGCCGAGAGCATCGTGGAATTTTTCGGCATTGCGGCGAATCGCAAACTGGTGGAGCGGTTGCGCGAGGCGGGGCTTACGTTAACCGGACAGAAAAAACAACGCGGCACCAAACTTGCGGGAAAGACGTTCGTACTGACTGGCACATTGGCTCACTTCACGCGCGACGAAGCCAAAAAAATGATCGAGGGCGCCGGAGGCAAAGTTACAGGCTCGGTCAGCAAGAAAACGGATTACGTTGTCGCCGGAGCGGATGCGGGGTCGAAGCTGGATAAGGCTAAGGAACTGGGAGTGCCGGTGATTGATGAAAAGGAAATGGAGAAGATTGCCAGTCTCGGGAGTTAGGTCTTAAGCGCCGTCGTCATTCTCTTCCATGTCTCCTCCAGCAACTCCGGCAAAACTCTCGTCTCGCCGATCACCGACATAAAGTTCGCATCGGCTACCCAGCGCGGCAGCACGTGCATATGAATATGTCCCGCGATGCCGGCGCCAGCGGCTTTGCCGATGTTCATGCCGAGATTGATGCCATCCGGAGTGTAGAGCGCGCGCAGAACGGATTCCATGCGCTGCGCGAGCGCCATCATTTCATTTGCGGCGTCGACCGGCAGTTTGCGGAGTTCGTCAAGGTGGGCATAAGGAACGATCATCACGTGGCCGGGCGTGTAGGGATACGCATTCAAAATCACGAAACAGAGTTGGCCACGAAAAACGATGAGGTTTTTAGCATCATCGTTGGCGGCTACGGCGTTGCAGAAGACGCATCCGGTAGCTTTCTCGGCGGTGGAGACATAGGCGTAGCGCCAAGGGGTCCAGAGATAATCCATGACATCGCAGGGTAGCAGATGACGGGCAGGTGGGTGTAGCCGCTGAGCCTTAGCGATCTATTGCACGCCCACCTTCACAGCTTTCCACCAGCGTTGATGATGTTTGCACTGCGATGGATATTGCGGATCGCAGCGGGCGTGGAATGTATTTTCGGCAATGGCCAGTCCCAATCCCGTGCCGAGATATATATCAGACGACCAATGATCGCGGGCCATGAAGCGTGTGAATGTCACGGTAAAGGCCGCTCCGTAACTCAGAACACGCGCCCACGGCTTGGGATATTCGTCGGCGAGTACGGAGGCCATTGCCCAGGTGAACATGGCGTGGCCGCTGGGAAATGACGTGTTGAGCGCGTGGTGTTTGAAAAAGTCGCCCTGGCCATTGCCTTCCCCGGGACGCTGGCGCCCGAGAATCAGCTGCATCGGCGTATAGATGAGGAATGTATTCACCAGGGTTTCCAGTTCCAGTTCTCCGGTTTCCCGAGCGTGCTGATGCTCGGTTTTGATTCCATAGAGATAGATTCCACCCAGTGACGCGGCCAGCCCTGCAATCGCAATGTCGGAAGTGTCCTGATACAGCTGGAAGTGGCTGTTGGGCACGTTATTTTCGATGTGCCGGTCGGCCGCGAGGAATGCGCCCGTGCCGATCAAGACGATTGCGTCCCATTTAAAGTTGTGCGGCTTGAACGGAGCCAGATAGAGCCGTTTCTGATCCTGGCCAATGCGGGTGACACTTCTTTTCACCAGCCCTTGCTGTGGTTCGGTAGCTGCAGAAGTATCGGGCGCCGCATCCGTGCCGGCCGTATTCGTGTCCAGGGGTTGCAGTCGAAATGCGGCTACGCGGAAATTAGGCGCCAGAACGGTTTCCTGCGTTGGTGCCGGTTGCAGTAACTCGGGGTTGAACGGCGTGTCTTGGCTGCAGGCTGATAGGGACAAGACAGTGACGCCGAATCCAACCGAAATGGATTGCCGAAGTATCGATAACGTCTGGTTCACGAGTTGGACTCACAGGGCTTTTTTGACCACAACGTCATCCTTTGATGCAAACCATCAAAAAGGGGTAAGTCAAGTTTTAAGAAATCGCACAGATAGCAGATAAATCCGAAGAAGAAAAGTATTTACGCAGGATTTGCGTTTGACACTGTTTGCGAGCCGTTGCTATAGTCGAGGGGTTCCCTTTGGACGCGGGTTTCTGTAAAACGTCCGGCAGCTGGGATTGTCCAAGCTCACTCGCCAGGGTGAGCCCACCACAACCAAACGACTCACTCCAGCAGTCCGCCAAGCAGGCCCCGCATCTTCCCCGCACCGAGTGCGAGGCTTCAGCAGAGAGGCATGACCTTGTCCGACCACACCACCGCTCACAACCCCGAATCGAACAGCGCCGTTGCAACCGAAACAGAACCGACGACGTCCGAGCCAACCTCAACCGAACAGCACATGAGTGAACCAAACGCTACCGAGACGAGAGTAGCCGAGCAGCACTCGTCCGGAACCGATCAAGCATCGCCTGCGGCAGCAGCCTCTACTGCGGAAATTCCGCACCCAACCGCTTCCGACGATAAGCACGCCGGCGAGGACTTTGCTTCGGCTCTCGAGAGCTTTACCACGGAGACCGAGGAGGCCGTGGGAGAAGACCGCGTCATTAAAGGCACGGTGCTCAAGCTGACCTCGACGCATGTTGTCGTCGACGTTGGCGCCAAGTCGGAAGGGATGTTGCCGCTCTCGGAAGTGTTGGATCACGAAGGCAAGCCGAAGGTTAAGCCGGGCGATGAAATTGATGTGATGCGCGAAAAGGGGCATAACGAGGAAGGCTACATCAACCTCTCGCACCAGAAAGCGGCGCGCATTCATGCTTGGGACGAAGTGGAAAAAGCGCACAACGAAAAGCGGCCGATTCAGGCGACCGTGATCGAGCGTACCAAAGGTGGTCTGACGGTCGACATTCTGGGCGCAAGAGCTTTTCTGCCCGGATCGCAAGTGGATCTACGGCCCATCCGGAACCTCGAAGGGATGAAGGGCCAGACGATTGAAGTTACCATCATCAAGCTCAACAAGAAGCGCGGCAACATTGTGGTTTCGCGCAAAGAATTGCTGGAAGGTGAACAGAGCGAGAAGCGCAACAAGACACTCGAGCATCTGGAAGAAGGCTCCGTGCTCACCGGAGTAGTAAAGAATCTGACCGAGTACGGCGCGTTCGTGGATCTTGGCGGCTTGGATGGTCTGCTTCATATCACCGACATGTCGTGGGGACGTCTGACGCACCCGCGCGATCTGGTGAACGTGGGCGATCAGATTCAGGTGAAGGTGCTGAAGTATGACAAAGAGAAACAGCGGGTATCGCTGGGCTTCAAGCAGCTAACGCCTGATCCTTGGCTTGACGCCGAGCACCGCTATCCCGTGGGCGCGCACGTTTCCGGGCGAGTGATCAGCGTTACCGACTACGGCGCGTTCGTTGAACTGGAGCAGGGAATCGAAGGCCTGGTTCATGTCAGCGAAATGACCTGGTCGAAGCGGATGAAGCATCCCTCGAAGCTGGTGAATGTTGGCGATCAGGTCGAGTGCGTGGTGCTTAACGTGAATCCTACAGAGCGCCGAATCTCGCTGGGGATGCGGCAACTTGCGACGAATCCCTGGGATGCCTTGCACGATAAATATCCGGTGGGCATGACGGTCGAAGGCCGAGTACGGAACCTGACCGACTTCGGAGCCTTTATCGAGATCGAAGATGGAATCGATGGGCTGGTCCACGTAAGCAATTTGAGTTGGACTAAGCGGGTGAAGCACCCTTCGGAAGTCCTGAAAAAGGGTGATCGCGTGAAAGCCGTAGTGCTCGCGATCGAGCCCGACAAACGGCGCTTATCGCTCGGAGTAAAACAGCTTCAGCCCGACGTGTGGGAAACGTTCTTTGAGACCCATCATGTTGGCGACGTGGTTCATGGCAAAGTGCTGCGGGTGGCGGCTTTTGGCGTCTTCGTGGAAATTGCGGAAGGCGTGGAAGGCCTGTGCCACAAGTCGGAAGCCGTGGATGGAAACGGCCAGCCGCTGCATCTTGAGCCCACAGTCGAACATGACTTCAAAATTATCAAGATGAGCCCCGAGGACAAAAAAGTCGGGCTCAGCATTCGCGCCGTTGGTGAGGAGGCTTCGCGCTCCGAGGTGGAAGCGTATAAGCAGCCCGTCTCCAGCACCAGCTCGACGATCGGGGAACTGATCTCGTGGAAGCGCGCCAGCAACGAGAATAATTAGTCCGCCGCCCATACCGGCGGCTGTCATCCTGAGTGGAGCAGCAGCTTCGCGATAGCGAAGCTGCCGCGGAATCGAAGGATCGCTCTCCCGCCCACATTTCCTGAGCCATCAAGGGGAATCTCGGTAGTGTCCTAATTCAAATTAGGACACCACCGGAATCTCGATTCGTTTGGTCTCCTCCCACACCCTGTTCTAGAATCATTCGTTTGCCTTTGATCATCTCTTCTACTGAGGACCATTCCTTTGCCTGAAACCATTTACGACGTCGCTATTATCGGCAGCGGGCCTGCCGGATACACGGCAGCCATTCGTGCCGGCCAATACGGACTTAAAACTGCTCTCATCGAAAAAGATGGATTCCTCGGCGGGACGTGTCTGCACGTCGGTTGCATTCCGACGAAGGCGCTTTTGTTCAACGCCGAACTCTGGGACCATCTGAAGGAGGCGAAGGAATTCGGCATTGAGGGCGTAGACGCGCGCAAGCTGAACTGGAGTGCTATCCAGGAACGAAAGTCGAAAATTGTGGCCAAGCATGCGAAAGGCCTGGAATTTCTGATGAAGAAAAACAAAGTCGAGACCGTGAAGGGTTATGGCAAGCTGACTGGCCCGGCACAAAACGGAATCATCACGATAGAAGTGTCCAACGATGGCAAGAGCAGCCAGTTGAAAACAAAGAATGTGCTGCTGGCGACCGGCTCCGAAGCGCGCATGCTGCCGGGCCTCGAGGCCGATGATCGCATTCTTACCAACATTGAAATTCTCAGTCTGAAAGAAATGCCGAAGTCGCTGGTTATCGTTGGCGCCGGGGCCGTGGGGGTTGAGTTCGCCTCGATCTATCGTTCTTTTGGCTGTGAAGTCACTATCATCGAAATGCTGCCGCGCCTTGTGCCGGTGGAAGATGAAGAAGTCTCCAAAGAATTGGCTCGCGTCTATCGCAAGCGCGGGATCGCGTTTCACACGAGCGCGAAAGTGGAAAAGATTGAAAAAACCAAGAGTGGGATTGCCGTGACCATCAGCGCCGAAGGTAAGCAACAGAAAATCGAAGCCGAAAAAATATTAATCGCCGTTGGCCGCAAGCCGCGCACAGACAACATTGGCCTGGAGAAAACAAAAATCAAGCCCGAGCGCGGATTCATTCAAACTGATTCATGGATGCACACCGCAGAGCCCTGCGTTTATGCCGTTGGCGACGTTGTCCTGGGTATGCCACAACTGGCCCACGTCGGTGCCATGGAGGCGCTGGTCGCAGTCGCGAAAATTGCGGGCAAGCCGTGTAAGCCGATTAATCCTGAACACATTCCAGGGGCTACTTACTGCCATCCCGAAATCGGCAGCGTAGGTCTCACCGAGACCAAGGCGCGGGAGGCAGGATACAACATCAAGATCGGAAAATTTCCGTTTACCGCAAACTCGCGCGCTTCGATCGTGGGTCAACATGAAGGGTTCATCAAAATAATTTCCGACGCAGATTACGGAGAGATTCTTGGCGTCCATATTATCGGTCCGCAGGCTACCGAACTGATCGCCGAAGCCGTGGCTGCCATGGAACTCGAAGCTACTGTCGAAGACTTGATGTGGACGATTCATGCCCATCCGACTCTGGCGGAAGCGATGCTAGACGCATCGAATAGCGTGTATGGAATGGCGATCAACGCATGAAACTTTGCATCAAGGCGTAAAATGAAAGTACGAGATGTGATCAAGATGCTGGAGCAGGACGACTGGTATCTTGATCGCACGCGCGGCAGTCATCGCCAGTTCAAGCATCCGAGAAAACCGGGATTAGTTACTGTACGGGTAAACCGGGCGACGACCTTGGCATGGGAACGTTGAACAGCGTATTAAAGCAAGCTGGGCTCAAAAGATGAAAAAGTATCTGATTATCGTTGAGAAAACAGGAACGGGTTATTCGGCCTACTCCCCGGATCTAGATGGGTGCGTCGCGACGGGAAAGACCCGCGACGAAGTCGAACGGGAGATGCAGGAGGCCATAGCCTTCCACTTGGAAGGCATCACACGAAGCGGTGCGCCTATTCCCGAGCCGCGTACGTATTCTGCATACGTAGAGGTTCCCGCTCCCGCTCACTAAGTCCTGGACGGTTCTCAGGGAGGACCCCTTTTGGCCTTGGTCCGTGCGAATCCGCCTAACTCCCCAAGCGAAAGCAAATTGATCTCTCTCGTCCAACTCGGCACCATTGATTACGCCACCGGTCTGCGCTTGCAGCAGCAACTGGTTGAACTGCGCAAAGCGGAGAAGATCGGCGATCTGTTGCTGCTGCTCGAACACTCGCCCGTCATCACTCTCGGGCGTAATGCGAAAGCTGCCAACGTCATTGCATCGCCCGAACTCCTCGTCCAGCGGGGCGTCGAGCTTTTCGAGTGCGATCGCGGCGGCGATGTCACTTTCCACGGTCCCGGACAGATTGTCGGCTACCCAATCTTCGACCTTCGAGGATTCGCTCGTGGAGCGGCGGACGCCCCGTCCGCCCTGCGAAAGGGTCTTGGCGCCGTCGAGTTCGTGCGCCGACTGGAAGAAGTATTGATCCGCACTTGCGCCGATTTTGCGATTCCGACAAAGCGCGTCAACGGCTTAACTGGTGTTTGGACGGATCCGACTCATGGAGCGGCGGACGCCTTCGTCCGCCAAACGGAGGAAAACCGGACGGACGGAGGCGTCCATCCCTCCATGGGCATTGCGGAGGCCAAACTCGCCGCCATCGGCGTTCACATCTCCCGCTCCGTCACTTCGCACGGCTTCGCGCTCAACGTAAACACCGATCTGAATTATTTCAACTTGATCATTCCTTGTGGCATCGCATCGAAGCCGGTGACGTCGATGCAGCAGCAACTCGGTAAAGAACCCGACCTGAACGCCGTTGCCGAATCTATCTCCCGCAATTTCGGAACGGTATTTTCGAGCCAGATCCTCTGGGTTGAGACTATCGACGCCTTGCTCGGCCACCCCGTCGGCGTTCCCCTCCAAGAGCCAGCCGAATTTCGACAACTGCACAAAGACAACGATTCTACGTGGGCCTAACGTAACTTTTGAAGTACCGTGTTCTCACTGAATAATCGTTACGTGAGCAAGGCTGCCAAACTATCGTGGAAATCAAGTGCTCCGGCGGTCATGAAAGCCGGCCACCTACTCTTCTTTGCGCTGAGCATCCTGATCCTTGTGGGTCGGACCATCGGCGTCGCGCAATCGCGTTCTTCGGACAAAGAATTGTTTCAGGCAATTGCCAAAGACGACATCGGTGCTGTGCGGGTGCTGCTCGCAAATGGAGCCGCCCTCGAAGCGAAAGACGATCGCGGAGATACGCCAATGATCGTCGCGGTAAGCAATCAAGACATTGCAATCGTTAAACTACTGCTCGAGAAGGGTGCTGATATCTCCGCCAAGAACAGCTACGAAGAGACAGCGCTAATCGAGGCTGCGAGATCCTTCGATCCCGAGATGCTGCGGACCCTTTTGGACGGAAATCCTGATATCAAGGATAAGGACGCGGCGCTGTTCCAGGCCGCCGAGAATGGACCTGTCGTGATTCACATTGCCGATGCGCCGCCATCGGCAACCGGACAGAATGATCGGGCCGCGATGACTGCGCCTGAGCTGCCTTGGGTAAAGAACGTGGAATTGCTGCTTGACAGCGGAGCCGATATCGAGGCGAGAGATGACGAAGGTGAGACGCCACTGATGCGAGCGGCGGCGTTTGGTCAAAGCGAAACTTTCAAGCTGCTTCTCGAAAGAGGAGCAAAAATCAACGTCCGAGACAGGGGAGGCCTGACACCATTGATAGCCGCAGCCTGCTCCTGTGCCATAGCGACGATGAACAGCACGTACGACATTATGAAAATCCTGCTGGAGAAGGGCGCAAACGTCAATGCTCGAACCCGTGACGGCAAGACTGCTCTGATAATGGCCGCTGGCAGCCCAGACGATTCAGCCTCTGTAAAGCTGCTATTGAACTGGGGCGCCGATCCTATGGCGAAGGATAACGAGGGCAAGACAGCGATGACCTTTGCAAAGGACAACTGGGACCCGAAAAAGGTCGAGCTGTTGAAGAGAGCAATTGCAAAAACGCGCTGAGCCTTCTCTTGCGTACCTTCCTCTAGCCCTCTGACCTCCTCCCGCGATACCATCATTCTTGCGGCTTATGTGCCGTCATTTCCATGTCGATCAGCAAAAAGAAGTCGAATCCTAAACCAGGTTCTAACGGGAACCGCCTGGACAACAGCGCGAGTCCGTTAAAATCCACACATCTAGCCAAGGGTGCGAGAAATGGAGTACCCGCCCTCCGCACTTACTCCATCCCCGATACGCGCTTGGAACATCCCGATCTTTCAGTCAAGCAGCGCGCAGAAAAAGATAAAGACGGCGCCGAGCACGTCCGCTACGAAGTTACCGGCAACCTCGACGCGCCCGTTCCCCCGATTCGCGACTCCAAATATTTGAGCAAGCAGCAATGCATCGAGATCTATCGCTACATGCTGCTCAACCGCAAAATGGAGATCGCGCTCGAAAATCTCTACAAGCAAGGCAAGGTCGTCGGCGGAGTTTATTTCGGTCTCGGCCAGGAAGCTTGCTCCTGCGCCTCGGCGTATGCGCTCGATAAAGATGACTGGTTCGCGCCCATGATCCGCAATCAAGGCGCATTGCTCGTCCGCGGCTTTCGCGCATCTGACACCATGATGCAATATATGGCCAAAGCCGATTCGCCCACGCACGGCCGCGACGGCACGTCGCATTTCGGCGACATCGAAAAGCGAAACATGGTTTCTCCAATCTCCATGCTCGGCGATCTCATCCCTGTACTCTCTGGCGTCGCTCTTGGCGCGCGTTTGCAGGGACGCAACATCGCCGCGCTGACCTGGATCGGCGATGGCGGCCAATCCACAGGTGTCACTTACGAAGGTATCAACTTCGCCGCCGTGCAGAATCTCGGCCTTGTACTCATTCTCGAAAGCAATCTTTGGGCTTACTCCACGCCTTCGGAGATGCAATACCGCGTCAAAGATCTCGCTGAACGCGCCATCGGATACGGCATCCCCGGAGTTATCGTCGACGGCACTGATGCTTGCCAGGTTTACGACGCTACCCGCGATGCCATCGAGCGCGCCCACCGCGGCGAAGGTCCAATGCTGATCGAAGCGAAAATGATGCGCATGAAAGGTCACGCCATCCACGACGCCGCCGCGTACGTGCCCAAACCTATGTTCGAATTCTGGAAGAAGCGCGATCCGATTGCGCGTTTCGAGAATTATCTGGTGAAAGAAAAAAAGTGGCTGACTGCGAAAGAGAACGCAGAATTAATTGCTGATGTCGAGCGAGTAATCGAAGCCGAGCGTGAGATAGCGGTGAATTCACCGATGCCGACGCCGGAGTCAGCTGAGGGTGGTGTCTTCTGTGAAGACGGCTGCCATGAAATCGAACCTAAGTATGGAATGCCGAAAGTGAGGGAGGGAACGGGCGCACTCAAAGAGACTGAAGCGGCAGTGCATCTTAAATGAAAGCCGAGCGACAAGACGAGTTTGGGCGTGCTTATAAGGGCAGCAAATTGCAGGTCCAGATTTATGTGAACAGGCGCGCCGACGAACTCTCGTGCGCAATTCTTGCGGCTCTAACCCCCAAAGTGCCAACCGGTTTCACAATCGACTGGAAATCACCGCTCGAAGGCGAGAAGTTTGTCGAGTATTGCGACGCAGATTTCTTGCGAGCGCTTGGACTGGCCCGACTCAGCGCGCAACTCATGGAGTTTTGGCCTTCCGGAGGGCCTGTTTGGGACGCGCTAGCTACCGTATCTGAAGGTAGCGAACCAATCGGCTATATTCTGGTCGAGGCGAAGAGCTATCTGGATGAGATGAAGACCGATTGTAAAGCAACCTCTGAAGCCTCATTGTCAAAGATCAACAAGTCCCTCACAAATACGAAGCGATGGCTGGGCGTGAACGAAAACATAGAGTGGAAGAAGGGACTGTATCAAAGCGCAAACAGACTGGCACACCTTTATTTCCTGAGCGAGGTCGCTGGTCTGCAAGCGTGGATGGTGAATCTGTGTTTCGTCGGTGATCCTCACCATTTAACTTCAGTATCGGAATGGAGGGATGGGCTAGATAGCTCCAAACGACGGTTGGGAATATCTGTGCCTGTGCCAGGGGCGCCAGATGTTCTCCTGCCTGCCCGAAACCGGGACGAGATCCTAACGCCCAACCGCAGAGCATCAAACTCGAAACTTTGAAACCTAACCCTATACTCCTCACTTACCTCAAAGCCATCCGCCAAGGAACCTGGGAGGAAATGGGAACGCAGGTTCTGTCTAGCGGTACACCTCTCTCCGATGCCCGATTCGCACAATCACAATTACCACCCGTTTCCCGTCGATTCGGTATATGACGCGATAGTCGCCGACTCGAATCCGAAAATGGTCCAGTTGCGCTTTGAGCTTCTTGCTGCCGGGTGGGAACGGATCTTCACAGAGTGCGATAACTTTCTCAGTGATGCGCCGTTGAAGTTGCCTGTCGAGGTCCCGGAACTCGCGTGTGGCGGACGCCGTGAATTCAAGAACATAGCGCATGGGCGCTGAAAGGGACTACAGACCGAGATCCTTCTTTATTTTCGTCCAGGGGATCGTCGGTTCGTTCAGCCGTTTGCGTGCTTCCCGAATATCGATACGATCCTCCAATTCCTCAAGAAAGTTGTAGTCTTCGATCGGGATAATTGCAGCCACTGGCTTTTTCCCGCGGTGGATGATCACTCTTTCCCGTCCGAACGCGGCACGGTTTAGAATATCGGAGAAGTTCTGCCGCGCTTCGCTGGCGGTAAGCTTGTCGAGCATTTTCGAGTCCCCCACTTACTCTTTGTACGTAATGTAATATAGTAGCATTTTGTACAATCTGTAATCAAGGACAATCATAAGGCACCCTAACCCTATGCAACTCACCTACCTCGAAGCCATCCGCCAGGGAATCTGGGAAGAAATGGACCGCGATCCAACTGTCTTCTGCCTCGGCGAAGACATCGGTATTTATGGCGGTGCCTTTAAAGTCACCGACGGTTTCATCGACCGCTTCGGTCCTGAGCGCGTGATCGATACCCCTATTGCCGAATCCGCCATAGTGGGTGCGGCTTTCGGAGCCTCACTCACCGGCATGCGTCCCGTGGCCGAGTTTCAGTTCATGGATTTTATCGGCTGCGCGTTCAACCAGATTTCAAACATGGTCGCGAAAACGCATTATCTCTGGGGCGCGCCTGCTCCGCTCGTTCTGCGTGGACCTAGCGGCGGATACGTCCATGGCGGCCCGTTTCACTCGCAGAATCCCGAGATGTGGTTCGTCCACAACCCGGGCCTCAAAGTGATTTGCCCAGCTACACCCTATGACGCGAAAGGTCTAATCAAGGCCGCCATCCGCGATAACAATCCGTGCATTTTCTTCGAACACAAATATCTTTACCGGCGCATTAAGGGTGAAGTGCCGGCGGGCGATTATGTCGTTCCGATCGGAAAAGCCAATATCGTCCGCGAAGGTCGCGATCTCAGCGTCATTACTTATGCCGCGATGGTTCACACTGCGTTAGAGGCTGCCGAGGTTCTAAAGAACGACGGGATCGATCTCGAGATCCTCGACCTGCGTACAGTGTCGCCGCTAGACCGCGACGCCATCGCGCAGACGGTGAAGAAGACAAACAAGGTCATTATTTTGCACGAGCACTCGCGTACTGGAGGATTGGCGGGCGAAATTGCAGCCATCATCAACGAGGAAGCTTTCGACGACCTCGATGGACCCATCGTCCGCATTGCGGGTCTGGACTCCGCGATCCCTTTTTCTCCTCCGCAGGAGGAACATTACCTGCCCCAGGTGAGTGACGTAGTGCGCGAAGCCCGCAAGCTGAAAGCGTATTGAACGCTAGCGCCCCACCCGCCTCATCTGCCACAATAGTCGATTCCCGGAGGGGACCATGGGTAAATTCGTTCTCGGTGTCATCATTACTCTTCTCGTACTAATCCTCGGCGTGCTTGGTTTCGCGATGCTCGGCTTTTTCCCCACGCAAGCCAATGTCACTCCACCGGGATGGGAACACCATTTGGCTAACACGGCCGTCGATGCGTCGATGGAGCGGCACGCTCCTCACGTTACCAACCCAGTTGCGCCCAACGACCAGAACCTTGAAGATGGCATGAAGCTTTACAGTATGAACTGCGCCCTCTGCCACGGCGACCTCGATCGCAAGCCTGCCTCGCTCGCGCAATCTTTCTACCCACCCGCTCCCAATCTGGTTTCCCATCCGCCTGACGATCCGGAGTGGCACATTTTTTACACCATCCGTACAGGCGTCAGGTACACCGCCATGCCCGCCTGGGACAAAACTCTGAGCGAGCAGGACATATGGAAGATCACCAGCCTCCTCTCGCACATGGAGAAACTGCCGCCGGCCGTTCAGGATTACTGGAAAACCACCTTCGGCGTAGCCGCACCGGTGGGCGAGGACGAGAAGAAATAAGCCGCAGGAACGGCCTACGCGTTTCTAAAATCGGCAATACTAACTTTCGACTTCTGTTGACAGGGTTCGGCGAACGCGCAATACTTCCGCACTAGCGCGCTGCCCTCGTCTGCTTCTGCTTGCCAAGACGGACGCGCCTTTTGCCACTTTCCCAGGAGGATTTCGCATGGCCCGCATCGCCCGCTTGGCACGGAATATTTTTCCGCTTCTATTGCTGATTGCATTCTTCGTCCCCCTTGCTTCGGCCTCTGACCATTATGTGATCGGTTCAGCGAACACGGTGACTGCCGATCCCACTGTGCCTCGGCCTTCGACCAATCCTTGCGTTGTACAACTGTTTAGCGGAGCATCGTTCTACGATTTCAACGTCGAAAACTTTACCTATACCCCGCCGTCCGATTGTCCTGGGCCGTGGGCTAAGGTGGTGCTCGAGGCCGATATCAATCTGAATGCCGGCATCCAGTATGATCGCACCGCCAATTTCTGGCTGGGTCCGGTAAATATCTATTTCGGCACCACTGCCGAACCTTCGCCGAACGAAGGTCCGTCATGGCATATCGAAAACGATCTGACCGATTACAGTTCGATCTTCTACACCGCGCAAACCGGCCAAGCCAATATCGGCAATACGTTGTGCTGCGGGCTGACTTCAACTATCTATGCGTCCGCATCGCTCGAGTTCTATCCGATTTCCAAGGGGCAGACGGCTCCTGTTTCCGCCAACGTGGTGCTGCCACTCTCGGCCGGTCCTTCGGGCGGGACGGTCGGTCTCGGCTCAACTTCCAGCACGCTCTCCGGCACTTTCACCATGCCCACGAACGTGCAGACCGCGTATCTTGACGTTTACGCGCAGAGTCAATCCGGCGATGAGTTCTGGTATACCTGCGTGCCCAACGATGTTGCATCAGAATTGGAAAGCTGCAGCAATACGGGATTCCGCGAAACCGAAATCACAATCGACGGACAACCGGCAGGCGTAGCTCCGGTATTTCCGTGGATTTATACCGGTGGCATCGATCCTTACCTTTGGTTCCCGATTCCCGGCGTGCAGACTTTGAATTTCACTCCGTATCGCGTCAACCTGACGCCGTTCGCAGGAGTACTGAGCAACGGCCAGCCGCACACGGTCTCGCTCAGCGTGTACAACGCCAACAATTATTTCTCAGCCACGGCATCCCTTTTGCTTTATCTGGATCCGGGCAGTGCCGAGACCAGCGGTGCGATAACTCAAAACACTCTGACCGGGCCGTCTCCGGTGGTTACCGAAAAGCTCAATGTGCAGCCGACTTTTATCAAGGGCACGGTCGACGTCACTTCGAGACGCAGCTTCGTGATCTCGGGCTACGTGAATACGTCACATGGCAAAGTCACGACCAAGGTTTCGCAAACCGTAGGCTTTTATAACGACCAGAATTTCAATATCACTGGAAACCAGTACGTCCAGGATATTCTGCAAAACACCACGATCAATTCGAATACGACGGTATCGCAGGCGGGCTCGTCTCCCACTGTTTACAACCAGACTTACACATTCCCTTTGACGGTTAATATCTCAGAAGTCTTTCTTTCCAGCGGCAATATCAACCAAAAAACCAACGCGAAACAGACTTACCAGCAAACCAATACCACCACTCAGGGTGGCAGCGTGACCTATTTCAGTTCTCTCGAAAACGCCGGCCAACATCTGGATACGCTCGAGTTTGATTCCTCGTTTAATCTGCTTGGCAATAGCGGCCAATCCGGAGCGCAGCAGTACAACTCCTTTGATTCAACTGGCGCGGCTTATGACTGCGCCATCGCAGCCGTTGCCAACGTACTCACAGCCTACAGTCCGGGATGCAAGCAATAAACAACGCTCGGATAACAGGAACTGAAATATTAAAGGGAGCGGCCAACGCCGCTCCCTTATTTATTTGGATTGGATTCAAAACCGAAAAACTATTCTATTCTGGCGGCCGCGTAATCGCCCCTTGCGATGCTGATGAAACCAGCGCTGCGTATTTGGCGAACACCCCGGTAGGATAGCGCGGCTGTGGCGGCTTCCATTCTTTCATTCGCTGTCGAATCACTTCGTCGCTGATCTCAACTTCCAGCAACCGCTGGCTAACGTCGAAGTGGATTATGTCGCCGTCCCGTACAGCGGCGATCGGCCCGCCCAGCGCGGCTTCCGGTGAGACGTGCCCAGCCATCAATCCATGAGTTGCGCCGGAGAAACGGCCGTCGGTCAACAGCGCAACAGACGATCCCAATCCTTCGCCCACAAGCGCCCCGGTGACGCTGAGCATCTCGCGCATGCCCGGCCCGCCCTTAGGGCCCTCATTGCGAATGACCACGACATCGCCGGAGTGAATCTGCTTGCTGGTAACGGCGGACATGGCGTCTTCTTCCGATTCAAACACTCGCGCGGGACCGCGCTGTTCGAGCCGCTCATGCCCGCTGATTTTGGCCACGCAACCTTCGGGTGCGAGGTTCCCCTTCAAAATAACCAAGCCTCCGGTTTTCTTCAGCGGCTTTTCCAGCGGCGCGATCACTTCTTGTTCCGGCGTTTCAAAAGCGCTCTCACTCTCAGCCTTAAGCGAGAGTCCAGTTACCGTCATCGCCGCGGGATGAAGATGCTTTCCATGCAGCAGTCGCCGGGCCAGCAAGCGCACTCCCCCCGCACGGTGCATATCGGCGGCCACAAAACGTCCGGAAGGTTTCAGATCGGCAAGCAGAGGAGTGCGCTCGCTCACTGTTTGAAAATCGTCAATCTCCAAATCGACGCCAGCTTCGCGCGCAATCGCTAATAGGTGCAGCACCGCATTGGTCGATCCTCCGGTTGCGGCAACGGATGCGATCGCATTTTCAAAAGCGTCACGAGTCAAAATATCGTGCGGGCGGATTTCCTTCTCCAACGCATTCAGGATTACCTTGCCGCAGGCGAACGCGACGGAATCTTTTTTCGCATCCATCGCCGGCACGCTGTTGAAGCCCAGGGGAGAAAGTCCGATCATCTCCATTACCGTGGACATGGTGTTCGCGGTGTACTGGCCGCCGCAGGCCCCCGCACCGGGACAAGCTACATCTTCCAGCTCGTGCAATTCTTTGTCGGTGATTTTCCCCGCGGCATTCGCGCCTACGGCTTCGAAGACGTCCTGTATGGTGACGTCTTTACCGCGATAAGTGCCCGCAGCGATGGTTCCTCCGTAAAGCACAAGCCCGGGAATATCCAACCGTGCCAGCGCCATGGCGGCGGCCGGAATCGTCTTATCGCATCCCACCACGCACACCACTGCGTCGAACAATTGTCCACGACAGACCAGTTCAATCGAGTCGGCGATCAATTCGCGACTGACCAGTGAGGCGCGCATGCCTTCCGTGCCCATGGTTTCCCCATCGGAAATGGCGATGGTATTGAATTCCATGGGAGTACCGCCCGCGGCGCGAATGCCCTCTTTCACTTTGGCCCCAAGCCGCCGCAGATGAAAGTTGCACGGCATGGTTTCAATCCAGGTATTGGCCACGCCGATCAACGGCTTGCTAAGATCGGCGTCGGTGAATCCGATGGCTTTAAACATGGAGCGCGCCGGAGCCCGGTCGCGCCCGTCGGTGATTCCGCGGCTGCGATGCTTTAGATCCATGGCAAAAGATTACAACAGAGGTGAAGCGACAGGGAGGCTGTCGCTGGAAAATTAAAAACTGAAAACCCCTATCAACCGATGTACGTAGCTTTGTTTATGCCAAAGCTGCGCGCGCTGATTGCTCTGCAATGTTGGTCGATGCCGGCGGATGCGGCGCCCATGTGCCGGTGTCCTCATGCTCGCGCAAAGATGCGCCGGACCGAACCTCGATTACATCCACGATCCCATACCATTCGCGGCAAAGCTGGCCGATTTGTTTCTGCGTAGCTTCCAGCAGCAGAGTCACCCCATGGTCCTGACCGGCGGCTTCCGCATGCACGGAACCGAGCTCGAGCCCCCTGCGTGAAGCGGCATTAAGAATGCGCATCAATGCGCCCTGGGCGTTGCGATAGCGAATGTGAAAAACTTGCATAGGCGTTTCCTCGAACTGGATTTTGCAATTCCTATTCGTCCCGAAAAACCATCTCCGAAAGCGCCGCTCCCGCCGGAACCATAGGATAAACATTTGCTTCCGGATGACAGTCGAACACCAGCAACTCCGGCCCCGGCGAACGCAGAAAATTGTCGATCGAATCTCCCGTATCTTTCGATACCGGAAACTCAGCCATTGCCGACTCGTTCAGCCGCCAGCCGTGAATCCTGTACGCTTTGGCAATCTCGACGAAATCCGGATTGTCGCTCAAATCAGTTTCGGAATAATTGCGCTCGTAGAAGAGCTGCTGCCACTGCCGCACCATGCCCAGATATTTGTTATCGACGATCACCATTTTTATAGGCAATCCGAGACGGTGCACCGTTGCCAACTCCTGGATGTTCATCTGGAAGCCGCCATCGCCAGAAACACAAAGCACACAAGTCTCCGGTTTCGCCAGTTGCACCCCGACCGCGGCGGGCAGGGCGAAGCCCATCGCTCCCAGACCGCCGGAAGTGATGAAGCCGCGCGGCGATGACGAACGATAGCGCTGCGCCGCCCACATCTGGTGCTGGCCCACATCGGCAATCACTACGTTGTCTTGCGGAAGGCGGCTGAAAAGTTCATCCAGGAAGCGCATGGTTGGCTGAGCCAGCCCTTGCGGATCAAACTCCGCCCGCTCCTGTCCACATGCGACCGCTCGCCAGCCGCCCCAATCGGGTAGGGAGACCTCCCGCACAGCCGCGTGAAGCGCCGGAATTGTTTCGGCCAGATCGCCGATGACCGGCAATTCGCAGGCTCGGACGCGATCGAGTTGTGCGGGATCAATTTCAAAGTGAACGATCTTTGCATTGGGCGCGAAGCGAGTGGGTTCGCCGGTCACGCGATCATCCAGACGCGCTCCGAAAACCATCAACAGATCGGTTTCGTGCAGAGCCATGTTGGCTGCTCGCGTTCCGTGCATTCCGACCATGCCCAGGTAATAAGATGACTGCGGTGGAACGGCACCCAGACCATGCACCGTGGCAAAAGTCGGAATATTCAGATCATCGAGCAGACGCCGCAATCCCGGTATTGCTCCGGAAAGCTTTGCTCCTGCGCCGACGAGCGCCACAGGCTTCGCAGCTCGTTGCAATAAGGCGACGATCGTGTCGCTGAATGCGCCCTCCGCTTTTGCATCGGTGGATCGCGGCTGCGGAGTAAACTTCACTGGTCCGGAGAATTCTTTCTTCGCTTTGAGCAGGTCAGTTGGAATGTCGATGACCACGGGGCCCGGCCGTCCACTTCGTGCCCAGTGGAATCCCTCCGCAATCACTTCCGGAATTTCGTCAATTGTCCGTACCAGCCGGCTCCATTTGGTCAGCGAGAGTGTTACGCCGAAAACATCCGTTTCCTGAAATGCATCCGTGCCCAGCATCGCGCTGCGCACTTGTCCGGTAATGCACACCAAAGGAACGGAATCCATTTTGGCATCGGCGATCCCGGTCACCAGATTGGTTGCGCCCGGACCGCTGGTCGCAATCGCTACACCAACTTTTCCCGTTACCCGCGCGTAGCCCTCTGCAGAGAACACCGCACCCTGCTCATGCCTCGTGAGAACATGGCGAATGCCGCTGCCTTCGAGCGCATCATACAACGGCATGATCGCGCCGCCGGGATAACCGAACACCAGGTCCACCCCCTCGGCGCGCACGCATTGCAGAACGATTTCTGCTCCCCTAACCATTTATCTAGCGTTCCTTACCCTTATCATCCTGAGCGAAGTTGAAGGATCTCTATCTGCACCGATCAGCAGGCAGTTAAAGACACCTAAAACCCTAAGCATTCACGACCTGTTCGGGCTCGGGCTTAGGCGTCTGAGCCGGCTTCTTCGCTTCTCTTCCCGGCAGCCAGCTCATCATGCCGCGCAATTGCGCGCCCACAATCTCGATGGGATGCTTCTGTTCTTTCTCCCGCAGTTCGGTGAAGTGGTAGCCGCCGTCTTTGTTTTCTTTGATCCATTCGCGAGCGAAAGTTCCGTCCTGAATGTCAGCCAGGGTTTTCTTCATCGCAGCCCGCGTGGCATCACCCACAACTTTTTCCCCGCGCGTCAAGTCGCCGTACTCGGCTGTATTCGAAATCGAATAGCGCATCCGGCTGAGGCCGCCTTCGTAGATCAGGTCGACGATCAGCTTCATCTCGTGCAGGCATTCGAAATAGGCGATCTCCGGCGCGTAGCCGGCTTCCACCAGCGTCTCGAATCCCTTCTTGATCAGCGACGTCAGACCGCCGCACAGCACGGCCTGCTCGCCGAACAGATCGCTCTCGGTCTCTTCTTTGAAAGTTGTTTGCAGCACCCCGGCGCGGGTCGAGCCGATGCCGTGGGCGTAGGCGAGCGCAAATTCGTGCGCCCGCTTGCTGGAATCCTGTTGAATCGCAATCAGTGATGGTACGCCGCGGCCCTCCGCATATACGCGCCGCAGCAGATGGCCGGGACTCTTGGGCGCAATCATCACCACATCAACATCTCTGGGCGGCGTGATCGTTTTGAAATGAATGCTGAAGCCGTGCGAGAAACCGAGGATCTTTCCCGGATGCAGATAAGGCTTGATGTATTGTTCGTAAACTGCGGCCTGAGTTTCGTCGGGCGTGAGCACGTGAATCCAGTCGGCGCGCTTGGCGGCCTCATCCGGCGCCACGACAACCATGCCATCGGCGCGGGCCTGGTGTGCGCTAGGGCGATTCGCTTCCAGCCCGACGATTACTTTGCAGCCACTGTCGCGGAGATTCTGCGCCTGCGCGTGTCCCTGGCTGCCGTAGCCGAGGATGGCGATGGTTTTGCCCTTCAGGGCATTGGGATTGGCGTCGTGTTCGTAAAAAATGGTGGCCACAGGATGCTCCTCTCGTAGTTAGGTCTGACAATGATTGCTGCAAACCGACCGGTCGGTCGGTTCAACAATGCTATCGAAGAAGACAAACCGTGTCAAGCGATAAGGTCAGCAGCGATAAGGTCAGCATCCGCTTAGAATGAATTCCTTGCGAACCAGTTTTGATCGGAGCGACTATGACCATTGGGATAGGTGTTCTTGCTACATCTGACAGCGGCAGGAGAGAAAAACGGACTCCCGACACGGTTGTTCTTCTCGCGGACACGATGGGGTCGTATCAAGATGTCGATTCACATGCCCGCCTTCACAAAGTTCTAATGTTCCCGGATGAGAATTTATTCGCCGCCACGGCTGGCGACGTCAGCAGGGCGGCTCAGTCGCTCCCATGCATATGTACCTTCCTCAGGGAAGTTCCAAAGGGGCAGAAGACGTTCGGCAAAATCCAGGTAGCAATTGCCGAGGGATGCTTTCACTATAAACATCACCTCTTCACACTGCTTGAACTGCCAAGAATGAGGCTCCCTCCCCATGCGTTCAATCCAAATCAAAAACTAGACCCAGAATTAAACGAAAAAATGCAAGTTGAGTGGGCCAAGTTCGATTTCGGCTGTGACCTTGTAATCTCCGCCTTTGATGACGGAGGAAAAGCTTACCTTTTTGAGGCTAATGCGCAACAACACTCCGTCCACCACCGATCATTTCCTGGATTTGCCGCCATAGGCAGCGGGGGAGACAACGCGATGTTTTGGCTGTCTCGCCGCACGCACACGTTGGGGCTACTGCCGCTAAGAGCCGCCTATCACGCCTACGAAGCTAAACTCACCTCAGAAAGCTCTGCGCATGTGAATGAACATCTCGACATGGTGATTGCCCCTTCCACCGATCATTGGTTTTGCACGACTCACAAGTCGTTACACGGAGAAAAAGAGCACCCAGAAGTCAACATCAGTAATCTGAAGAATCTCTTAAAGCGGTACTGGGTAAAGAATACCGATGCTATCGGCATGGTCACCAGGGCGGATGGTCCAGCCTTTAAGGATGTCAAAGGATAATTAGCTCAGTGCGGCCTTTGATTCAACAGGCGCTCGACGCGCTCCGGCTCGAGGGCAATGATCTTCAAATAGGCTTGAGTTGGTCGGTCCGGTTGAGCACGGCCCTGCTCCCAGTCCCGGAGAGTGCCGAGGGGGATGTGGTAGCGGACGGCGAAAGCCTCCTGCGTTAATGCCAAAGCCCGGCGAATGATTTTCGCCTGAGGTGTTCGTCTCATCCGCTTGAGATCGCTGGCGGTCAGCGGTTGCGCGTCGCGGTCGGCACGGGCGGCCGCCGCGACAGCCTGTGGCGTCATGGGCCTAGGCGTTTTGCTGGAAGTAGTCGTCTTGCTCATCTTGCGTCGCCCTTCGGGCTGAGATAATGCGAATGCGTTCCCGTCGTTCGGTATAGGCTACAAACAACAGAACCTTGCCTTCAGCCACGCCGACAATCACATAACGTTCTTCGCCATGTTCCTCGCGACCGTCGACACGCTCGACGGCGAAAGGGTCTTTGAACACGGTCGTCGCCAAATCGAAGCTCACGCCATGTCTGCGTAAGTTAGCTTCGGCCTTGGCATTGTGCCACTCGAATTCCAGTTCCATGATACTACCGGAAACCAGTACTTGGTCAACTGCCTAGTTAAATATAGAGGCTCTGAGACGTTCTTCGCAGCAATTGGCATTCCCGCCCACAACTGTTTACCATGTCACCCGATGGCGCGTGAGACTGTGGTCGATTCCCGGCAGGAAATTCTGCGTACCGCCGCCCGTTTATTTCAGCAGCGCGGCTATGATGCCACTTCCATGAATGACGTGGCCGCAGCTCTCAGGCTGAGCAAGGGAGGCCTCTATCATCACTTTCAAAGCAAAGACGAAATCCTGTTCGAGATCATGGACCATGCCATGGAGATCACTCAGGAGCGCGTGCTCAATCCCCTGCGGGCCATCGCCGATCCTGAAGAGCGGCTGCGGGCTCTGATTCGACTGCACATCGAAGTTGTGCTGAGTCCACGCGACCGCGAGATTACCGTGATGCTCCACGAGAACCACCCGCTTCCGCCGTCGCTGCGCAAGCGCATCAATGCGCGCAAAAAGGATTACGTCCACTTTCTTGAAAGCCTGATGGCTGAAGTGCAGAACAAAGCCCGGCCGTCGCGATCTACAAAAGGCAGGGTGAGTCCGCGTGCTGCGGCCTTCGCGCTGCTCGGCATGATCAACTGGATTTATCAGTGGTATAAGCCGGAAGGCGATCTGCAGGCGCAGAACTTGATTCCGCAATTCACCGACCTCATTTTCGGAGGCATCCTGGCGTGAAAACATTTTTCGCCAGCCTTCCGGAAATCGACGAGCAGCGAGTGGAGAGCGGAAAACCCTACCGCGAGTTCCTACGCGTGCCGGCGATGAGTGCGGGGCTATACGTACTCCCCGCCGGGGCAACGGACCGGCAGAAGCCGCATCGCGAAGACGAAATCTATTACGTGGTTCGCGGGCGCGCCCGCTTTAAGGCTGGATCGGAAGATCGAGAAGTTTCCGCCGGCAGTGTGATCTTCGTCGCGGCGGAAGTCGGACATCGCTTCTACGACATTACAGATGAACTGGCGGTGTTGGTTCTATTCGCGCCGGCGGAGACCTAATGAAGTTACTTTGCCGGAATCCAGTAGATCTCTTCCTTGATCGCGGTTCTGTCAACAAAGCCACGGCGCTTTAAAATCGCCTTGCTGTTCGCGATCATGTCCGGATGTCCACACAAATATGCGGTTGTATTCGTGGCATCGAGTTCCCAGTGATCGGCATACTTGCGCAGCACATCGTCGGCGCGGCCGATCTCGCCCGGCCAATCGGCATGATCCCATGGGCGGCTCACGGTGGGGACGTACTTGAACCAGGGCAGTTCCGCGTCGAAGCGGATCAGCTCCTCTTTGTAACCGAATTCCCAGGGACGGCTGGCGCCATTAAGCAAATAAAGTTGGTGACTGCCATCGCAGCGGCCTTCTTTCCAGTCCTTCGCAAGCTGCCGGACGAAGCTTACAAACGGCGCTACGCCCGTCACTGTGCAGACCAGCAAATGGTGTTTGCGTCCGCTTTCCGTATCCAGCGTGCATTTTCCCTTGGCCACCTTTCTCATCAGCAGATCGTCGCCGGGTTTCAGCTTGAAAAGGCGCGGAGTCAGCGCCCCTTCGGGCACAAGTTCGAAGAAAAATTCAATTTCATTTTCAAACGGAGCCGAGACGATCGAATAAGGACGCTCTATCCGCTTGCCATCGTGCTCGACTCCGAGAGTGGCGTATTGACCCGGAGCAAACTTGAACGCTCCGCCGGGCTCGACGCGAATCATCCACAGATCAGGCGCGAACTCCTCGCGTTTTGTGATCCGTGCCCGATAAAATTTGTCGTCGACAACCGTCATTTTTGAGAGTCCTCAAACCCGCAGCGCTCGATATGCCGCTCGAGACCGGCTTCGCGGGTCGATAAAGTTGTGCGATGATACACGGCAAGGCGGCAACCTGACAACCGAACGGTCGTTCCAGTGATCAAACGGTCTCAATTAGTCCGCGCTAGGCCGCGAGTTGGCTGGATTGCTTCCTGTGACCGGCTGGATTGCCGGCGGGGGATTCGGCAAAGCACGAAGTTTTGCGAGCTCGTCCTGCGTCTTTTGCCAGGCTGCGGGCTTTTTCTTGGTCGCGATGGGTGCGTTCAGGTCTGCATAGAATGCGAGAATGTTTGCCCGCAATTCGGGAGTGATCTTGTCGAAGTTGTGCTGCGCCAACTGGTCGAGCAGGTGGGCATAGGTGTTATCGGTCAAGCCATATTCTCCAGCGCGCGTGTCGTGGCCCGTATCGAAATCGGTGTTTGTAAGTTGCAAGTTTCCATCTGACGTTTCGTGCAGAAGCTTGGTGTAATCCTGCACGGTTTTGTCCACGCTGGCGATATAAAGGTCTTCCGTTTTCTGAGTGGGGATTTTGAAATCGAGCGCCTTAAACGGTCCGATCTTGGGCATGAATCTTACGAAGAAGGCCAGCAGCCGAGTTCCAAAGCTCGGACGTTTATAGCTCCGTCCCCATTCCTTTTGATAATTCGCGCGCGACAAATAATAGCGGAACTGGCGGGCCTTGAAGTTTGGCGTTTCCGAAACAATTTCCTGACGGCGCGCGACCAGCGCCACCCGCGTCATCTCAGGAATCACAGTGCTGATGGCGCGGCGAAAAGTACCAATGGCCAGATCTTCTTTAGAAAGAATGTCGGTTAGCGGAACGCCGTAAGTATCTTGAAACGCCCGTTCCAGCACCGGCTTCGAAATTTCAAAGCCGATGAAATCGTGATACGCGTCGGAAGTATAGCGGCGCTTCGCCACCTGGGTGACGTCAAAGCCAAATTCGGTGCGGATGTGAGCTTTCGGATTGTCCTCGTAGGTGACTATGTTTCCGTATTTCTTGCGCAGTTTCGGAAACTCGAGGCCTACAGCTTGGTTGACGGTCGGATGTCCACAATTATCCGCAGAGTAATGCGCCAGCGCGCCCAGGGCGAAAGCGTATTCGTCCAGATCAGAGGATTCGTTTACCAGATTGACGACGAAGTCACCGCTGCGCACGTAATGCGTGAGGTCGCTGAAATATTTGCTGCCGAACGGGTAATAGCCCATGTCCTGCATCACCGAACCGCCGTAGGCGAATGCGTGAGCCTTTTTCAAGTCATCGTCGGTGGCGGCGGGGAAACGCTTTTTCAGCAGAGGCAAGAGCGTATCTTTCCACGTCAAATCTACGATCTCTTCGTGAGTAAGCACGGAATAGGCGCGGCAAGTCTGCACGGCGCAGATCGGCGCAATCAACATCGCGAGGCAGAAACAGACCGCCGCTTTAAGGGATTTGAAGTTGCACTTCATTTGGCGACGACGAGAACCACAAAAGTATCCGGCACAATGCTGTGCCGGGGATGCGGATTGTCGGGCGTAGCCGCTGGAGGCGGGCCAAATTTCGCCGTGACCACAAATACATCGTGAGTCTTTGAATCGAGCGCCAAGGTGCGTGCGCCCGTCTGTGTCGGCACAGTTTCCACCAGCATGAATTTCTCTGGCGACTCCTCGCGGATTACACTCAGCACGCCCTCACCACAGGAAGCGAAAGCCAGCCCGGTTTCGTCATCGAAGGTGGTCGCGTCTACGCCGTCGCCGATGGCGGGAGTGGCTAGAACTTTGCCGGAATCGGCGTCGACCACTGCCATCATTTTGTTATCGCATCCCACGAACAGGCGGCGGTTCTTTTTGTCCATGGATAAACCCGAAGGCGATTCGCAGGGCGCCAGCGGCCATTTCTCTTTCACAACCAGCTTGTTCGCATCGATCGCCGTAAGCTCGCTCTTATCTTCGATGTTCACGAAGATCTCGCCCTTGCCATCGCTGGCTGCGAACTCGGGCTTTCCATCGAGTTTGATCGTGCCCACCACCGTGCCGTTAGCGGCATCGATGGCGGTCGCATCCTGGCTTCGTCCGTTAAACGTGAAAACACGCTTGGTTGCCGGGTCGTAAAGAATGGCGTCGGGGCCCTGCCCAACTTTTATTTTGCTACCGGTGGTGAGGGTTTTCAGGTCAAAAATGCTTACCGTGCCTTCCCGCCCGTTGCTGGTGAAGCCGCGCCCCAACTCCGGCGCGAGAGCAATGCCGTGAACCCCCGGCGTATCCGCAATATCACCCACGTTTTTGCCGGAATCTAAATCGAGAACGATGACATGTGTGGCGCGAGAAATATAAAGACGGCGTGCCGCGGCGTCGGCGGTTAAGTAATCCCAACCGCCATCGCCTCCGATCTTGTAAGTGTTTACAACTTTGTAGCCCGGGCCAGCCGCAGCGGCAGCTGTTGCGGCGGCGATCAGTAGCGAAGCGAAAATCCATTTGCAAAAAAAATCTCTCTTGCCTGCCATTCTTCCTCCGTAACTTCACTTGCTCAGTAGCATCTGGGCTACGGCGTTTCATCCGCTGCCAGTTTCGGCCGGCGGGTAGCCGTGCCTGCGCCTAACTTTTAGTTGGGCGTACCTGAAGTAACTTTACCCCATTTTCACAGTTGCCTAAACTTTGCACATGGATGTTTTTCAACCGAACCTCCCGGTTCAGGACGAGGCGCGCGTTTTGGACCCACGCCTTCAGCCGACGCCGGATTATGGCCGCCTGGGTTCTGATTCGAATGTTGGGCCAAAGCCGCTGATTTTGAGGGCGGATAATTTTATTCCGCCTCGGTCTTGCCTCCGTTTGTTGCATGTGGCGGCCGTGATGGCGGGTATTGGGCTGGCTGTAGCAGTCTCCAGCGCCGGAGGCATGGGGACAATCTGGGGCAAACTGAGCAACTCGTCCATCCAGCGGAAGAATTCTTCAGAGCCGGCATTCGCGTCCTCTGAAACGAATCTGGATCGCCAGAAACCGCAGGAACAAGCGGAACTGTTGCTGGAGCGCGCCGTCAGCCATTCCGATGGAGCAACGGATCAGATCGAAGCTCGCGTCGACGGCTGGCGGGGGAAACTCAAGTGGAATGATCACCTCGGCCAGCTTACCACCGCCGCCCTCAACTCCAGCGACAGCCATGTGCGGAATTCCGCCATCGAAGTGCAACTCGCCGCCTACGGCCTGAGCAAGAGCCAGCCCACGGTGGATGCCCTTGTGGAACAAGCTCGCTCCGCCGACCACACGAAAAAGATTTGGGCTTTCTGGGGTCTGGGACTGCTTGCGAACCGTGGTATCGCGACGGATCGCGTGGTGCAGGTATTGGCCGCCCACCTGAAAGAACTTGACCGCGGCGGCGAGGCATCCGAGGACTCCCGCCGTTGGGCGGTCGAAGGCTTGGCGTTGGTGGGAACTACGCCGACAATCGCTCCCTTGCTCGATGCTATGCGCAATGATCCTTCCGCCGTGGTCCGCGAACGGGCCGCTTGCAGCCTGGCGGAGAGTGGCATGTTGAGCCACAACCAGCGTATGACTGCTGTTCCCCGGCTCATCGACTACGCCGAGGACCCTGCACTCGACGCCCAGACCCGGGGTTGGGCCTTTCAGGCATTGGCCCAAATTACCCGACAACGCCTGCCCAACGACTCCGCTGCCTGGCGGAACTGGTATCAGAACAGCGCGGAAAACTAAGCTGCTTCAAAGGATTCTCTAGATTCTCTTGGCATAATTGTCCTTATCCTGAATCCTGCGCGCCCGAAATCGAAGGTTCCTCACAGCGAAAAACTGCCTCTCGGAGCGACTAGAATTAACATTCGAAGCGTCTAAGGAATTGTTAATATCGAATGTCGGGCTTATCGCAATCTCTTTTGTTCTGCATGGGTGTCACGAAACCAATCTCCGCATCTCTGCAATCGGCTGTTTTGGAGCTGCTGGGGAAGCTGCAGGCGCAAAGCGAATGCGAGAAGATCGGCCTTTCCCGCGAATCCTTTGCCGCGATTCTTTGCGATGTCGCTGCCAAATATCTACCCGCCGCGTGCAGTCATAGCGAAGCCCGCACATTTCTCCTGAGCTTACGCGTGGAAGAACTCGCCTTGGCCAGGGCCTGTGCCGCGGGTCATGATGCCGCCTGGGAGGTTTTTCTCACGCGCTACCGCGAAAAGCTTTACCAGTCGGCCTTGCGCATCGCTCGCGAGGATTCTGCCGCCCGCGATCTGGCCGACACCCTTTATGCCGAGCTTTACGGCACCTCCACGAGGGAAGGGGAGCGAATTTCCAAGTTAGCCTCCTTCACTGGGCGCGGGTCGCTGGAGGGTTGGCTGCGCACCGTCCTCGCCCAGGAGTTTGTAAATCGCTACCGCCGCAACCGGAGGCTGACTAGCCTTGATGAAGAGGGGGAAGAAGGCTCACAGTTCGCCGCTCCCGAGACAGAAGCGCTTCCGTCTCCCGATTCGCGCCTTGAATCGGCTACTCACGGCGCCCTGGCCGCGCTTTCCAGCCAGGAGAGGATGGTCCTGGCCGCGTATTTTCTGGATGGCCGTACCTTGGCCGAAATTGCCCGCATGCTGGGCGTACACGAATCTACGATCAGCCGTAAAGTGGACAAACTGGCCAAGTCCTTGCGCAAGAAAATCCTGGCCAACATGATGCAGCAGGGCATGGCGCGCCGGCAGGCCGAAGAAGCTTTGGAGGTAGACGTGCGCGACCTGCGATTAGATATTCGCCGCAGTTTGGCGCAAGAATCGCCTGCGGCGCCGTTCTCTGATCAGAGAGAAGCCCCAGTCGAAGCTAGAACTCAAGGAGATCCCGCGAACTCTTAGAGCAGGCTTAGGAGAGACGCTTTCCAGGAACCCGCTCTCTAGAAACCTCAGATGCAAGACGTTCCACAATTCGTACTGAAGCGGCTGCGAGAAAAGACGGTCGGCTCTCATCCTGATGCAGATCTGCTCACAGCGTTCGCCGAGCAGTCTCTCCCGGGAAGCGAAAGGGCCCGAGTAATGGAGCACTTGGCCGCTTGTGGCGATTGTCGAGACGTTGTTGCTCTGGCTTTGCCGGCGACAGAGATCGCGGTCTTGCCCGTTTCCGTCGCACGCTCTCGAAGTGGATGGCTGGGCCTGCCCGTCATTCGGTGGGGAGCATTGGCTGCCGGGCTGACGGTCGTGATCTCGGTCGGGGTTTTTCAGTATTCGCATGATAGGAAAGCCGATACGGCCGCCTCGAATCGTGCACAGGAGGCCGTGGCGCTTCCTTCGCCGTCGAATTCGGCCGCTTCCACTCAGACGGCAGTCCTCCAGACGGATGCGGGAAAACAGACATTGTCGGCACTCGGCCATCCGGCATCAACCGGGCTGAAGCCTGCAGTCGGGGCAGGCCGCAAAGACCGCTCCGCCGGTCACGAAGTCGTTTTCGCTCAGGCCGCACACCTTCCGAACGCTCTATCGGTTCGGCCTAATCCGACTGCCGCAACCAGCCCGGAAATGAACACCCGCACTACGTCGGAGTTTCTGGAGGCGCAGACGTCTGGTGCGATCAACTCTGACTCCGCGCCAATAAGCCAGAACCAGCTTGCCCAGCCGCTTGCCCAGCCGCTTGCCCAGAATGAAGCGCAGCTACTCCCAAACGGAGGCAACGTCAAAAACTTGTCCAGTTTCGATGTGGTTAAAGCCAAAGATCCCGTCCCCGCGCAGGCAGCTTCCAACAATGCTCCCACATCGCTGGCGTCCCCTGGCCCCTTGCAAACGTCACCGTCTCTCATGTCGCGCGCTTTACCGCGCTGGGCTGTCAGATCCTCCGGCGTACTGCAACGCTCATTCGACGGGGGAAACACGTGGGAAAACGTCAATCCGGCTCTGAACGAAGGGCAGGCTAACCTTCATGCGGGGACGCCCACCGCCGGAGCTGACGTGACCAACTCCACCCAGACCAACAAGCAGAAAGCCGAGGTTGCGGTCGATCCTGATGCAGTATTCCGCGCCGTAGCCGCCCTTGGGCCGGAAGTTTGGGCTGGTGGGAGCAGCGGCGTTCTGTATCACACGTCGGATGGCGGCAATCACTGGATCCGCGTAACCCCATCCGTTGCCGGGGCTGGCCTTACGGGAGACATCGTCGGCATTCAGTTCTCCGACCCCCAGCATGGGAAAATCTCAACCTCGAATGCGGAACTTTGGACCACTTCCGACAGGGGCCAAACCTGGCAGAAGCAATAGCTCTCAGAATCCAACTCGATGCGTAGACTTCAGTTCGCCTTCCGCATTGAGGCAAAATCCAATTACCAAAGTGACGTTTACAACAGAAAACACTAAACCTAGTATCCAAGAGTAGTTTGGCAGTTCTGGGGGAGGGCTGCCGAGGCGTCTTGGGCTGAAAAGTCCGAGGCGCTTTTTTGTTTGCCGGAATCGCTGGTTCAATCCGGAACATCTCACCGGGAGTGCGGTTTGTTGATGAATAAAACCATATGTTCTTCATCCACGTATCGCTCGCCTATCTTCAATGCGCGGCGCTCACAGCCGTAGGATTGAAAACCGAGCGACCGATATAGACTTCCTGCAGCCTGTTGAGTGGTCGCTACCGAGAGGTTGATCTGCTCAATCCCTTCAATAGTAGTGGCGCGCTCCAGCAGCATTCGCAACATATCCCGGCCGGCTCGCTTGCCCCGCGCATCACGCGTCACATAGACGCCCCAGATGTGTCCCTTATGGCGTTCCTTAAGTCCCTTGCTGAGGAAGAAACCGGCAGTTCCTACCAGTCGCTCGCCAACAAACGCGCCTACGACAAACTTGTTTGATGGCTCGAAGGAAATCCGCCCGGCGATTTCCTCCTTGCTCAAACCGTGATGCTCTTCGGGTGACGAGCCAAACGCCTCTGGGTCACCCTCGAGCGCTTCCAGGCGGATATTCCAGTATGCTTCCGCGTCGCTCGCCGCAAGCAATCGGAGATCGATCATCATCGCAGGCTCGTCATTCGGCACCGCGGCAGGCCGCGCAATATCCGCCGATTTCCAGCCGCGAGACCACGATCCGGAAGCGGCAATCTTTTTCTACCTGCCCTTTTAACTTTTCAAAAATATCGCTGACGAATTCCATAATCTTGCCGCACCGCAAACACGCCATGTGGATGTGATCGCGGTTTAGCTTGCGCTCGTAGTAATGTCCCTCGCCGTTGATATGCATGAGATCGAGCTCGTCAATCAGACCATGCCGTTTCAATAGCCGCAGCGTCCGGTAGACGGTACTGCGGTCCACGCTGGCGTCCAGCTTCTGCGCCTTGCGCAAAAGCTGGGCTGCGTCCAAGTGTTTGGTCGCAGTTTCCATCACGCGAAGAATCGCGCGTCGCTGCTCGGTCATGCGTATTCCGCGCTCGGCGAGATGGGACTGCAAGCGGCCTGGGATCTCGGTTTGCGGTAATGGCACAAGAACCTCCTCGATTGTGGCAACTTAGATTGTCGCAACTGGTCGCAACCACACTGCGACGAAATCTTTCGCCAGCTCTTGACGCTATCCGGAGGCATCCGGCAGTATTGTGAGCGTAGCCTTTAGATGCGACTGGGTTGCAACTAGCGCTTAGAACTCACCTTTCATGACCCGACAAATTCACGATCGAGAATTCATCATACTTTTAGATGCGACTCGATTGCAACTGGGAGCTGGACTGCCTGGCATTGTCGGCTTGCTGCGCGACTCCGTCCTGGAAGTTCTACGAAGTCTCCTGAAAGCAACGCCGCGACTTAGTCTGATTCTTTGCTTGCTCGGTCCCGCATGGGCTGGTGTTGGAGGAAGCGTCTCGGGCACAATCAAAGACCCGTCCGGAGCGGCAATTGCCAAAGCATCCGTCACCTTGGTGAATGCCAACACCGGCCTCCGGCAAACCGCCATCGCCGACAGCCGAGGCGCATACACCTTCCCAGTCGTTTCCGTCGGCGGCTATGTTCTCGAGGTGACGCAGCCCGGCTTCCGGCCCTACCGCCGTACCGGAATCGTGCTCGACACAAATAGTTCGCTGTTGCTCGATGTTGTGCTTGATGTCGGTGACCGTTCCGATGCGGTCACGGTCAACGAAAGCGCCGTCCATGTGGAGACTTTCAGTAGCCAGATGGGCGAGGTCATCAACAGTGAGCAGATGAATGCGGTGCCCCTGAACGGCCGCAGCTTTACGGACTTGTTGTCGCTTCAGCCCGGAGTAGCTCCTGAAACCTCCATCACTTCGAACACGGTGCAGGATGTGGGCGCCAGCGCGCTGACACCCTCCGCGGATCTGAATCCAGGCACAATTTCGATTCATGGCCAGCGCGAGTTCGCCAATGCCTTTATCGTCAACGGCAGTGACTCCGAAGAGGACGTCAACATGGGAACCGCGATCATTCCCAATCTTGACTCGATTGCCGAGTTCCGCATTCTCACCAGCAACTTTGATGCGGAGTATGGCGAGTTCAGCGGTGGCCAGATCAACGTCATTACCAAGTCCGGCAGCAACGCATTTCATGGGGATCTTTTCGAATTCCAGCGAAACACTGATCTGGACGCGCGCAATTACTTCTCTCCCACCCGCGGCACATTCATCCAGAACCAGTTCGGTGGAACCCTCGGCGGCCCCATCAAGCGCAGCAAAATCTTCTTTTTCTCCGACTATCAGGGCACACGCCAACGCCAGGGAGTGGATACCGGGCTGATTCCCGTACCATCCATGCAGAACCGGGCCGGCAACCTATCCGACCTCGCCAGTTCTTTCTACACCACCGAAATCGTGAATGGGCGATCGGTCATATCGCCGACGAGGGTCAGTGGACCAGCTTGGGCCGGTGCGCTCACTAACAACTTCGGTTACCAGGTTTATGCGGGAGAGCCTTACTATTTTCCGGGATGCACGAATACAAATTATTCCACAACGCCCGCCACGGCTTGCGTGCTTCCTACTCTACAAATCCCGCGCCTCGCCTGGTCTGCGCCTGCGCAACATCTGTTGCAATACATCCCAGCGCCGAATGTTTCCGGCGATCAATTTACGACTTCCGCCTATAACCAGGCGCTCCGCGATGACAAAGGCGCCATCCGCCTCGATGCCAACACCAACTGGGGGCTGATTTCCGGCTACTACTTCCTGGACGATTATTCGCTGAACAACCCGTACCCGGTTGCTCAGGGAGGAGCCAGTGTGCCTGGTTTCAACGCTCTCTATTTGGGCCGCGCGCAATTATTCAGCCTGGGAAACACCCGGACGCTGAACGCGACCGCAGTCAACGAACTGCACTTCAGTTACATGCGGGCATTCAACGATCTGGGCAAACCGCAAGGCGGAGTCGGAGTCAACCTTGTATCTCAAGGTTTCGTCATGCCATCGGGAACGCCTACCATCCTAGCGCTTAATCCCAAAGGCGAAGGAGTAGAAAACCTCGTCTTCAATAACTTCTCCACCGGAACCAATACGAATGAGCTGAAGCAGGCGAACAATACTTTCCAGTGGCTCGACAATTTTTCAAAGGTCGTGGGGCCTCACACTATCAAACTCGGCAGCGAGTTTCATTACGACCAGGTCAACGTGAATCCTATCGCCCAGTTCAATGGCAACTTCCTTTTTACCGGAAGCGAGACCGGTCTCGACTTCGCCGATTTTCTGCTTGGGATTCCCAGTCAATACAACCAGAGCCAGCTCAATCCGTTTTATGGCCGCAACAAATACGCCGGCATCTTTGCTCAGGACAGTTGGCGTGCAAGACCCAACCTTACTCTCAACTACGGCTTGCGCTGGGACCGCATTGAGCCCTGGTACGAAAAGTACAATCAGATTTCAACCACAGAACCGGGCAGGCAGTCTGTAGTTTTTCCCAGCGCGCCATTGGGAATCCTGTACCCCACCGATCCGGGAGTGCGGCGCACGCTCGCGCCCCCGGGCGATGAATTTTCTCCGCGCATCGGCGTGGCGTATTCGCCAGATGTCTCCGACGACAGCTTTCTAGGCAAGCTCTTAGGTAGTCCAGGCAAAAGCAGTTTACGCGCGGGCTTCGGAATGTATTACACATCCATTGAAGGCTTGACTCTGGGAGTGCTGGCGGCAAACGCTCCTTATGGAACCACCTACAGCAGTCCCGCCTCGCCTTTATTTTCGAATCCATTCGTGACCGCTTCCAACGGACAAAATCTCGGGCAGTATTTTCCCGTCACCTTCGCGCCCTTGAACTCCTCCAGGAGTCATCCCGATGGGAATGTCGACTGGTCGCAATATGTGCCGATCAGCGGCATTCCCGCTTATCCCGTTAGCAACCGTATTCCCTACACCGAACAGTACGTGTTCTCGATCGAGCGCCAACTCGGGGAGAATACCGTTTTCAGCGCCAGCTACGTGGGCAATCAGTCCCATCGCCTTCTGGTTCTGGTGGAATCGAACCCCGGCAACCCCGCGTTATGCTTGAGCTTGAGCCAGCCCGGCCAGGTTGCTGATGGCTCCGCGACCTGCGGGCCTTTCGGAGAGAGCAATACCTATACGACGGCGTCGGGAAAAACTCTCGATGGAACCCGCGCACCTCTGGGGCCGAAGTTTGGCAGCGACACGAACCAGGCGAGCATCGGCAATTCCAACTACAACGCTCTGGAACTGAGTCTTCGCCGCACCAGCAAGCGCCTGCAATTATTTGCCAGCTACACTTTCAGCAAATCGATCGATCAATCCTCGAACGTTGGGGAAGAGGTGAACCCCATCAATCCCGCGCTCAGCCGTGCCCTGTCGGCTTTCGATGTAAAACATAATTTCGTAGTGAGCTATGCCTATGAGCTTCCCTTTGACCGTCTATTTGGTGCTGCCAATGGTTGGACGACAGGCTGGGTGATTTCCGGCATCACCCATTGCAGCAGCGGTTTCCCGGTGACGCTGCTCAACTACGGCGACAATTCCTTGCTGGGAGCCGAGCCCAACGGCATCAACAACTATGGGGTCGATGAACCGCAATACACTCCGGGATCGCTGAACCTCAATTCGAATCCGCGTAACGGCGATTCTTACTTCAATACATCTCTGTTCAGCCTGCAGCCCCTGGGCGCGCCCGGCAACGCAAGGCGCCGCTTCTTCTATGGGCCCGGCATCGACAACTACGACATGGCCTTGCTTAAGACTGTGAAACTCACTGAACCGAAGTCTCTGCAATTCCGGTTCGAGGGATTCAACGTCTTCAACCACGCCCAGTTCTATGGGCCAGCTTCCGTGAATGGCAACATCAACAGCTCGACGTTCGGCCAGGTTGTGAGCGCAGCCGCTCCCCGGCTGATGCAGGCCGCCGTCAAGTTCATCTTTTAGGCGCGGCTTTTGGAGGGGCTGCGCGCCCAAATCGGAAAAGCCGCTTCTTGCGACTTTCGCCATCCCCCGGCATCCAACCAAAGTGCGATAATAGCTAGGCCCTATCGGGCCAGCACTTATTTGATATCGATCGCCGGGCCCCGGCCAGGACAGCTCGTTATTTGCAAGACATTGTTTGCAAGAATGGTTTGCAAGACATGCGAGCATCTGCCGACAGTTGCGGCGTTACAGCGAGGAGAAACTTAAATGGCGGGAAATGGAATCGTCGAAGTCACCGATGCAAACTTCGACCAGGATGTTTTGAAATCAGAGACGCCGGTGCTGGTGGACTTCTGGGCAACATGGTGCGGCCCGTGCCGCGCTCTGGCTCCGGTGGTGGAAGAGTTGGCCAAGGACTATCAAGGCAAACTCAAAGTAGGCAAGATGGATGTCGACGCCAACAGCTCCACTCCCATGCGCTACAAAGTCACCGGCATCCCAACACTGCTGGTATTCAAGGGCGGACAAGTAGTCGAACAGCTTGTCGGATATCGTCCCAAAGATGCTATTGCACAGGCAATCGACAAGCACGTTGGCTAAGACGGCTTCAGCCGCTTGCTTCTAGTTTAGAGCTCAAACGCACGCTGACTCCCACGAGTCGCGTGCGTTTTCTTTTGGGCTAGGTAAAACTCGTCCCTAATATTTCCTCAGCACCCCAATCACCCGCCCCTGCACTTCTACCGATGCCGCGGGCACGATGATTGGCTTCATGGTTATGTTCGAGGGCTGCAGGCGGATGTTGTCGCCTTCGCGATAAAAACGTTTCAGCGTGGCGTCGCTGGAATCGACCAGAGCGACTACGATATCGCCGTTGTGCGCGGTCTTCAGCTTCTCGACCAGAACATAATCGCCGTCGAGGATGGCTTCATCCTGCATGGAATCGCCGCGGACTTCTAAAACGAACACTTCTTTTGAACGGACGAAATCGGCGAGCGAAATCGTCTCATTGGTCTGCATCGCCTCAATCGGCTGACCGGCAGCGATGCGTCCGAGCAGCGGCAGCACCAGTCCTGTATTTACGCTCATGGCCTGCTTGAGGCGGCCTTTGGGCGGGAGCAGATCGATGGAGCGGCTGCGATTGTAGTCGCGGGTGAGCAATCCTTTCTTCTCGAGATTGGTGATGTGTTTGTGCACAGTGGCCAGCGAACTCAGCTTGAGGCCGGTACCAATCTCATCGAACGACGGAGAGTAACCATTCTCCGCCACGAAGCGGGAGATGAAGTCATACACTTCGCGCTGCCTGCGTGTGATCGCCATGGCGACATTGTTGGCGAATATAAGGCGAATGTCAAGGAGAAATTATTCCATCCCAATGACATAGTACTTCGGACTGCGCCCGGGCCAGCGAGCCGTCCCGCTCCTCTCAGGATGACAATTTCTGCCTAGGAACGGACAGCCGAGAGCCTGCCCTGAGCTTGCCGAAGGGGCGGTTGCTCCTACATAAGCTCAACATTCCACATAGGCGAATGCCAGCCAGACATCCGAAACTTCTCTTGGGCTCGTAACTCTAATAGGCTGAGATCAGCGGCGGAGGATGCCGGGGAGGGGTTATGTCGAGAAGTTCGGTGCGGATGGTGGCGATGATTTTGACTGTGCTGGCGGGGGCGGTGGCTTGCCGGGCGGGGATCGGGGCGAGTGCGGCGGTGCCGGGCCCGGC
>JBAVGI010000152.1:0-20401 GCA_049684755.1 Candidatus Sulfotelmatobacter sp.
GGGTTAGTCCCTATGCCCCGGAGTGGCGCAAAACCTATATGGAGCGCGTCCGGCAGATTGCCGCCACCGGAATTGATGGCATCTACATCGACATTCCGTATTGGATGACTCACTTCGAGGGCTGGGAAGACACATGGGCCAGCTTCGACGACTATACCGTAGCCGCGTTCAAAAAGCAGACAGGACTCGATGCGAAAAAAGATTTAAAGATCGGCGACTTTTCCGATCCCAACTTTCGCCGCTGGGTTGATTTTCGCATTCAAACCATCACGGACTTCCTGCATGAGATCGACCAAAACGCCAAATCAGTAAATCCAAAGATCAAAACTATCCCCGAAATCTATCCCGGCATCGAGTCCGAAGCAGTTCGCGTAGGCGCCGATGTTTACAGTCTCTATCCCGTGGTCGATGCGGTTGCGCACGAATACGAATTCGGCAACGGGAATCATATGGCATCGGCTCGCGCGCCACTGGACTGGTTTTACTATCAGGTCGGCATGCACACCTTCCGAGCTTTCGCGGAAGGGAAGGCTACCTGGATCCTGAACTATTCCTGGGACGGAGATAAAGTCGTGGACCGGCGCGAGGCCATGATGAATCTGGCGATGTCCCAAGTCATGGTTGGAGCGAATTTCTGGGATGCGCCTGGGCATTCCATGGCGGGATCCAACGATTCTGCCACCCGCAAGAAGATTTTCTCCTGGATTAAGCAAAACGAAAAAACGTTTTACCTACCGCGCACGCCGATCCATCCCATCGGAGTTTATTTCTCGCCGCAGACACGAAACTATTACGCCGAAGATTTTCTTCGCTCCTATCGCGGAATTCTTGTTTTGCTGATGCAGACCCATCGAGAATTTCAAATCGTCACCCCGCGTACGCTGCACGAATTTCGCGGCGAAGCCCTCGTTCTTCCAGATGTTCGTATCTTGAATTCGGACGAGCAGGCATGGCTCAAACAATACGTTGGAGGGGGAAAGAAGCTGATCATCACGGGCAATGACCCACTCGAATCCGGGAATCAACCAGGCATCGCACATTTCCCGGATTGCCCGGGGAAAGCGTACGTCACGTCTCTGGAAACTGGCTTTGATCAGGCGGCGCCAAGAATGCAGCAGGCTTTTCTCGACAGCCTTCCGCCGAGTGCGGATGTTGAAATCTCGGCATCGCCCAAGGTGGCTACTTCCATTACTCGGGTGAACGGTGAAACCCACGTGTTTCTGGCGAACTTTGCCGGGCTCGTGGGAGGAAAGAATCCCATTCAGACCCCCCAACCCGTCACCATCGACGTGCCAGATGGGCACGGCCGTTCGGCATATTTCTTGCCCTTTCTCGGCGACACTCAAAAACTGGAGGGCACGTCGAAGCAGGGGAAGGTCAGTTTTACATTGCCGCTTATCTCGAAGGGCGCGGTCTTCTGGTTGCAAGCCGATTGATTCAAAAATCCGATGCCATGCATTGATGGCGTAGCACCCCCTGACATTCCTCTTGACAAGCAGCATTCCCAGTCAGTAAAAGATTGGTTTCGTAAGAAATCGTAAGCATTCGCAAGCTAGAAATACTGCGGTTCGTGCAGGCCATTCGGAATGTTTTTGGAGGATGTCATGCGGCTGACTCGGCGGGTGCTTTTCTGGTCTCTGAATATCTCTTTGTTTGCTATTTGCTTGTTTGCTATCTGCACGAGCTTGCTTTTTGCGCAAGGCAACTACCGCGCACAACTGCGTGGCATTGTCTCTGATGCTACCGGTGCTGTTCTCCCGAATGCCACCGTCACCATTCGCGACACCGGCACCAACATTTCGTCCTCCGCGCGCACAGACGATAAAGGTTCTTATTTCTTCACCGGTCTGCGCCCATCGACCTACGACGTAAAGGCCGAAGCGTCCGGATTTCGCGCGTCCGACCGCACCGGAGTGGTCCTCGAGGTCGACCAGGAATCCTCGCTAAATTTCAAACTGCAACTGGCGGGCGTAACCTCCACAGTTGAGGTCAGCACCACTGCCCCGCTCCTTGACACCGGCAATGCCACTCTCGGCACCGATGTAACCAGCCAGTACGTCAAGCAACTTCCTTTGGTAAATCGCGATTTCTTCGGCCTGACCTTTCTGGCGGGAGGTGTAACGGAGGCTGCCGGCTCCGGCACGCAAGATAATTACCCCTCGGGAACGAATTTTGTTTCGAACGGTCAGAGAAACGCCACCGCTGAAGTCCGGCTCGACGGCTCCCCGCTCAGTGCGCCGGAACAGGGCGAGGGCGGAAACAGCAATGTTTATTATGAGCCGCTTGTCGAAGGCGTGCAGGAATTCAAAGTTCAAAACAACAGCTTCTCGGCGGAATTCGGCAACAATGGCGGCACCGTCGTGAATATGGTCATGAAAAGCGGCACCAATAATTTTCACGGCAGCGGATGGTATTTTCTGCAGCGTTCCGAATTGGATGCGCGCGACTTTTTCAATCCTGCTCCGAATGCCAAGCCGGATAGCGCTCGCGATCAGGGCGGATTCTCGATTGGAGGCCCGATCCGAAAGAACAAGACTTTCTTCTTCGCCGATTTCGAAAAGGTTCGCTCCAATTCGGCATTCAACGGCATCGCCACTGTGCCGACTCAGGCGGAAAGAGGAGGAAATTTTTCTGCGATAGCAACTTTTGGTCCCGGCGGCATTTGCGTCTCCAACTGTATTTATGATCCAACTCTGCCGTTAGTCACGTGCGCGACCGGTATGTGCCGGCCGCAGGTGCCGGGCAATATCATTCCGGCAGGCGAGATCGATCCGATCGGTAAGGCCATTCTGAATCTTTATCCGCAGCCAAATCAGCCGGGAACAATCAACAACTATCTTTTCGGCGGCACGGCGCATGCGCCCGACTATCAGTTCGATATCAAAGTCGATCATCAGATCAACGATCGAAATCACATCAGCGCCCGCTACAGCCGCGAATCTTCGAACTATTACACGCCGATGATTTTCGGAGACGGCTTCGATAACAATGGATCTGGCGACGGCATTGCCGGGTCTCCGACGCGCACGCAAAACGCATCGATCGAATACTCCCGCACTATAAATTCACGAATCGTCTGGACGACCCACTTCTCCTTGGACCGCGTACATGAAGGTGCAACCTCCGGCATCCCGACGATTTCAAGTTTCAATTCCACCCTCCCGTCCGGGTTTCAATTGTCGCCAATCTTTCAGCAGGCAAACGGATTGGATCGCATGCCCGCAATTTACATGTCCTCTGGCGGGCAAACCGCCCCCTGGACTGATCTCTACGATCAATGCTGCGTGGATACGACCTTCGCGCACACGCTCTACACCTATTCGTCCCAGTTCGTGGTTTCGCACGGATCGCATCTGATGAAATTCGGCGGCGAACAGCGCCTTTTTTATAACAATTTCTTCCAGCCTAACGATCCCACTGGAACCCTCAACTTCACCGACTATGTGACTTCACCGACGCCCAACAGTGATTGCGATCCGAACTCGCCCCCAAACACTTGCATTTCGACGGGCAATCCTTTGGCCAGCACGCTGTTCGGCTACGCCGACAACGTCAATCCGGTTCCCAACATCAACACGTCGCTGCAAGTGTTACCCTCGGTCGCCAACAGGTCGGCCGAAACCGGTTTCTATTTCCAGGACGACTGGAAGGTAACTTCCAAGCTCACATTGAACCTCGGGATCCGCTATGAATGGAGCACACCCTACGACGAGCGTTATAACCGAATTCAGTTCAGCGATTTCTCCGCGCCCACGGGTGTCGGCATCAATCTGGCAAATGTGTTGAGCGCTGCCCCTCCTGGCACAACCAGCGCGCAGGCGACGCTGGCTGGTGTCGGCATCAGTCTCCCAACAACGGAGCAATTGATCGGCACAACGCAATTTGCCGGCTCGAACATGCGGCACGTGCCCGTCTATCGAAATGATGTCGGCCCACGGCTCGGCTTTGCCTACGCGTTCGATCAGAAGACGGTCGTGCGCGGCGGCGCTGGAATTTATTTCGGCATGAGCCCCGCCACGAACTTTCAATATCCTGGAACTGCATTCGGCAAAACGGCGCCTATCATCTTCACGAATAATAATTTCGCCACCCAATATGCCACGCTCGAAAATCCGTTCCCATCTGGATTTACTCCTCCGCAAGGGCGGCAATATGGTCAGCTTGCCGAGTGGGGATATGGAAACAACAACGATCTGGGTACTACGGCGGCACGCGATGCCGACCTATACATGTGGAATATTGGAATCCAGCGCGAGCTGCCGAGCCAAATTGTTCTCGGGGTCGACTACTCGGCTAATCGCAGCACCCATTTGCCCTGGGCCGGCACGAACAACAGAGATTTCATCTCGTCCGCCTTGCTGGCGAAGGTCTCCGCTGCCGTCACACCCACTGACTCTCAATGCCAGAACGACAGTTGCGTGAGCACCTTTCTGGCGAACCCAGTCAGCAATCCTTTCTATCCGATGTTCACTAGCCCGTGTACGCCCACGCCATCGTCGCCCTGCTTCAACGAGCCCAATTCGCTATACAGCGCGCCGCAAATTCCTCTCGGCGATCTACTCAATCCCTATCCGCAATTCACCGGCGATTTTGAGGGTCTGATGATTGAAGAAGCATCGTCCTGGTACAACGCCCTGCAGATTCGCTTCGAGAAGCGTACCACGCACCATATCAGCTTCGAAGGCAACTACACGATCTCGAAGATGACCGATAATTCATCCGCCGGCCGGAACAATTGGGTGGGCTCACTCGCAAGTGGAATGCCGCAACAGCTCGATCGGCTTTATCTGGAACACAGCATCAGTGGGAACGACGCCCCGCAGCGCCTGGCGGCCGCGGTCGTTCTCGATGTGCCTGTGGGCCGTAAGAACTGGATCGGAGGCAATATGAATCGCGGACTGGATGCGGTGGTTGGTGGATGGTCGCTTGCCACTATGATCACAGAACAGTCGGGTCAACCCATTGCGCTGGGCATGAGCAACCCCCGGCTGGCCAACGGCACGCAGCGTCCCAATATCGTCTGTTCTCAACTCAAAACCGGACTCAGCATGAAAGATGTCGCCGCCAATTGGCAGGCTAACGGCTATGCCGAATCAAGCGGAGCCATGCCCCCGTTTTCCTTCATCAATTCCGGCTGCCTTGCCGACCCAGGCGATCAGAACCCCGGCAATGCTCCACGTTATTATCCTGGCCTGCGTGTGAATGGCATTCACAACATCGATGCGAACCTTTCCAAGTCATTCGTGCCGAAAGAAGGAATGAAGATCGACCTGCGGGCTGAGATGTTCAACGCGTTCAATCATCCACGCTTTGCCCAGCCCGATGCCGCATTCGGAGATCAGGCCTTCGGCACGATCACCTCTGATGCGAATGGCTACCTGCCCCGTTACTTCCAGTTCGGATTGAGGTTCGAGTTCTAGAAGACGGCGCATGACCGAGGCAAGGACACGCAAGCTTTCGTTACCCTTGTCTTGCTTAATGTGTGCTGGCTAGCAACTCCTGTACGGCTGAAGTTGGTTGGTTCTCAAACTGGAAGGCCGACTCGGCGAAGCAGGTTCTGAAAGCGAGGGTCCCCACGCAGGGAAGTCAGGCGGCGGTCTTGCTTCAGAAACGGTATCTGACTCTCGCGATCCTGGTAAGACCGTTCGAGGTATCGGAAAGCGCTAGAGGAATCACCCAGACCTACAAACAGAATCGCCATATCCCAGGCGGCGACGTAGTGCTGCCTGGAAATCAGCTGCAGTCGCACGACGATCTGGCGAGCTTCCGTCCGCTTCCCCGAAAGCGCGTAGGCATGGCCTAGAGAAGCTATTATTGCCGGATTGTCCTGTGAAAGTTCGATCGCCTTCTGCCATTCAGCAACGGCCGCTGGAAACTTTTCCTGCAGTTCGTACACAGCCGCCAGCATCTCATGTGCGGGAGCGAAATTAGGATCCAGTTCCAGCGTCCGTTGGCTCAGGGCAATGGCTTCATCGTACCGGCTTAGATCGCGGTAGCGTCCCGCCAGGGTGGTGTTCGCCTGCAACGAAAGTGGATCCAACTCCTGTGCCTGCGTGGCCTCCTGCAAGGCTTCAGGAAAACGGCCCATGGCCTTCAGATAGTAGCTGTACCACTGATGCGCGGTTACGTAGCTGGGATTAACTTCGATTGCGCGGCGAAACTCCTGCTCAGCCTGACTCCAGTTCCAGTCGTAATAGAACGCAACCATGCCCATTGCCGCATGGCCCTCGGCTGATTCCGGATCGAGTTCCAAAGCTTTCGCAGCTGCCTCCTTCGCTTTCGCGCGCGCAACTTTCGCCGGCATCACGTCCGACCCCAGAATGGAGTAGGTTCCCGCCAAGCCGGCGTAGGCGGCCGCAAATGTCGGATCTTTCGCTATTGCTTCCTGAAAGTAGTCGATACTTTTCTTGAGTCCCGCCTCAGAACGCTGGTTCCAAAAAAAGCGACCCTTGAGGTATGCCTCATATGCGTCCGGCTGTACTGTGCGGCCGTTCAGGAAACGTGAATTGACAGAGGGTTCGGTTGCCTGGCTTTGTATTCCGGCGGCGATGTCGTGAGCTGCCGTCCTCTCCAGCAGCAGCACGTCCTCGATCTTCCGGTCGAAGCTGCGCGCCCAAAGATGGTGATCGCTGGCAGTATCGATCAACTGCACTCGAATTCTGACCCGGTCTCCAACCCGTTCCACCGTACCCTCGACTAGGGCTTCGACTCCAAGCTCGCGGCCAATTTCCGGGGCCGTCTTGTTGCCGCCCTTGTAGTGCATCACCGATGTTCGAGAAATAACGCGCAGACTTCCCAATTGAGCCAGGTCGGTAATCAGTTCATCTGTAATTCCATCGACAAAGTACTCCTGTGCGGGATCATTAGAGAGGTTTTGCAAAGGCAGGACAGCGATGGAGCCGAACCGTTTTGCCGGCGCAGACGCCTTGGCTGCCGGCTTCAGGGAACTAAAAGGCCAGCTCATCCGTCCCCGGGACTGGGCAATCCCAAGGAAAATCACCCCAAGAAGCCCAACTCCGGCAACCCATAGCCTCAACAGTTTCCAGCGTGAAAATCGCGACTGGGCAAAAGTATGGCGCCGAGATTCCGCGCCAGCGGACGGCGGAGAGATGGCTACCGGCTCAACTGCGATCGTTTCGCTTGGCGGTTGGGCAGTTTCCGCTACGATCGTGACTGGAGCGATGAATCGGTAGCCCAGACGCGGCAGAGTCTCAATGTAAGAGGGATTGTCGGCAGAATCGGAAAGCACTTGCCGAAGCTTTCTGACCGAACTGTTAAGTCCGTGCTCGAAATCGACGAACGTATCGGCCGGCCAGACCGCCTCGCGGATCTCCTCCCGAGACACAACCTGCCCGGCACGACTGAGCAGTACTTCAAGGATTAGAAAGGGCTGACCGCGAAGTTTTATCCTGTTGCCATTCTTGAGGATTTCTCGCGCACTGGTACCCACCTCGAACGGACCGAATCGGTACTTTCTCCCTAGCCCCATATGCCCCGCACAGGGCCTCACAGTCTTGGCAGCGATTTTACCATCTCCAGCCCGTTCAGCCGCAGAAAAAGACGCCTGCGGCCAATTGTACTCGTCGCATCCGACCCCCTCGGTTCGATCCAAAACTACGTCGTAGTCGAACAACCTCAAATGATTCAAGGGTTTAGCGGCTTACCTACGGCTTACCTAGATTTTACCTGCAGCGCCTTGTGCTTTTTGCTCATTCACGAGAGAGTGACGGCGGTTCAGAGGTGCAGCGGAATGTAAGGGGGCAAAGTCACAGAAGTCTTCGCATTCCTGCGGTAGGAAGCACCGGCAGGGAGAACCGTCGGGGGGCGGTTCTCCCATCGTTATAATCCTGAAAATCCGCTAGATTCACCCAAGATAAGGCGAGAAGCAAAACGCAGAAGACGAATCTGCGGGAGAAGTAAGATCAGCCTCGTATCCCTTTCGATCGTGCTAGCACCTCTCGCTCTGCGGAGGCCATCGCCAACCCGGACGTTCCGGTGAACGCGGTGACCCTTAGAGAAGTAGAACCATGCGATTGGGCTTTTCGGGAAGGTGGTAGACTTCATTTATTATGGCCGCCAAAAAAAGAAATAAGAAGAGTACAAGGAAAGCCGCTGCGAAGAAGGCTAAACCGGCAAAGAAGATTGTCCGGAGGAAACCGGCTACCAAGCGGATAGTCGCGAAGAAGAAGTCGCCGAAAAAGTCTGCCGCAAAAAAATCAGCCACGAGAACATCAGCGCTCGCAAAGAAGACTACAAGTCCGAAATCCGGACGCGCCCTCACCAAACGTGCTCCAACAAGGAGACAGAGTCTCGATGACGATGCGTTCACAGGCCCGGGACTGAGTTCTCAGGCGGGGCAATCGGGAGATTTGCAGGGGCTATCTGACCGCGAACGTGCGGATTCGGAAAGTGTGGACGAGTTACTCGAAGAAGGAAACGCATTTGAGGCCGACGTGGTGTCGGGCGTGCAAAGCGCGGACGATCACGAAGGGCAGGAAGTTCGCACGCACGAAGTTCCCGAAGACGATGTTCCCGGCGAATACCTCGACGAAGATTGATTCTCGATCTTGATGTATCTTTGCTCGGACGCGAGCAGGGTCTTATCTTAATTGCTGAAGTTGCGGATCGGAACCTCAGCACTGACATGACAAAAAATAGGGGCATATCTCCCGATATGCCCCTTACTTTTATACCCCTCATCTTTCAATCGTAGTTGAAATTCAGTTGATCCAGATACACGGAATAAGCAGATTGTTTAGAGTTCCCGTCCTCCTGATAGTTGATGGTGACGCCGTACCAACTCGAAGGAGCCGAACCGTGGTTATAGTATTGGTTGAGGGTTGCTGTGGATCCATTCAAAGTAATCGATTTATACAGCAATTGATTGTCGGAGGTGCGCTCTACCTGAATGGTTAGATGATTCCAAGCGTTGTTCTTTGGATAGCAGGAAACGCCTGTGGGAACCCAGTGCGCACTGACGTTGTCCCAGACGTCCCACTCGTTCCCGCCAGCCACTCGACACTCATGGCCCCAGATGAAGCCCATACTGTCGAAGAACTGATTGATATCGAATTCCAGCGCTTGCGCCAGCCCCAAATTGCTTCCCCAGAAATAAACGTCATAGGTGAAGTCGTGCAACGTTGGAACCAGGGTGTGCTTGGTATCCGGTAATCCTTGCGAGGAAAACGGGCCGATGAGGTGATTGTTCCAAAGGCCATCCCCATACGCTTCGCTTCCAGCCAGATACATCTGAGTGGCTTCTCCGGTCATCGAAGGATTTTTAATCCCCTGTGACATGGAAAATACGATTTTGTCGCAGGGCGAAGGGGAACAGTCGACAAAGGTAGGAGCTCTCTGACCATATTGTCCCCAGCCTCCGCTATGCTGCAGGTTCGAGAATACTTTGCCTCCGCTCCCACCGCCCCCACCGACGGTGATGGTGACGGGAGTGGTGCTTGCTCCTCCGCAGCCGTCCCACTCTTCGACCACAGCTTTATAGGTCCCTGCACCCAGTGCCAAGCTATGGTTCAATTGGTTTCCGTTCTCGACGTACGCCAGTTGATAAGGAGCGGTGTAGACGCCAATCGCAGAAACGCCCTTCGAACAAGTCGTGCTCGCAGTCGCGGCAAAATTAACAGGAGAAGTAACCGTGCTGTTGTTGGCAGGCGAACTCACCGAGACGCCAGAGGATTTTTCGCTGACGGTAACAGTAATCGGGGTGGTTGAGGCCCCACCGCAGTGGTCCCACGATTCAACCACGGTTTTGTAAGTTGCCGGATTCAAGGTGAGACTTGTGTTCAGACTGGACCCGTTCACAACGTAGGCCAAAACGCCCGGGGCGGTGTAAATTCCCATGGAAGCCACGCCTTTCGAACACGAGGTCGTAGCCGAAGCAACAAAATGCACAGACCCTGCTATGGTTGCACCGTTAGCGGGAGCGTCCACGGTTACGCCGGCGAATGCAGCAGGCACGCAAACAACCAGCAGGTACACCAATCCTGAGAGAGACTTCTGCATGAAGTAAGCTCCGATTTATTTATTGGCTTTCGATCGAGCAGAACTGCACGTGCACCCTGGCGCGCGAGCGGGCGCGCCGTGGGACTGAATCGAAGTGGCAGACTTCTGAAGCAGTCAGGAATATCGAATCCAAGAAAGCACTCAATATCTTCCCGGTTGCGCTTCAGAATGAAATTTTTGTTAAGTCAAAATTGAGAGGAAAATACCAGAAACACCGTATTCCCACCAAGGAAAATGTGTGGTTACAGGTAATCGGAAGTTCATGTCCCTCCAGTTTTGGGACGCAAACAAACTGGAGTGATTTCGCCCGGCAGAAGGAATCCGCCATTTTAATTCTCAGCAATTGCAAAAGACAAAATCTTCATCTTCGGAGCGCCCTGGCGAGTTGGAGCTCACGCAATGCAAGCGCTACGGCGCTGGCTGGAAAGCTTTCTATTTTGCAACGCTGTCGTACCCAAAGATCGCCTTCAACTCAAGGAACTCTTCCAAGCCACTCTCGCCCCACTCCCGGCCATTGCCCGACTGTTTGTAACCTCCAAAACAACCGGCGAAATCCACTCTCGCCCCATTGATGTGAACATTGCCAGATCGAATTCGCTTGGCAATTCGGCGAGCTCGCTCAATATTTCCCGCGGTGACAAACCCGGACAGTCCGTAGGCAGTATCGTTCGCGATTCGGACGGCATCCTCGTCGTCTTCGTAAGGGATGATGCAAAGAACGGGTCCGAAGATTTCCTCGCGTGCGATCGTCATGTCATTGCTTACATCGGAGAAAACTGTTGGTTTTGCGAAATAGCCCTTGGTGAGACCGTCCGGACGGCCGAGTCCTCCGGCGATCAACTTTGCGCCTTCAGAAATCCCCTGGCTGATCAGACGCTGCACTTTCTCGAACTGCGCCTTGTTGGAAAGCGGTCCCACGCTGGTGTTCTCTGAAAGCGGATCTCCAACTCTAGTCGAATCGGCAGCAGCCTTTGCCGCGGCTGCAGCCGCAGCCATCTTGGAGCGAGGAACGAGCATCCGGGTGGGCGCATTACAGGATTGTCCGGTGTTGCGAAAACATTCCAAAACGCCTTGCTTGACTGCCTTGTCGAAGTCAGCATCATCCAGAATGATGTTGGCGGATTTGCCGCCGAGTTCCTGCGTAACCCGCTTCACAGTGGGAGCCGCAGCTACGGCCACTGACACGCCAGCTCGCGTGGACCCGGTAAAAGAGACCATGGCAACATCTGGATGCGATGAAATTGCGGCGCCCACGGTAGGCCCATCTCCATTCACTATATTGAAGACACCGGGAGGGACGCCAGCCTCATCCAGGATTTGCGCAAACAAGTATGCGGATAGGGGCGCAATTTCGCTGGGCTTAAGAACCATGGTGCATCCCGCCGCTAACGCGGGTGCGACCTTGGTGACAATCTGGTTCATCGGCCAGTTCCAGGGAGTGATCAGCCCACAGACTCCAACCGGCTCTTTTCGCATCAACGTCGAGCCCTTGAGCTCTTCGAATTTGAAGTGTTCCAGTACATTCACCATCTCCAGCAAATGCGCGAGTCCAGCCGGCGCCTGTGCTTTTCGGGATAGCGAGAGAGGAGCACCTATCTCCTCAGAAATAGCTTGGGCCATCGGCTCCATCTTTGATCGATAGACAGCAACGATCCTGCGAAGAAGTGCCAAGCGCTCATCGGGATTCGTTTCCGAATACAACTCGAAGGCGCGTTTGGCCGCCGCCACGGCGCGGTCAACATCCGTCGCGCTACCCAGCGAGATAGTCGCAACCGGCTCCTCGTTGGCGGGATTGATAACTGTGAAGTCGCAGCCTACCGCGGGATCGACCCACTTGCCGGCGATATAGAATTGGCGAAGGTTTTTCATCCGTTTTGGATACGGCTCAATTTGTCTGTCTCGGCGATGAGCCAGCTGAAATTGTATAAGAAGATCATTGCCGAAATTGCGGTGAGCATTTCCTGGCCAGTTCCGGATTGGGTTTGCATTGAGATCATACCGAGGAACGAAGCTGGGCCTCAGCGCCGGTGCGCCGAGATGCGAATTCTGTCATTCCGCTCTAGCTTTCCCGTTACCCTCGTAACTTTGGCTCCCGTTACTTCTTGCTTACCTTTAAGCTGGCATGAATTTCAGCTCCTTATTAGTGTGCTCGGACGAACGCGCTCTCCGCGTTCTCAGCAACGTCCTGAACGAATTGGAAATCGATGTCGAGCACTGCCAGGACCACGTGAGTGCAACCAAAAAGCTGGCACAGCACAGCTTCGAAGCAGTCATCGTTGACTGTAAAGACGAGCACGGATTCGCTCTGCTGGGAAGCGTCCGTTCCGGAAAACAAAACAGCAAATCGATGGCAATAGCCATCATCGAAGCCCGCACCAATCTGCAGACCGCATTTAAGCTAGGGGCAAATTTTGTCGTCTTTAAGCCCATCTCAACTGAGAAAGTGAAGTCGAGTTTTCGAGCAGCCCGAGCCCTCATGAAGCGGGAGCGTCGCCGATCCTTGCGACTGCAAGTGAATATCGCCGCCTATTTCAGATTCCAAAACGGAGAAGGCGAGCATGGCTCCATCTCTGGACTGAGCGAGGGTGGAATGTCAGTCCGATTTTCAAGTTCGAACAAGAAGGTGTCTCCGATTGGCTTTTGTTTTGCGCTCCCCGACACCACCACGGTGATCGAAGCCAATGGAACCATCGCCTGGCAGGATTCGCGCCGTCACGCTGGCCTTCAGTTTGCGGCGCTTCCCGCTGCCACGGAGGAAAGTCTGAAGGAGTGGTTGCGCCTGCAGAGTGGGGAGAAACGGGATCCGCCGATCCACTGCACTTTAATAAGTGTCAGTTTTGCCGGATGTTTCTTGCGAACCCAGTCGGCCTTCCCCGTGCAGACCCGGGTGGAGTTGCTGCTCCGTGCCGCGGATTGTTCAGTCAAGACGCGAGGGAAAGTGCGATTCATGGATCCGGAACTCGGTATGGGCATCGAGTTCACGGTGCCGACGGCCCGGCATCGGCATCGATTAGAGGAATTAATTCAGCAGATCGAGGCCAACCCAGACGCAGTGGCCGAGGTACTGGTTGAGCCGGAAGGAATCGACTGGGAAAATGGTGTTGCCGATTCGTCGTCAGAAAACTCAGGTCCCACAGAGGCCGCCTTGGAATTGGATCCACTCCTTGAACTCTTCTGTAAAGGGAGCGCCCTTACTAAGGGAGAATTTTTGGCTGAACTCGGAAAGCACGAGCTGGCGGCCACTCCCGCGGGGGTATCGAAGCGCGGTCTAGCTGAGCCGATTTCTTATCAGCGCCGGGAGCCAAGATTGTCCGTCTCTCTGCCGGTACAGATGCTTAGTCAAGCTCAGCCGGACTCCTCAGAGACGTCCATTATCGATGTTAGCCACCGGGGGGCACGTCTCGACGGAGCTGCATTTCAACCGGATGTGGGAGAGATCGTCCATCTGGTTTCGGATGGAGCCGACGCCCGCTTTCGAGTCATTTGGGTGGGAGGGAAGGGAACTCCGCAAGAAGGACAAATCGGCTTGCAAAGCCTCACGACTGACAACTGAGTGGGAAGTCCGGGACGTTGCCCGCGAGCTTCAAACGGACAAAGCTCGCGTGCCTAGCGAAGAAATGCGAATACCCGAAGCGCCTTTTCATTTCTCCCGCACGGAAGTCCTTATCTGCTGATAATCTCTGTCATGGGAAGTTGTGACACTGATCGACCGATGCATTATCGACCTGTCGCGATCGCATTTCTGATCTTCATTTCGGCCGCACCCTTGATCCGCGCCCAGGATAACTACGAAATCCAGGTGTATGGATCCGAACTGGTCGATCCCGGACATACCATGGTTGAACTCCACAGCAATTTCACGATTGATGGTTCGAAAACAATTGTGAATGGGGTTTATCCCACTAATCACGCCGAACATGAAACGGTAGAGACTACTCATGGCTTCACGGACTGGTTCGAGTGCGGGTTTTATATTTTCACTTCCATAAGCGAAGGCCAGAGCTGGCAATGGGTGGGGGATCACATTCGTCCCCGTTTGGCCGTTCCGAAGAAGTGGCACTGGCCGGTAGGGGTGAGCCTTTCAAACGAGATCGGCTACCAGAGGCGGCGATATTCCGTGGATACATGGACGTGGGAAATTCGTCCCATCGTGGATCAGAAAGCGGGACGATGGTATTGGTCGCTGAATCCTACGCTGGATCGGTCTTTCCACGGTGAGAGCGTGAATCAAGGCGTCGTTTTTTCGCCAAATTTTAAATTCAGTTACGATTTGACTCCGAAAATCGCAGGCGGTCTGGAATACTACGGTTCCGTCGGCCCGGTCACAGGATTCGACGCGGTCGCACAACAGCAGCACCAGATCTTTCCCGCGATTGATTTAAATGTCGCTCCGCAATGGGAGATCAATTTCGGCCTCGGCGTGGGTTTCACCGGCGCCACTGACCACTTGATTGCCAAGATGATTCTGGGCTATCGCTTTAATTTCTGATTAATTGACCACGTGCCCCGGCGCTGGTGGCCGATGTGCGGCGTTGGGAATTGACATGCGACAGCGATAATAACTGCGAATATTATCTTCGGTAGAGGGTTTTACTTGATGCCTAGACATGACCAGATGGAAATGAGCTTAATTCGCATTGATAAAGCCGTGAACTCCAGACTGCACGAAGTCGACTTCTCGACACTCGTTTTTGGCAGCGTCTTCAGCGACCACATGTTTACCGCTGAGTTCCAGAACGGGCGTTGGAGTGACGGCTTGATTCAACCTTATGGGCCGCTTCAGCTCAGTCCCAATGTCAGCGCGCTGCAGTATGGGATTTCTGTCTTTGAAGGCATGAAGGCGCACAAATCGGCTGATGGGCATATTCTCCTATTTCGCGCCCGTGAGAACGCATTGCGGTTGCAGCGATCTGCTGCCCGGCTGGCGATGCCAGCTGTTCCCGAGTCTTTGTTCATGGATGCGGTTCGAGAATTGGTTCGCTTGGACCGCGGCTGGATTCCTTCGGCGGATAAAGGAGCACTTTATATCCGGCCGGTTCTATTTTCGGTGGACCCATCACTGCGCGTGAAGCCGGCGGACCGATTTCAGTTCGTCATCTTTACTTCGCCCTTTGGTGCGTATTTCTCCGCGCCAATCGACGTGCTGGTCAGCGAACGGTACGTGCGGGCATTTCCGGGAGGAACCGGCGATATCAAACCCGCCGGAAACTATGCCGCCGCTCTCCTGGCCGACCAGGAAGCGCGCGATGCAGGCTGCAATGCCGTCATTTGGCTCGACGCTCAGGAACGTCGATACGTGGAAGAATGTGGGGTTATGAATGTGTTCTTTGTTCTTGGCGAAGATGTCGTAACCCCGCCGCTGAGTGGAACGATCCTGCCAGGAATTACTCGCGACAGTGTGATTATCCTTCTTCGGGATTTGGGATATCGCGTAAAAGAGGATCGAATTTCCATCGAGGAACTACAAAGAAGCTATGACCGCGGCGAACTTCGCGAGTGTTTTGGAACCGGAACGGCGGCCACGGTCTCTCACGTCAGGCGGATTCGCTATCAGGATCGCACGATGGAACTGCCGCCGCTTGAGAAGCGAAAAGTGGGTGCTGCGGTGCGCGATAAGCTTCTCGCCCTGATGACTGGCCGGGAACCAGATCCGCACGGTTGGGTCGAGAGCATCTGACGGGGACGGATAAGTTTTCACAGAAACAAATATATGCAAGCAGGAAGGCCTCTGTAATGCATTACCTTCTGTTTTACGAAGTCGGCGCGGACTATGTTTCCAAGCGCGCAAAATTTCGGGATGCGCACCTCGAAAGGGCTTGGGCTTCGAGTGCGCGCGGCGAACTGGTGTTGGGCGGCGCGCTCGCGAATCCAGCGGACGGCGCGGTCTTGCTTTTCAAAGGCGATTCGCCTGCCACAGCGGAGAACTTTGCCAAGGGTGATCCTTATGTGACCAGCGGCTTGGTAAAGCGCTGGCATGTGCGGGAATGGACCACAGTGGCGGGCGAAGACGCCGCGAATCCCATTGCGCCGACAGGAGCGCCGGTTTCCAATAAGACAACGAGTAGCACCATAGCGGCAGGTGTCAGCTCATCGCGAGATGGAAGATTAATCTTGCGAATGTGGAAGGCGCGCTCCACGGCTGAGAAATCGAACCACTATATCCGGCATGCAACCACAAGAGTCTTCCCGGCGTTGGGAGCGATTGAGGGGCATCGCGGAGCATATCTGCTGCAGCGCCCTGCCGACGGCGAGATTGAGCTTGTCGTGCTCACCCTTTGGGAGTCGATGGAGGCAGTCCGCGAGTTCGCAGGTGCGGAACCGGAGAAGGCGGTCGTGGAACCGGAAGCCCGAGCGTTGTTGACCTCCTTTGATCAGTTGGTCGTGCACTTCGGGGTCGTCCATGGCCCAGGAAAAGACTGAATCATCGATCTGATAGGGATTAGCAGTCCGCCGAGATTTCATTTGTGCGGAACGTGAGCATTGCGGTTAAGATGTCAAAGCCATATTTTTCCTCGCGAATGATAACCAATTCATTAAGGACTTTTCGGCGGGGGTTAACGATTACTCTAATCTTTTGCGGCGTTGTCCTATCTCCCGCGAACTGCTCTCAAGGCGCTCCCACAGATGCCAACTCCGCGCAGGGCGAAGGTCTCAAACCCATTCTGCAGTACATCTCCTCAGCTTGGGACACTTTGACGCGATCGATGTCGGAATGCGACAGTGTGGTCGATCCCAAGATAAAAGCTGCCGCCGTATTGTACTTGCCTGCGGGATTCAGCGAGCCGCCCGCCTTGCAAAAGCTCGCCAGGAATTGCGACGTGCGAATTGAGCATCTGCCCATCGAGATTCATCATCTCGGTGAGATCGATACCTCGAAGATACAACCGCCGGGGTTGCTCTACCTGGAAAATAAGTATGTGGTTCCAGGTGGCCGCTTCAACGAAATGTACGGGTGGGATAGTTACTTTATCATCCGTGGATTGCTGCGCTCCGGGCGAGTGGAGTTGGCTCGGGGCATGGTCGATAACTTCTTTTTCGAAATCGAACATTACGGCGCCATGCTTAACGCGAACCGCACTTACTACCTGACGCGTTCCCAGCCGCCGTTTCTGAGTTCGATGTTCGTCGACGTTTACGACGCCCTGCAAAAATCAGGACGCACTGATCCAGCCTGGCTGGCGAAAGCTTACGCCGACCTGGAAAAAGACTATGAGATGTGGAACCGCGAGCCGCATCTGGCTGGTCAGACAGGGTTATCGCGATATTACGATTTTGGAGAAGGCCCGCCGCCGGAAGCCGCGCAGGATGAATCGGGATTCTATCGCAAAGTCTCGACCTACTTTTTTTTCCATCCCGCGCAGGAGGATAGCTACATTGTCGAGAGCCAGCCTGGCGATCAGCAGGCCCCGGTTGCGTGGCCCTCGTTCAGTCTGCAAGTCTGCGGTGTTTCTTACACCATGGCTCGTGCCGACTGCGACCAGCGTAAAGAGTTCCAACTGAGTTCCGAATATTACAAAGGCGATCGCTCCATGCGGGAATCTGGATTCGATGTAAGCTTTCGTTTTGGGCCATTCGGGGATGCCACGCAGCACTATGCGCCAGTCTGTCTTAACAGCTTGCTCTACAAAACTGAGAAGGATATGGAGCGGATTAGCCGCTGGTTGGGGCACGACGCCGATGCCGCGAAATGGAATCAGCGCGCCGAAAAACGCAAGCAACTCATCACGCGCTATCTGTGGGACGATGCGACGGGGTTTTTCTTCGATTACAATCTCGCGACTGCCCAGAGATCATCCTATCGTTATGCGACCACGCTATATCCCTTGTGGGCGGGGCTGGCAACAGTGGAACAAGCGAAACATATAACCAAAAATCTGCCGGCTCTCGAAAAGGTTGGTGGGTTGGCGATGAGCACCGAAGATTCGGGAGCCCAGTGGGATTTACCTTACGGCTGGGGAAACATCGAGATGCTGGCGGTCGAGGGTCTGCGCCGCTACGGCTATCGGCAAGATGCTGATCGGATTTCGTATGAATTCCTATCGATGGTGGCGGAAAATTTTCGCCGCGACGGTTACATCGTCGAAAAATATAATGTGCTCACCCGATCCTCCGATGCCCACGCGGAACTTGGCTATAAGATGAACGTTGTGGGATTTGGCTGGACCAACGCGGCATTTCTGGAGTTGCTCCACGGCTTGCCAAAGGACGCCGCTGATCGACTGGCGGCCGAGCAAAATCGCCCCTTGCCGCCAGCGCCGCAGTGAGCAGAATCACGGATGCGAACCCTGCCTGGTTTGTAGTTGTTCAGCCAATGTCAGTTCGCTCTCGGCTTCTTCTTTTTTCCCCATATCGCGATAGGCCTGCCCCAGCAAATGATGAGTTGTGGGATTATTCGGATCCATTGTTGCGGCTCTCTGCAAGGCGCGAACTGCCAGTTCGAACTCGCCCTTTTTCTCCAGTACTTTTCCCATGAGAATGAAAGGTCCGGTGGACGTGGCGTCAAGCCAGATGGAACGCTGCAGAAGGCGTTCGGCATCGTCAAACCTCTGGATGCGGGAATAGGCGTCGGCTAACTTGTAGTAGGTTTCAGCGTGCCCGGGATCGATCGCCAGTTCTTTCTGAAATTCAGCGATCGCTTCCGGAACGCGCGATTTGTATAAATACAATTCGCCGATCAGGAAGTGAACCAGCGGGAGCTTCGGGTCGAGAGTAGCCGCCTTCTGCGCGTACTCTTCGGCAATCGGATCGAATTCCTGGCGCAGCAACATTCTCGCGGTGAACATATAGCTAGCGGCAGAATCGGGCGGGACGTCGAACATTTTTGCGAAGGCGACGCGGGCGTGAGAATAGTCTTTGGTTTGGATATAACAGATGCCAAGAATATAGGCGGCATCTACATTCGCCCGCGGATACCAGCCCTGAACTTTTTCGAGAAGTGGAATCGCATCCGCAGGATGCCCTCCGAGATAATAAGAAAGGCCCAGCAACTGTGCAGCCTCACTGTTGCGGGGATCCGCCTCTGAAGCCTTCTTCAGATACCCGATGGCCTTAGAGAAGTCACTCTTCTTGTAATAGGCTGTGCCGAATTCCAGGTCGAGTCCACTCGCGTGGGGGTTGGCCGTCTGAATCGATTCCAAATTTGCAATTGCGTCATCGAACTTTCCCTGCTGCATCAACTTGCGGGCTTCAGCAAAATCGGCGACGGACGAAATCGATGGTGTGCCTTGCGCAGCCGGTGCGTCGGGAGGCGATTGCTGCGCCAATCCGCACAGCGAGAATATAGAAAGCCAGGCCGCAAGCGAGATCGTTTGAATTAGCCGAGAGGGTTGCATCTGAATTCCTGAAAATCAAATCTCCTGCGGCAGACTAGTGATTCATCGTTCTTTGCAGTTCTGCCAGGTTCTCTTTCGCCAGTGCGTTACTTGGATCGAGCTGCAAGCCACGCTCAAAATGAATCTTGGCTTCGGAGAATCTTCCCATCTCCGCTAGAGCGCTTCCCAAGTTTGCCTCCGTATTAGCATCGTCGGGCCGCGCCTGCAAGGCCAACAGAAACTGCTTCGATGCACCTTCAAAATCGTCCTGCGCGGCCAGCACGTTCCCCAAGTTGTAGTGGGCATCGAAGTAGTCTGGCCGCGCTTTTAATGCGGCTACCAGAAAGGGACCGGCCTGTTCGGGATGACCCTCCGCCAGCAAGACTGAGCCTATCGCATTGTTGGCAATTGCGTCCTCGGGACGAAGGCGAAGCGCGGATCGGTATTCGTCCATCGCGCGATCCAGCTTTCCCTTAGCCTGAAGCATGGCTGCCAGATTGTAATGCGCTTCGAAGTCCGCGGGATTTTTGTCTACTTGATGTTGCGCGAGAGCTTCCTGCAGAAGCATTCGCGGGTCACCTTGCGTGGGATCGAAATTCACCGGAAGCACCTGCAGCCACAGGTGGCACATTTCGTCGCTGGACCGGTTGCCACTCCTGACTTGCGCCGGCGGATGGTTTGGGTTCAGCGGATTCGCCTCCGAATTGTCATACACGTATCGCAGACTCACCACAGTGCCCTTTGGCAGCAGCACGGGTTCAGCATAACGGTAGACGGCTTGCCAGTTCAGGTTCCAGTGCGGAATATGAATGAGCGTCTTCTTCTCGCCATCCGGTAGTGTCGCGAAGGCCTGAATATCTTTCCCGAGATAGTGTGCATGCGGATAGATCGCGAGTAGGTCAACGTCGACAGGAAGCGTGAAGTCATCGGTGACCACGAAGTCTTTGTCCCCGGCAGGGATGTCAAGTTTGGCATCGTTCTCCAACTGCAGCAGCATAGGGAATTTGGTCGCGCGATGCGAAGAGAAATAAATTCCGATGCTCGGCTGAATCACTTCGGTTTTACCGGAGGGC
>JBAVGI010000153.1:0-4873 GCA_049684755.1 Candidatus Sulfotelmatobacter sp.
AGCCACGAAGGCGGAGAGCTGGAAGATGCCGCGAATGCTCCGCTGGCGACTACGTGGCAGATGACGCGCTCGCCGCAAGAGGCTCCGGATAAAGAAGAGCAGGTGAGCATCGGCTTCGAGAAAGGAAATCCTGTCTCGGTGAATGGGATGAAGCTGGATCCTGTGTCGCTAGTCGAACTGCTGAACGAGATTGGATCGCGCAATGCGATCGGCCGCGTCGACCTGGTGGAGAACCGTTTCGTGGGAATGAAGTCGCGCGGCTGTTATGAAACGCCGGGGGGAACGCTGCTGATCGCGGCACATCGCGAACTGGAAGCGCTCTGCCTGGAGCGCGAGGTCGCGCACTTCAAGCAGCACGTGGCGCTCAAGTATGCGGAGCTGGTTTATTTTGGGTTGTGGTTTACGCCGCTGCGCGAGGCTCTGGACGCATTCGTTGACAGCACGCAGACGGAAATGACTGGCAGCACAACTCTGTCTCTGTACAAGGGAAATGTTTCCGTGGTGAGCCGGCAGTCGGAGCATTCGCTTTATCGCACCGATCTTTCCTCGTTCACGATGGGGGATAGTTACGACCAGAAGGATGCGGAGGGATTTATTCGCATCCTGGGGTTGCCTTCGCGGACACGGGCCCGCGCCCGCTTGGAGGTCACGCGATGAAGATGTGGTCGGGGCGGTTCCGGCAGGAGCTGGATCCGCAATTCGAACGCTGGCAGCGGTCGTTTGATTTTGACCGCCGCCTGCTGAGCTATGAACTGGCGGCGAGCGCAGCGCACGCTCGCGCTTTGAAAAGTGCCGGAGTTTTGTCGGCGGACGAACTCATTAGCGTCCTCGAGGGGCTGCAGCAGATTGGGAAGATGTTTTCCCAAGTCTCGCAAAAGACGCGAGACACGGGGCAGCCCACTGAGGTTGTCGACGACGAGGCCGAGGATGTGCATCACTTCGTCGAGAAGCAGCTTGTGGCGCGCATCGGCGAGCTGGGATACAAGCTGCACAGTGGACGGAGCCGCAACGAACAGATCGCTACTGATCTGCGTCTTTATGTTCGCGCGGCGATTGACGAACTGCGCAAGGAGCTGGCGGAAGTTTGCGGGGCTTTCCACGATCGCGCCGATCAAGCGGGCGGCGCGGCGATGCCGGCTTATACGCATCTGCAGCATGCCGAACCCGTGCTGGTGGCGCATTGGCTGCTGGCTTATGTCGAAATGTTTTTGCGGGATGCGGACCGGCTGGCTGATTGCCGGAAGCGGCTGAACGTGTGTCCGCTGGGATCAGGCGCGATAGCTGGCGCGACTTTGCCGCTGGATCGTAATTTCATGGCGGATGAACTTGACTTCACTGCGCCGACGGCAAACAGCATTGACGCGACCAGTGACCGGGATTTCGTTCTCGAATTCGTGAATGCACTTTCACTACTGAGCCTGCACTTGAGCCGGTGGGCGGAGGAGATGATTATTTTTTCCACGCAGGAGTTTGGCTTTGTGCAGTTGCCGGAGGCTTATTCCACAGGCAGCAGCGCCATGCCGCAGAAAAAAAATCCGGACTTGCTGGAGCTGGTGCGGGGCAAGGCGGGGCGCGTTATTGGAAACGCAACCGCATTGTTGGTCACGATGAAAGGTTTGCCTCTGGCATACAACAAAGATTTGCAGGAGACCCAGGAGCCGTTATTTGATGCGGCGGACACGGCGTTGCACTTGTTGCCGCTGGTAGCGGGGTTTATGAAAGCCGTGGAGTTCGGCCATGCGCGGATGAACGATGCCGCGCAGTCGGGATTTATGAACGCGTGGGCAGGCGCAACTTATCTGGTGAGCCGCGGCGTGCCGTCACGGCTGGCGCACGAGCAAATCGGCAAAGCTGTGAAGCTATGTCTGGAAAAAAAGTGTGAGCTTGCCGATCTGCAGCTCGACGAGCTGAAGGCTTTGCATCCTGCGTTTGATGAGAAGTTTTACGAGTGCCTGAAACCGGCGGCGGTGCTGGCGATGCATGATGTTGTTGGCGGGACTGCGCCCGTGCGGGTGCGGCAGGGGCTGGCAGCGGCCAGAAAGAAGATCGAATCCTTGCGCGAGGAGGTCAATCTCCATGCGCACGCGTAAGGCTATTTTGCCGGATGCCAAGCAGATTCACGATCTGATTGCCAGCTATTCGGGCGATGGAACCTTATTGCCGCGGACGCTGGCAGAGATTTGCGAAAACGTAAGAGATTTTGTAGTGCTGGAGGAAGACGGCCGCATCATTGGATGCGGTGCGCTTCATCTATATGGCACGCATCTAGCGGAGATTCGCTCTATCACGGTTGCGCCTCGTACCCAGGGCAAGGGCGGAGGCAGCAAGCTGATGAAGGCGTTGATGGCCGAAGCCAAGCGGCATCGAGTGGATTGCATCTGCCTGTTTACGCGGGCTCCGGAATTCTTTGCACGCCAGGGTTTCCAGATGGCGCAGCGGGAAGACCTTCCCGACAAAATTTACAAGGATTGCCACGTGTGCCCCAGATTTCATAAGTGCGATGAAGTCGCCATGGTGCGTGGGAAGCTTCCCACATTCGCGATTCTTCCCGAGCCGGCGAACTGGCTGGTGAAGCTGCAGCTTTCAGCGGCAGGCGATTAGGATTCCGTCAAAAGCTTAAACCGCCGAGAATCGCCGAGAACCCCCGCGGAGAACGCCGAGGAGTGCGGCGCTTCTGGATCCGGGCACTTTTCCCGCAGCCTGCCTTCCGGTGTATGATGCCCAACGGAAACCATAACTATGTCTATCGCCACCCCGAGCCAGTCCACCACAGTTTCTCCTGATTCATCGTCTTCCTATACTGGGCCGCTGGCGGTGGTGACCACGCTGTTTTTCATGTGGGGTTTTCTGACTTGCCTTAACGATATTCTTGTCCCTCACCTGAAACCAATTTTCGACCTCAATTATGCCGAGGTCATGCTGATTCAGTTTGCTTTTTTTGGCGCATATTTTCTTTTCTCCATCCCTTCGGCCAAGGTTATCGATTGGATGGGTTATCAGCGTTCGATGGTCGCAGGTCTGCTTACCATGGGAGTGGGCGCTTTCCTATTCGTGCCCGCCGCAAGCGTCCCATCGTTCCCACTTTTTTTGGTTGCGTTGATTGTCCTGGCAGCCGGAATCACCTGTCTGCAGGTGGCAGCCAATCCCTATGTGACCGTTTTGGGCAGACCACAAACGGCGTCGAGCCGACTCAATCTGACACAAGCGTTTAATTCACTAGGCACATTTCTGGCGCCTTTCTTTGGCGGGATTCTCATTCTGAGCACAGCGCCGAAGAGCATGCAGGAAATTCGCGCGATGGCTCCGGGTGCGCTGCAGGCGTATCGCCTCCATGAAGCGGCGACAGTCAAGGCGCCCTACGTTGGGCTGGGCATCGCTCTCGTAGTTCTGGCGGTCGCGATCGGCAGCTTCAAGTTGCCCAAAATTCCCCAGGCGCAACACAAGGTCGGGGAAAAAGTGAACGATTCGATCTGGAGGCATCCGAATTTGATTTTCGGCGCGATCGGGATCTTCGTTTATGTGGGCGCCGAAGTGGCCATCGGGAGTTTTCTGGTGAACTATTTCAGCCAGCCAGAGATTGGCGGCCTTACGGAGAAGGTTGCAGCCAGTTTCGTCGCGTTCTACTGGGGCGGAGCGATGCTAGGACGATTCATTGGTTCGAATTTCCTCGGAGGCGCGAAGGCTAAATACATGGGCCTGGTAACAGCCATCAGCATCGCATTGATTTTGCTCTCCTATCCGATCGAATCGCACATGCCGCCGGGATATCAGCCGGGAGTACCGAATCTAACGTGGCTGGCATGGCTAGTGGTTGCAGGGCGTCCGTTGTTCACTCTGGTTGCGATCGCGGCAGCAACGATCGCCCTAATGGCGATGTTGCGCGGAGGCACGGCCACTGCAAATACGGGAGTATTGCTGGGAGTCTGCGCAGTCTCCACAAGTGCACTCGTAGCAATTTCCATGCTGAGCACCGGGCACTTCGCCATGTGGAGCATCATTCTGGTCGGGTTCTTCAATTCCATCATGTTCCCCAGTATTTTCACTCTGGGGGTGGCGGAACTGGGGCCGCTGACGGGAGATGGATCAGGAATCATGATTATGGCGATTGTGGGCGGAGCGCTGATCCCGCTGGCGCAAGGGGCGATCGCCGATAAGATCGGCATTCACCATGCGTTCTTTCTGCCGGTAGTCTGCTATCTGTATATCCTCTTCTTCGCCCTGAGCGGGTCCAAGCCTAACAGCCAGAGCCACGCCCGGAGCTAGTCCGGGACGGGCATGGATCGATAACAGCGCTAATCGATGTCGGCGAAAAAAAAGCTGCGCGCGTCAGGCCAGAATCGATATCAATTCCGGTGTGCAGCGCGAATTCTGCATCAGTTTCACGGCATCTTCCGCCGTGAACCTTCCCATGGCCAGAGCCAGCTTCTTGTTGGTTGTGGTCTGAATGGGAGTGCGGTCAATTCGCAGGACGTATTCCGCGGCACGCGCACCACCGCGATTCACTTTCACGAGAAACTTCGTATTCTTCATGGGCTCCCTTTTGGTTCAGGACGGCTGCAGAAACACACGATCTGGACGAGGTACACATGCTTTAACCGCGACCAAGCGCAGTTCCCTCAATTGGTTTCACTGTACGCAGGCTAAGAGGGCTGACTCATTCCCGTTAAATTGCAGGATTGGGAAGAGCCAATAAGTATATTTTTATGTTAGGCTTGCGGGCCGAGTTTGTCAAGTTTAGCGCCACATGGCTGTAGCTGCTCCAAGATAATGTCACCCCATAACTGCAACGAGACTTTGTCACTCTCACAGGATGGTGACGATGAGTCAGAAAGAGTTCCAGCGAGTGAAAGTGATCGAGAATGCAGCGGGCGGG
>JBAVGI010000154.1:0-11852 GCA_049684755.1 Candidatus Sulfotelmatobacter sp.
ACATGTTTGAGGCAAGCCTCGACAGTCTGGCTCCCGGCGGATATCTTGTGATCTACGGTCAATCCAGTGGTTACGTGCCACCGTTTGATCTTATGAAACTGCAGGAAAAAGGATCGCTGTTCTTGACCCGCACAAATGGTAGTCCCTATTTTAGAGAATATCCTCGTTATCTTGAACACTTCGTTGATTGGGTAAGGCAGGGTAAACTTTCCATTCGGATTGATCGGACGTATCCGCTTGCGGAAGCTGCCCAGGCGCATGTGGCATTTGAACAGCGAAAGATAAGCGGAAGAGTCTTGCTTCATCCGTAACGCCGGAAACTCGCCTTACAAGAAATGCGCGCGCCCCCGCAAAGCAATTCGGATTCGCATGGCCTGATCCGCGGCATGGGGTTGGGAAGCGCGACTGCGCTCAACATGATCGACATGATCGGCGTGGGGCCGTTCATTACCATGCCGTTGGTGTTGAGCGCCATGGGCGGCCCGCAGGCCATGCTGGGATGGATTGCGGGCGCGCTGTTAGCCGTGTGTGATGGACTGGTCTCGGCGGAGCTGGGCGCGGCAATGCCGGGATCAGGTGGACCATATCGGTACCTGAACGAGATTTATGGTCCGCGCAAATGGGGACGGCTGATTTCATTCTTGTTTATCTGGCAACTTTCGTTCAGCGCGCCGCTTTCCATTGCGACTGGATGCATCGGACTCGCCGGTTACGCCGCTTACTACTGGCCCAGCCTGGAAACGGTTTACGCCGCGCACACTGCGTCTGTGTCCATTCCATGGGCGGGCCCTTTGCAGGTCAGCTGGATTGTGACGCAGGGTACCGCCGTCGCAGTCATCATCTGCTTCCTCACAGTCTTGCTGCTCTATCGGCGTATCACGGTGATCGGGCGCCTTTCGAACATACTTTGGATTGGAGTGATGGGAACTATTGGATGGATCATCTTCGCCGGTTTGACTCATTTCAACGCCGCCCGCGCGTTTGATTTTCCTCCCGGCGCATTCACGCTCTCTCATGGATTCTTTACCGGGCTGGGCGGAGCCATGCTTGTGGCCACTTACGATTACTGGGGCTACTACAACGTCTGCTACCTGGGCGACGAAATAAAGGATCCGACACGGAATATTCCGCGAGCTTTGCTGCTTTCCATTTTGCTGGTGGCCTGTCTATACCTAGCGATGAATTTGTGCATTCTGGCAGTGGTTCCGTGGCGGGAGATGCTGCAGGCGGGGCATAACAACAATGGGTTGTACGTTGTGTCATTGTTTATGCAGCGGATTTATGGGCCGTGGGCGGCGCGGCTGGTGACGGGGCTGGTCATCGTGACTGCATTCGCGTCGGTCTTTTCGTTGATGCTGGGTTATTCGCGGGTTCCGTATGCGGCGGCCCTGGACGGAAATTATTTCAAGGCATTTGCCAAAGTGCATCCGGTATACCGCTTCCCCTATGTCTCACTGCTGGCTCTGGGAGTGGCGGCGGCAGCGTTCTGCTTTCTGCGGCTGCGGGACGCGATTGCGGCGCTCGTGGTCATTCGCCTGATTTTGCAATTTTTGGTACAGGCGGTTGGAGTGATCGTGTTTCGAGTGACGCGTCCGGACTTCCCGCGCCCATTTCGCATGTGGCTCTATCCGGTGCCGGCGTTGGCCGCGATTGCGGGGTTTCTGTTCATCTTGTTCAATCGGGCAAACTGGCAAAAAGAAATACGGTATGCGGTAGTAATATTGCTCGCCGGGCTCGCGATTTATATGGTTCGGGCGTGGCGCGGCGCGGAATGGCCTTTCAGAGCCGTGAAATCTTTAGAGAGGAATCTCTAACGCCTGGGGATATAGAGGGTACACAGGGCAGTTCAAAAAGGAGGAATTATTTATGAATAGGAAGCTTGGGAGTGTTGCATTTTGCGTGCTGCTGTTGGCGGGGCTAGCTTCAGCGCAGGCCAACAAGAAGAATGAGGAGCATAGGACGGTCACTGAAGTGCTCGACCGGGCGGTCATGAATATGGAACATGAGTTTGTTCCCGCGGCCGAAGCGATGCCCGAGGACAAATTCGGATTCGCGCCCAGCAACGGCGAATTTAAAGGCGTTCGCACATTCGGCGAGCAGGTGAAGCACGTGGCGGCGGTGAATTATATTTTTGGAGCGGCAATACTAAGTGAAAAGGTTCCCGTAGATGTAGGCGATGAATCGGGGCCAGCGTCGATCAAGACCAAGGCGGAGATCCTGGGCTACTTGAAGGATTCGTTTGCTTATGTTCACAAGGCGATTCAGACCATCAACGAAAAAAATCTGGTCGAGCCACTGAAGAGCCCGTTCGGAGAGCGACCAGTGACGCGACTGGGAGTGGCAACCAGCGTGACTGCTCACGGATTCGACCACTACGGGCAAATGGTGGAATATCTGCGCATGAACGGGATCGTGCCTCCGGCGAGCCGATAGAAAAACTCTGACTGCTGGTTAGTGGCGCCGGGGCTCGTCGTTTTTTTGGCGGGGGGTCTTGAAGAGACTGGATAAATGTCGCTGGAAACTAAGGCTAGGTTCTTTGGCCACACGGTCAGGATAGGAGTCGAGGGCTCGAAGAAACTTCTGGATCTCTTCCGAGGCCTGCTCATTCCGCAGCGGCTCGCCCTCACGTGGCTGGACGTGGTGATGCATTTTCGGCTTCATCCTGCACACCCCAAATAGTTACTAAGCTCTTCTGAAGCGGCGACCCTATGGTTGAAATTAACACGTGCGGGTGAGGAAAGTTTCTGTTTGAGGAAATCACTAGTTCATTTCCAATCAGACGATTCGGCGGATTTATGTGTGCGCTCCGCGCGACGCAATCGAGGTGAGAAGCAACTCGGCGCGCATTCCCTGTGCGGCAAGGTGAGCGGAAATAATTTTTCTAGTTTTCTGAATTGAAGTGCGGGGATCGAGAAAGACAACCACTGACGGACCAGCCCCGCTGAGGACGGCGCCGAGAATTCCAGGATTCCCCCGCAATCCCTGCAGGCATGGCAGCAAAGGACAGAGTGCGGAACGGTAAGGTTGGTGCATGCGATCATCCAGCGCAGCTGCCAGCAGCGCGTGCTGACCCTGCATAAAGGCGGCCAGCAACATCATCGAGTTTTGAATATTGATCACGGCGTCGGCGCGGGAATACTGCGCCGGGAGAACGCGGCGAGCTTCCTCGGTAGAAAGCACCTGCTCGGGAAGCGCAAGCAACAGCGGCCAGTTCCCTTTCGGCTTGATGCTCACCACTTCAGCTTCCGCTTCTCCCGACATGCGCGCCACGGTGAGTCCGCCCATCCAGCAAGCTGAGGCATTATCGGGATGGTGTTCGCGGCGGGAGGCCTCGCCGATAATTTGCGCATCGGTCCAGCGCAAACGTCCGAAATGATTTGCCAGTGCAATGCCAGCCAGGCGCGCCGCCGCGGATGAACCACAGCCTTTGCCGATCGGAATATCGTTTCGAATGCGCAGAGACAGCGGAATAATCGCTTTACTTCGCGCCTGAAGAATCTCGCGGTAGGTAGTAAGAATAAGGTGATTCTCTAAACTATTGCAGATTTCCAGATCCCTGCCTGTGGCGCGAATCGAAAAATTGGTGGCGGGCCGGGCATCGATGGTGATGTATAAATCGATCGCGAGGGCGGCTGCGTCAAAGGCTGGACCGAGATTGGCTGAGGTCGCCGGGAGAGCTAGGTGCAGCGGCATTGCAGGTGACTTCTTTTTCTTCTTAGACATTGGCGTGCGCAGGATCAGATTTTTCGTCTCTGTCCAGAGTCTGGAGAATCGCGTCCAGATTGGCATCGAGCACAACCGGAGGGTGCCGCAGTGAGTTCAACAGAACGTCATCGCGTTTGTTTGTGCCGTCGGGAAAAAGCTCGCCACGATGGAACTCCATGGTGAAGTCGGGATCTTTGAGCAGGTTCCCAGTGAGCACCAGGATTACGGTTTCTTCTGCTTTTACGAAGCCCTGCTTCAGGAATTTCTTCAGACCGGCAAGCGTGACGGCGGAAGCGGGCTCACAGCCAATTCCCTCGGCGCCGATTTCAGCTTTCGCTATTGCGATCTCCGCCTCACTCACTTGTTCGCAAGCGCCGCCGGTGGCTTGAATCACTTTAACCGCCTTTTCCCACGAAGCAGGATTGCCAATACGGATGGCGGTGGCGCGGGTTTCGGGCTGCACACTCACAAGCCGCTTGCCCCCAGCTTCACGCAAAGTGCGAACCAGGGCGTTCGCTCCTTCAGCTTGGATTACGGACAATTTCGGAAGACGCGGGATCAATCCGAGGTCGAGCATTTCCAGCAGCGCCTTGCCAATCGCCGAACTATTGCCGAGATTTCCTCCGGGCACGATGATGTGATCGGGGAGATTCCAATCAAGTTGCTCCAGAAGTTCGATGGCAAGTGTTTTCTGGCCTTCCAGCCGAAATGGATTAATAGAATTGAGTTGATACACCGGGGCGCGCTGCACAAGTTCCTGAAGCAGGCGCAGGCAGCCGTCGAAATCCGTTCGGAGTTGGCAGGTAAGGGCGCCATAGTCCAGAGCCTGTGATAGTTTGCTCCAGGATATTTTCCCGTCAGGCACAAGTACGAGGCTGCGCATGCCGCCCCGAGCGGCGTAGGCCGCCATCGATGCTGATGTGTTTCCCGTGGAAGCGCAGGCCACCCAACGATATCCGGCTTCACGAGCGAACGTGGCGGCAACGGTCATGCCCGCATCTTTGAACGAGCCGGTCGGATTCAGTCCCTGATGTTTGCCGTAGAGCCGTGAAATGCCGGTGCGGCGGGAGGCTTGCGGGAGTTCGTAGAGCGGCGTATTTCCTTCGTGCAAAGAAATTACTTGCTCGGCAGATTCGGGCGTCGGCAGAAGTTCGCGGAACCGCCAAACACCACTGAGGTCGAGCGGTGAGTTCGAGCAACGGCGTTCGCGCCAGGTGGTTTTTAAAACGCTAGCGTTCAAGCCGAGCGACTTCCAGGATGGGTCGGTGACCTCCAGCAAGTTATCGCAATGCGAGCAGCGAAAATGCTGAGCGGCGTCCGTGGTAAGTGCACCACAGCCAATGCAGCGGAAGACAAACGTACCCGTGCGCTGGCTCAGTGGAGAACCTTGCTTCTCAGACTTCCGGCCAGGCGTAGCAGAGGACGGCATGGAGTGAATGGCTATTTCTCGCCGCGCAGGTATTGATCGGTTCGGTTGATCCAATCCGCGCGCGGAGGATTGAAAACGTCGAGATCGACCGTGTCTTCCAACGCTTCGGCCCTGTGCGGCATGTTCGCCGGGATACATAAAACCTCGCCGGCATGGACGACAATCTCCCGGCCATCGATCCAGAATTTCAGCGCACCATCTAGTATGTACGTCACTTGCTCGTTGTGATGGCTGTGCTCGGGGACGATGCATCCCTTTTTCAGCAGGACGCGCGCTACCATAATTTCCTGGCCGACCACGAATTGGCGCTGCAGAAGCGGATTTAATTCTTCCAGCGGGATGGTGTGCCACGGAACGTACTGCAGAGGCGCTTTAGCGGCCGCATGTTTAGTTACGGAGCGTTGCGCGCGAGAATGCGGCGTTGCAGTCTGTTTTCTTGCTTTGACTTCTTTGCCGGATGTCTTCTTGCTCGACCGGCTGGTTTTTATTTTTTTTGCCATGATTAGTGAACCCTGCCACCGTACAACTTTACCGCAGTATCGTGCAGATAATCGTGGGCCAGCTCCAAGGCTCGGTCTTCACTGATTTCGTTTTCCGAGATCATTTCCGCGAGAGCGGCAGCCAATGCCGTGCGCGCTGATTTCGCGCCCAGCCAGTAACTCTCTTCCGCACCCAGGACTTCATTGTAAGGGAAGGCGTCCGTGCCGAAGGTGATCTTATCGGGGAAAGTTTCCAGCCACATCTTGAGAACGTCTTTGAAAGCGGATGGATATTGCGCAAGCTCCTCGAACGAGGAATCGAAATAAACATTCTTCATCGCGGCGAGCCAGATGGCCTCGCGCTCGAGCGGATATCCGCCGTGGAGCATGACGAAGGTTGAGTTGCGGTAGCGGGGATCGCGCAGCACGCTTTCGAAATTCATGATGTTGCTCTGCGACAGATTAAAGTAGTCGCCGATGCCCACCGCGGAGTGAATGTGTACGGGAAGATGCAAGCGGCCACCTTCCAGAATGAGGTAGCGGAAAATGTAATCCTGAAATGTGCGGTAATCCTTCTCGCTGGGAATGCCGCCTGTAACGTAGCGATAATACAGGTCTGCAGCCTGCTCGCGCGTGGGGTCGCCGAAGGTTGTGGGGCGGAAATAAGCCACTTCAAACTTCATGGCGATGCCGCCTTTGTTCCGGTTGTCTTCCAATACCTGGGTGATGAACTTCAAATAGCCATCGAAATCGGCGGGGAGTTTCGTAACATTTTCCTGCTGCATCCAGCGATGAAGCATTTTCTCCTGCAGGGGGATGTAGACCTCTTCATCAGCATTGCGCGCGGTCTCGCGCTGGTTGTTGAACGGCCACATAAAAGAGTCAACGAAGAAGACCCAGGGAAAGCGCTTCGCATCGAGATAGTCCGGCATCATGGCACGGTTGGCGGCAGAGCTTTCGGTGTTGATCTTGTCGAGGATCATGTCGAAGTAGGCAGTACCGGGATATTGTTTTTTAAGTTCGACTTTTTTCGCGACCAGCCACTTGGCGTGTTCCGGCGAAAGATCGGCATAGGGGTATCCGAACAAAGCTTTGGCGGCGGCGATCAGTTCGGGATTATCGTCGCGAGTGCGTACAGCTTCACTGAAGTCGGGAGGCGCGGCCATGGCGTCGACATCGGGATCATCGGAAAATCCGGGATGCGCGTGATGATCGAAGGCCGGAATTTTGTCGATTTGTGGCAGCAGACGCTGGTAGATCTGCTGGACATCGGGGCCAGGAAGAGGACGGGCCTGAGCGTGGGAAAGAACTGCCGGGAAAGCTGTGATGCAGAGCAGGAAACCGGGCAAGAGGCGAGATGCCAATTTCATATTTCCCTCTGGGGCTGAAGCCCTTATTCATTACAGCAATTCATCGCAGCGCTGAAGCGCTGCGCCACCCAAAAACCAAAGCCGGCGGTTTGATCAAACCTGTATTTCTGGCCCATCGAGGATCCCCGGTGCCTTCGGCTACCTTGCTACCAGGCTTCCTTGCCATGCGATCGACACTTTCATAATGCGAGCCGCGGCCTCCTTCAGATTTTCGACTGACGAGGCGAATGAGAATCGCACGAAATGCTTGCCGGACGGGCCAAAGGCGGCTCCGGGAATGGCGGCGACTCCGGCGTCATCCAATAAAATGCGACAGACCTCTTCGGCGCTGGAACCAGTCCCGCGAATGTCGACCCAGGCGTAGAACGCGCCCTCGGGAGCTTCGCAACGGAAGCCCGGCACTTTATTCAGGTCGTCCACAAACTGCGTTCGCCGCCGGGCAAACTCTGCAACCATTCTCTGAGTGTTGCCTTCGCGATCGCGCAGCGCATCGATGGCGGCGTACTGGGTGAATTCGGCCACACAGGTATAGCTGTTAATGGCCATCATCGCTAATGCGGCTGCCACCTCTGGGGGCGCGACCGCGTAGCCCAGGCGCCATCCGGTCATGGCAAAGCTTTTCGAAAAACCATCAATGATCACCGTGCGTTCCTTCATCCCGGGATAACGCAGCATCGACAGATATTCATCGCCGTAACTGATGCGCGCGTAGATTTCATCCGAGAGCACCCAAAGGTCGTGCTTCACCGCAAGATCCGCTAGTCCTCGCTGCACTGCATCCATATATACGGTTCCGGTGGGATTGCCAGGAGAGTTCGTAATCAACATGCGGGTGCGGCGAGTAATCTTCGAAGCGATCTCGGTCAAGTCAGGCTGAAAGTGATTGCGCGGCGAAAGCTCGAAGGGCACAGGGACTGCGCCAAGACCCAGTGTGATTGAGGGATATCCGGGAAAGCCAGGATCGGGATAAAGAACTTCGTCGCCCGACTCGAGCAATGACATCATGGCAAAAAACAGCGCGGCCTTGCAGCCGGGCGTGATCACAATGTCCGCGCCGGAAACGCTGATATTGCGTGTGCGTTGCAAATACGCCGCGATTTCTTCACGCAGAGCGGGCACTCCTGCGACGGCGCAATAACGGTCCTTGCCAGCCGCGAGAGCTTTTGCCGCAGACTCGACGACCGAGGCACCCGGATGAAAATCTGGCTCACCCAATTCGAGATGAATGATTGAGCGGCCCTGGCTTTCCAGTTCCCTGGCGTGAGCAAAGACCGAGAGCGCGCCTTCGCCGCTCATGACTGACATCCGGGATGCTATCGAACGCATGCACTCTCCACTAACCTGAGAAAGTTATAAACCTTTATACATACCGCCATCGACCAGAATGGTTTGGCCTGTGATGTACGAAGCTGCGTCTGAGGCTAACCAAACAATAGTCTCGGCAACCTCACGCGGCTCGCCTAAGCGTTTGAGCGGGGCATCGGCAGCCCAGCCATCGAAAATTTCCTGCTCGCTTTTTCCGGACGCGGAAGACCGTGCCGCGGCCAACTCTTTCAGGCGATCCGTCGCGGTGAAGCCGGGACCAACATTGTTGACAAGTATTCCGTCCTTGCCGAACTCATTCGCCAAGCTTTTTACCAGACCTACAACGGCCGCGCGCACGGCATTCGACAGCACCAGATCGGTGACTGGCTGCTTCGTTGTAATCGAAGTCAGGGTGATGATGCGGCCCCAGCGCTCGCGCTGCATGTGCGGGATTACTTCGCGGGCAAAATAAACGGTGCTGAGAAAGTTCATATCAATCGCGTGTTGCCATTCGTCGAGAGTGGCGGCAAGAAATCCTTTGGCGGGAGGCCCTCCCGCGTTGGTTACGCAAATATCGACGCCACCGAATTTTGTGGCTACATCGGCAACAAAACGCTGAACCGCTGGGGCGTCGGTTACGTCGAAGGCTTGGGCAAGAACCTCAGCGTTGTATCGCCTTCTGATCTTCTCCGCTGCATCCTGAAGGGTTTGCTGATTTCGGGCGCACATGGCGACCCTGCAACCTTCCGCGGCGAAGGCTTCCGCTGTAGCGCGACCGATTCCCTGACTGGATGCCGCGACGACGGCGACACGATCTTTCAGGCCGAGATTCATGAATTCGGAATTATAAATGGTTCACAGAAGAACGCTTCACTTGCTGGACATCTCTGCTGCAATTAATCTGAAGAAGCGAGGAACTCATGAAACAGGGCAAGCACCACTCCGAGACGAAGGCCGTGCGCGGCGTTGCTGATCTAAACAAGAAAAACGGACCGCTGGCCACGCCGATTTTCCAGACATCCACATTTGAAGTTACCGATAACGACGAACAGTTGCAAGCTACGCACACCGACCACTTTTATACTCGCTACGGGAATCCGACAAACACGGTTGCAGAGAAAACAATCGCCGCACTGGAAGGCGTAGACGCGGCTCTTACGTTCGCCTCGGGGATGGGTGCGGTCACAACTACGCTGATGGCGTTGCTCAAGAGCGGCGACCATGTCGTGGCGCAACGCGACATCTATGGCGGCGTAAACAAGTTTCTTTCGCAATGGCTGCCGAAGATGGGCATTGAGACGACTTTTGTCGACACGATCGATTATGAACAGCACGCACGGGCGATTCGTCCTACAACAAAGTTGCTTTATCTGGAGTCGCCGACCAATCCGACGTTGCGCATCGTCGATTTTAAAAAAGCTGCCTCACTGGCCAGGCAACATAAGCTGATCAGTATGGTTGATGCCACGTTCGGAACTCCGATCAATCAACATCCGGCAGAGTTTGGCATCGACCTGGTGATGCATTCCGGTACGAAATATCTAGCTGGTCATACCGACTTGATTTGTGGTGTCGTAGCCGGCCGGCACGAACTAATGGAAAAGATTTGGGAGACCCGCACGACGCTGGGGAATTGCATGGACCCGCATGCCTCGTGGATGCTGGTGCGCGGACTGAAGACACTGGCGGTGCGTGTGGCGCGGCAGAACGAGAATGCACAACGGGTGGCAGAGTTTTTGGCCGACCATGCCAAAGTTCGGAGCGTGAATTATCCGTTTCTCGAACAACATCCGCAATATGCTTTGGCACGCGCGCAGATGAGCGGTGGAGGCGGCATGGTTAGCTTTGAAGTCGAAGGTACCGGCGAGGACTCGCGCCGGGTGAGCGAGGCCATGAGCTTGTTTACGCTGGCGCCAAGCCTGGGCGGAGTGGAGTCTCTGGTGTCGATTCCCGTGTTAACTTCGCACGCGATGATTCCCGCCGCCGACCGCGCCAAGATGGGAGTAACTGAGCAGATGATCCGTCTCTCGGTGGGTATCGAGAATGCCCAGGATCTGATCGCCGACCTCGAGCACGCTCTGGAGGCTGTGGCGGCGCCGCAACAGGTACACGTGGGCTAGCAATCCCAGCTTCGCCTAACTGGGATTGCGTTGGTGTCCGCCGCAGAAGTTAGAAAATGAACTTCAGCGCGAGTTGCATAATGCGCGGCAGGTGTGTGCCGGCCGAACGCAGGTAGCTGCTGCCTCCGCAAGTGGGATCTCCAGCCGAGTTTTTGGCACCGCCGTAGCAAGCTATTTCATTCGCATCTGTTCCCCGGCCAGAATTATCCGCGGCTGATCCAGCATCGCCGCCTAGCCAGGTGTATTCGACGTGATTGAATACATTAAAGGCTTCCGCACGAAATTCGAAATACGTGCCTTCAGTCACCGGAAAATGTTTGATCAATGCCATGTCGAAGTTCGTGCGCCAGGGATTGCGCAGAATGTTTCTTCCGGCATCACCGAAAGTGAGTCCGGTCGGCAGCACGAAGGCGTCCGGATTGTAGAGAAGAGGACCAAACCCCGCGAGTGGGCCTGCCAACGGGCTGCGCGAAACTCCCGCCTTCGGATTACCAACCAAGTCGGGATACGAGCCGGCAGTGGAAAATCCGTTGCCCACGCCGGCATTATCGGCAGTGGCAAGATAACCCTCGTTGTAAACACTGAACGGGGATCCACTCTGAATTAAGGTGATCCCAGACCATTGCCAGCCTCCCAAAAACGTATGCGTCAATCCCTTTCCTTTGAAGAACGGGAGATCGTAGACATAGGCGATTGTGAAGTTATGCCGCTGATCGAAGTTAGAGCTGGTGCGATACGCGTTGAGGTTGTAGGAGTTTACGAATCCCGTGTCGTTGTAGTCGGAAGAATCGTCAATCGAATGGCTGTAAGTATAGGCAACGTTCAATTCCAGGCCGCCGATGGCATGACGCAACGAGAGTTCCAAGGCATTGTAGTTTGAAGATCCAGTTTGGTCCTTGCGCTGGATGCTGCCGATACCGGCATACGGACGGAAAAAACTAGAGTTGTTGCCGCACGCTACGAACAAGTTGGTTGCCGCGCCCGACGGCGGTCCGCCGTTCTTTCCGGCAACATAAGGAACCTTTGTACCGTAGGAGGTTACAGCATTCGTCGGAACGCCATATGCATCGACTGTATCGACGCCGTTACCGATATTGGCGCAGTCCGAGGCGCTTATGACTTGGCCTGGGGCATAAGGATTTTGGCCGGGGGTCACAGGATACATCTGGTTGTATTCATAAGATCTGGTAAGATGCACGCCCGCACTGCCCACGTACGAAGCGGTGGCGATGGTGCTCTTACCAATATCGTGCTGCACGTCGACATGCCACTGTTGCATGTAGGGCCAGATCGCCTTATTCGGAAGCGACACGAACTGCAATGGGGTGGTGGTGGCGCCAGAGACACCGAGAAGACTCGAATTTAAGCAGGCATAGCCCGAAGTCGCGCCACAGCTCCCGCCTGACAATGGATTGGGAATACTGGTGATTGGAGTGCTCTTGCT
>JBAVGI010000155.1:0-3591 GCA_049684755.1 Candidatus Sulfotelmatobacter sp.
TGTTTCAGATACTCCTACTCAACAGGGCGAATTCGACCACGAGGTTTTACTGGATAAGACCCAAGAAGTTCTGAGGGTTTCCGGTTGTGATATTCGCCCGTTTCCGGGTTTTGATGAAGACTTACGAGGTAATCGGCCCATGATTCACATCCAAGATAGCAATGTTGCCAACTTGAATATGGGTTCGCAAATCGGGACCATCAACGCCGCGTTGCAGGTCATTTCAAAGGGCGATGAATCGCGAAAGGAATTTGCACGCGCGCTGGAAGAGTTTACACAGGCAGTTGTGGCGGCAACCCTTCCGCATGCCAATAAGCAGGAAGTTGTGGAGGCTGTCTCGACTATCGCAGAGCAGGCCGCCAAGAAACCTGAGGAACGATCAAAGGGAACTCTAAAAGCATTGGTAGCGTGGATTCCCACGGCTATATCTGCCGCCAACAACCTAGTGACCTTGTGGGATAAAATTGGGCCATGCATCAAGGGTCATTTAGGTATCTGATTCCCAGCGCCGCAGGTGGTTAACCAGATGGATGACATGCCGGATTTTGAAAACGAATCTAAAACAAAGCTGCGTTGGTACATCGAAAACTTTCCAAGCCCTCATCATTTTTTCAAGCCCGCAATGGCCGCGCTCGAAAAGAAAGAGGCGGAAGAAGAATCGCGAAGGGCGAATCCCTCTGCCATCCATATTCGTGACAGCAACGTTGCCAACTTGAACGTTGGCTCACAAGTAGGAGCTATCGCAGCCCAAACAAAAGGCGACACGATTACCGAATTCAACGACCACTTGAGACAGGTCGTGAGAGTTGCCGACATGGAATGGTCGCTTCTCAACAAATCGGAAACCCCGGTTATGACACAGACCATTTGTAAGCAAGTGGACGATTTGCGCGCAGCATTGGCTATTCTCTATGGCAAATGTCCAAGCAGCGTCGAATCAAAGCCGCTGAGCGATGCAATCGAGAAACTGGATGCAACACGAAATTATCGTATGGGAAACCAGATCGGTTCACGCAGGGAGGCTGACCAAGTGGCCGCGCTTATGGAAGCCGCACTGACTTGCGTGCGTGCGATGGTCTCAGATGCAGCAGGTAGTCCACGAATGGATTCCAAACAGATAATTGCACTGATTAAGGCAAGAAGAGACGAATACCATGACCGTTCGCTTGCAGCCGGGCCGGGTACGACCGACGAATCAGTGATTGAAAGCGCCCAGAAGGCTTGGGAGTTTGAGCAGGAATATAACAGCCTATTGGCCGCCATTGAAGCGCCGGGCCGTCACGAACGGGATGAGCGACTTGCCGGGTAAATACTAGCTTGGTTACAGATTGCGCAGTGCGAAGGCGATAAGAAAACCAAACCCCAAGAGCATCGCAATTCCGGAGGCCCATTCCGAGCCGGTTACGATCTTCCAGCTACGTGAGACTGTGCGTTGTTGTCTGTCGAGCGTTTTCTTCCAGGTCTCGCGATTGGCTCTATTCAGGGTTACTTCACGATTCTGGTCGAATAGCTCTGGCGAATCGCTGTACATCACATTTCCTGTACCAATCACTTCATGGTCCACATCAATGTAGGCGACTTCGGCTTCCGCCATGCTGGCCACGGAGTCAGCCATTTGATAATGCTGATGGGAAAGGTTGCGCAACAAGCAAGCGCCCGCAGCTATCAACAGAAAACCCCACGCGAAGAAGAGCGTCTTCGGAAAATGCGCGTTGGTCCCCAAACGGCCCGCCAGCGTTACGCTGAACGTTAAAGCGCCCACATTCATAAGCGCTAGCCTGTCGAAGAAAGCTTCACGTCGTGCCACGATTTGCTTGGACGTTTCGGAGGCGCTTTGTCTGCGACGGTTTAGTTTAGCTGCCGCGTTCTTCGCTTTCTCGAATAGCGGATTGTGAACGGTTGCCATTTATTTGGCACATTCTACTCTGGTGTTAGAATTTCCGGGTGGAGGGTCGTATGGCAGAAAAGAAAAAACCCATGGGATACAAAGAGCAAGTCCGCTCCCTCCACGTGGTTGCCATAAAGAAAGGCCAGCACGAAGTCAACGCTCCCGAACACGCAACGTGGGGCATGCTGAAATGTGCAGCGTGTGAGGATGAGTTTCTGATTGGGCCGCCACGAATGTTTGGCGTGTTCAGCGATGAAAATCAGTACGTCCAACAGTTACACGAAACTCTAGCCGGAGATCACAAGCGCCAGCACTCCCATAAGAACAATTACGATTTGGGCGCATGAAACAGTCCGAAATGCTGGGAAAGACTTGGGAAAGAAGGATTTGTAGCAGCGAAACTGGTCGAAATTTACACAATTTGGCTGCACAGTTCCTACACAGCCACAAATTGCCATGTTATCTACAATTAAAACAATCAGATACGAAAGTTTTATCACCCTCTCAGGATGACAACACAGATGGAGATGGCAGACTTGCTAGGCCTTCGCATTCTTGTGCATCTCGACTGTGCTCCAGGTTTTGTCGGCGGCGTGGCAGATATTTTCGAGGAGGCAGTCGACGCATTTGGGTTTGCGGGCGATGCACAGTTTACGTCCGTGCCAGATCAGTTGGTGGGCGAAGAGAATCCATTTTTCGCGCGGGATGATGCGCATGAGATCTTGCTCGATTTTTTGCGGGTCTGCGTTCGTAGTGAGTTCGAGGCGGCGGGAGATGCGGTGAACGTGAGTGTCGACCACGATGCCTTCGGCGATTTTAAACCACGAGCCAAGCACGACGTTGGCGGTCTTGCGGGCAACGCCGGGGAGGGTGAGAAGATCCTTCATATTTAGGGGAACTTGTCCACCGAAGTCGGAGACGATTTTTTTGGCCGCGCCCACGACGGATTTTGATTTGTTGCGGAAGAAGCCGGTGGAGCGGACATCGGGCTCGAGTTGTTCGGGAGTGATCGCGGCGAAGGCTTCGACGGTGGGATATTTGCGAAAGAGTTCGGGGGTGACGCGGTTTACGTTTACGTCGGTCGACTGGGCGGAGAGTATAGTCGCGACCAGGAGTTCCCAGGCGCTGCTGTGAGTGAGGGCGCAGGTGACAGCCGGATAAAGTTGGTCGAGGCGGCGCAGGATTTCGGCGATGCGATCAGGAGCGAGGGGATTGTAGGATTGCTTCTTTTGTTTGGTAGCTAGCGGAATTTTGGCGCTGCCTGGCCCCCTCGGCTTCGTTCGGGGCGGGCTCTCGACGGCTGCCGACCCCACAGGGGCTTTTGATCCTCCGCCTTTAGCTTTGCTTCCGCGCGATTTTCTTGGCGCTGCTTGCGCGGACGGGGGCGTCCGCGCCACACGATCCTGGCGGCCAGTGCGGGCGGGTTGGCGAGGGGTTTGACCGCGGGGCATGAGGGCAACATCTTAGCAGAGACCTCGGTAACCAGAGCAATGATTGACGGGCTTAACATCACTCGGTAGTCTTGAGGTTCAGTCCTTCATCTTCAGAGAATTATTATGGCCGTGAGTTCCATTCAGCTCGGGCAGGTGTGGCGCAGCGATACGGATGGCCAGGACTATCTGGTCACCAAGGTGTACAGCGAGGTGTTCACGCAATATGCCATGCTGAGGCCGGCGGGGATTACGGCGCCGGACGCACCGACT
>JBAVGI010000156.1:0-12702 GCA_049684755.1 Candidatus Sulfotelmatobacter sp.
AGGCTCGCGAAAACCCGGTTCTCACCGGTCAGCGGCACAGCGTCGGCAATGGTCGCAATCGCGACAACCTTCATAAAACTCAGCAGCAAACGTGTCTGATCTTTTTCTGCGAGGCGGCGCTGCATCAATCCCTGCGCAACTTTAAAGGCAACGCCTGCCCCACAAAGCTGCTTGTATGGATACTCACATCCCGATTGATTGGGATTTACGACCGCGTGAGCCTTCGGAACGCCATCGGGGCCCGGCAAATGATGGTCGGTGACGATCAGGTCGACGCCGAGGCGATGCGCGGTTTCGGCAGGCGCGAAAGCGCGGATGCCCATATCCACGCTAATAATGAGGCGAATACCCGCGGCGGCCGCGCGTTCGATTACATCATCGCGCATATCATAGCCTTCGAGAATGCGGTGCGGGACGTGGAAATCGGCAGTTCCGCCGCAAAGCTCAATGGCAGTTTTCAGAATGATGACGGCCATCGTGCCATCGACGTCGTAATCGCCATAGATCAGGATGGGCTCTTTGCGTTCGATGGCGGCATCGATACGATCAACCGCGCCGCGAAGTCCGATCATCTGCTCGGGAAGATGCAGATGAGTGAGCGAGGGACTAAGAAAACGAGCCGCAGATTCAGCGTCGCTCAACCCGCGGCGCAGCAGCAGACCTGCGAGCGTATAAAGAGAACTGGCGCTGGATTGTCCGTTTAACGATCGTCCATTCGACGATCGTCCATTCAGCGCGTGAGAAACGAAGGGTAAGTCGCGAAGGCTCGTGGCCAGAGCCTGCACTCGCGTTGGATCATCCGCGGCCAGTTGCCAGCGTGCGTTCCCTTGCACGACTAGCTCTCGTCATCCTGATCCGGTTCGTCGATGGGAATGCCGCCGAAATCCTCGGAGACTTCTAAGAGGCGTTGGTATCGTTCGTACCACTCGGTGCTGGATTCGCAGAGAAACATCGATCCCTGATAAGCCCACCCGAGCTGCAAAAATCCCACCTTGCCCACGTGCGCGCGCAGCCAACGCGCATCTTCCACGTCGTCTCCGTCGCTGAACTCAGAGTGCGCCAGCCGTTCCACCAACTCGTCGAGTTCTTCACGATCCAGCTTCCAGGAATGCATGGTGAGAAACGGAGCGCCGGCACTCTTGGCCAGTTCGACAAAATCCTTCCAGCCATCAGGATTGTTGCCCATCTCCCACATGACGCACTGCACCTCGTCATAGTCCACGTAGCCGTGGAAACGGCTCATGCCATGGCCTTCGATGAAGGCAATCATGTCATCTTTAAGGACGCTCAAATCTTCTAGAGTGGGTGACATCGAGATTTCCGCTTACGAGAGCATTGTAAGCTGTTTGGAGGGCAAGGTGCCAGCGGGAGCGACCCCAGCGTGGTGCCCGGAATCCATAAACCACTTAAGGACGCGAGGCTCCCCGAAGGGCTCCGAATCATCGAGTACACCGTAGTGCTCCTTCGTGTTCTTTCTGATGGATGGGCGCGATATCCTGTTGGGATAACGGCACGCCACACATGAACGCCGTGTTACACTCTATGGTTCGCAAACAAAAACCCCTGCTGATACAGGACATTCTATCCGCTCATGCTTCTTTCCAAGGAATACGTGGGCTACCTGGCCCGCGAAGTCACCAAGAAACTGATTGCCGGTAAGGCTATCGAAACCGCCGCCGTCCCCAAAGTCACGGAGCGCGTGCACGCCGCTCTGCTCGACGAACTCACCCTCGAAGACCGCATCAACGACGAGGTGCGTGTCATCCTCGAAGCCTATTCGGAAGAGATGAATAAAACCGGCGCCAACTACCAGGAAATGTTCCGCAAAGTGAAGAGCGAACTGGTGCGCAAGTACAAGGCGGTGCTGTGAGACTGAGCCGCGATAAAGTAAATGTGCTGGCGCGGGCCGTTGCCGACGCGCTCAAGAGCATGGACGAAGTTGATTTCATCGAAGATCCCAACACCATCCGGCAGGAAACACGCAAAATTCTCGAAGACCTTCTCAACCAGGAAGCGAGAATCGATCAGGCCGCCCGGCTGAAGATCGAAAGCCAGAAGCGCACCATTCTCGAAGGCTCGCAGGAATGGGACATTCTCTACCGCAAGTACTACAACGAGGAAGTAAAAAAACTGGGGATGTAATACCCGCTGAGCCGTGAACCCTGTTCAGCGCCGATGCTCTCACAGCCTGCCCGTAATTGCCCGAATCGTTAACAGCGCTCCAATCCCTGCCAAACCCAAGTAAATATATTTCAGAAAAGCATCTCCATGCAGACGATGATTGATCGCTCTGCCCAGAAATACGGCCAGTATCGTCGCCGGCAGTGAGAGAAGATAATAATGCGTTACGGCGTGAACCCACAGTCCGGCAAGCCAGTAACCAGCCATGCCAATGATGCTGGCGGGCAGAAAATATCCTTGCAAAGTTGCCCGGAAATGTTGCGCGGACCAGCGCCGCATGGCCCCGTAAATGGCGAGGGGCGGGCCATTCATACCGTAGGCTCCGCCCAGGACTCCGGCACAGAACCCACAGGCCAACAGCCATCCTCGACTGTCGTCTTTTAATTCCAGCGGGGCGCGGCCCATCGTTGTACGTTCGATCAAGGAATAGACTGCGAACCCGACGATAATCAATCCGAGCGCAGCTTTGAGAACCCGTTGATGACTGCTCGTGAGAAGCAGAAGGCCCAGTGGAATTCCGAAAAGCGTCGCCAGCACCAGCCAGCCAGTGCTACGCAAGTGAATCTTTTTCCAATCCTGCACCACAACGATACTGGCGATCGTAATAGAGACCAGCACCGCGAGCGGAGCAGCAACTTCAAGCGGAATGAAGAGGGCAAGAAGAGGAACGGCTACGAGTGCCTCCCCAAACCCGAACGTGGACCGGATCAAAGTAGCGATGAAAACGATGAATAGAACACCTGCAGTAGCAATGTCGATTACCGTCTCCTGGACAAGGCAGCTTCAAACGCACCCTGAAGAAATAATTCTCTCACGATACCGAGATCCCGCAACTGAGGAAACTATGCGGCAGGCGCGGTGATTGCAATAGATTTTTAAGCGCGTTCCATAAAAAGCCCCGCGCATTCCCGCGCGGGGCCACGACCAGGAGCACTTAGGCGATTCTTCAGGCTGCTTCCCGCCGCCTCTGAATCGTATGCAACTGCTGGAGATATTTCTGCGCATTGCTTACGATCTTTCGTTGCGGCAGACTGTTCACCCACAACTCGTGAGGAATGCTCCGGCGCTCGCGGCGCGTGCCGACTGCCCCGCGGTTGCGCAGACTGGTGGGATGTTTCTCCGCAGTCTGTTGCTGCCAGCCACTGCCCGAGTTCACCGTAAAGATTCCGATGTAGCCTCCCGCCAACAAATGCAGCGGAAGCTGGATCTTGTTCGCGCGGTCGAATTGGGTGGAACCCTCCGTTCGGAAACCTTCGAACCACGCCGGGTAAACAAAATCAGAAACGAGAATGTTATCGATCGAGTAGCCGAGGCTGTCGTCTTCGCAAGCGTCGCAGACCTCGTAAGCGTAGAGCATTCCCGCCGTGTTGCTGTTTTGCACGAATACTGTGAGGTTGATATTGGGATCGCCCAGCATCTCCAACAATTCGTGGCTGGCGGTTACGGTCCACGAAGTGCCGGCCTTCAGATCGCTGGTGGCAAACACCTTGCCGATGGGCAGACCTTCGCTGGTAAGGTCGTGGTAGCCGAGAGCGTTTGCCTGGTCAGAATCATCGAGCAGAACGAGCCACCAGCTTCCGGTGGCCGGTTGCGTAGCTTTGGGAACGATGGTGAGTTCGGCGTCCGTTCCCCAGATTGGGCGGAAGTCGTTGGTGACCTGTTTCTGGAGCGCGGCTACGACCGGCGTGACATCCGCGTCGGCCAGCACGGTGCTCTCGTTAATGACAGAGATTTGAATGGTGGGAGTCTGGGCGTGCGTGGTTTGAGGCATATTGACTTATCTCCTGGAAAACTTATTCGGAGAACGCGCAGCTTTAAGGTTGCGTGACTCTGTGCTGAAAAGCTTAAACGCTGAGCAAGAGCCGGAGAATGATTTCGCGAGCAAAAAAGAAGATGACGTTCCAATTTGGGACGACGCCACAGGAGATCAACTCGTCCAAGTATTCACTTCAGATTCCGGAATGAGACCGCCTTGCAATTCCCGCCTACATTTTTCGCAGCTCCGAGAAGCGACTAAAGAACCGACACCGGAAGCCGATGAAGCAAAGGACGATTTCCTCTCGAACATGCGATGACCTTGACCAGCAAAGCAATTGTTGTGTGTGCGCTATTAATTCTGGTCGGCATTGCTGCGCTCTCGTTCTGGAGCGAAGCGCGGAACGAGAAGGATCGGCAGTGGGTGATTCACACTCTGTTGGTAGTCGAGAAGCTGCAGACGATTCGCATCGATATTACCCAGGCGGAAACCGGACAACGAGGCTATATGCTGACCGGACAGGATCGGCACCTGCAACTGTACCGGGCTGGAGTGGATCAAGTGCGCGAAGACATGAAAGAGCTGCCGGATCTGATCAAGGACAATCCCGAAGAGCGGGAAGCCATTGGGAGGCTGCAACCGCTCATCACAGCCCGGCTGGCCGAACTAAGTTCCGGCATTGACGTACGCACGCGCAGCGGGCTCCTGGCCGGAGCGGATGCTGTGACCCAGGAAAATGATGGTGAACTGTGGATGGAACTGATCGCCGCCCAGATCGCGGGGATGCGCCGCACCGAGGCACACCTGTTGAGCCGCAGGTTGGCGACGGCCGCAGCCAGCACACGAAAAATCAAGGCCGTAATTTTTTACGGGAACACTCTGGCTATCCTCATTCTTCTGGTAAAGGGTTTTGTGATTCACTCGGAGACCACCCGGCGCAACCACGCAGAGCAAAACCTGAAGCATGCGAATGAGAAGCTGGAACGGCGGACCTCCGAATTGTCGGAGACTAATATTGAATTGGAGAGTTTCGCATATTCGGTGGCACACGATTTGCGGGCCCCCCTGCGGCACATCGCGGGATATTCGGGCGTCCTCACGCAAGATCACGGGCTTAACATCAACGCTGATGGCCTGCGCTGTATTGAGAAAATCGCGGAAAGTGCGCAGCGCATGGGACGGTTAGTGGATGACTTGCTGAGTTTGTCAAAAATCGGACTGCAGGAATTATCAATCGAGACCGTGCCACTGGATTTGCTGCTGCGCGAAGCGCTCAAGGATCTTGAGCTCGATTCTTCAGGACGGGAGATCGAGTGGCACATCGGCGAGCTGTTCAGTGTGGAATGCGATCCGGGCTTGATGAAGCAAGTATTCGTGAACCTGATTTCGAATGCGGTCAAGTACACCGGCAAGCGCGACCATGCGGTGATTGAGGTTGGACAAATGATGCAGAGTGGCGAGCGCGTGGTATTCGTCCGGGACAATGGCGCGGGTTTCGAGATGCAATACGTGGACAAGCTTTTCGGAGTCTTTCAACGTTTGCACAAAGCTCGCGACTTTGAAGGAACTGGAGTGGGGCTCGCGATTGTGCAGCGCATCATCGGCAAACACGGCGGTCGAATTTGGGCGGAAGCGAAACTGGATCAAGGAGCGACATTCTTCTTTACCTTGGGATCGCCGGAGATTCGCCCAGCCCGGAAGTCAGAGTCTACCATTCATGAAGAGGTGATGCATGCCGGACGCAGTTGAGATTCTGTTGGTGGACGATAGCCCGGAAGACGTGGAGCTGACGATTCGCGCATTGCGGCGACACAAAATCGCCAACGATATCGAAGTCGTAGAAGACGGAGCCGAGGCGCTGGACTTCCTTTTCTGCCGCGGCGCATACCAGCAGCGAAAGTTTCCTCATCCTCCGAAACTCATTCTGCTCGATCTGAAACTTCCGAAAGTCGATGGCCTCGAAGTGTTACGGGCAATGCGCGCCGACGAGCGAACCAAAACTATCCCCGTGGTGATTCTCACTTCGTCCAAAGAGCAAAAAGATCTGATCACGGGGTATAACTTAGGAGTGAACGCTTTTGTTCAAAAGCCGGTTGACTTCGAGCAGTTCGGCGAGGCCATTCGGCACATCGGAATGTTTTGGATGCTGGTCAATCAACCACCTCCTCCGGGCACCTTTGCGGAAGGAAAGGCGCAAGGAGCTTGATGTATGGTTTTGCTGGATCCATGCATGGTGTAGCTGAAATTACGAATGTGATAATGCGAGCCGCTGCCGATGCGGGATTCGAACTTGCGGGCATCGCTTCGGTTGAAGACTCGCCCGAACTCGAATATTTTCCTCTCTGGATCGCCGAGGGGCACGCCGGCGAGATGAAGTATCTCGAAGCGCGCGACGAGCAGGGTAGGTTGAAGCGTGCGTCTCTGGCCAACTCTGCTCCGTGGGCGCGAAGCGTGGTGGTGTGCGCGATCAACTACAACACAGCGCACCCATATTCCACCGACGCGCGAAATCATTCCACAGAGAATCGACGACGCGGATGGATTTCCCGGTACGCATGGGGTCAGCACGACTACCACGATTCCGTGATGCCGCGTCTTTTGCGAGTCGAAGCTGCGCTCAGAAGTGCGGTTGCGAACGGCGATCTGGTGACTCGCTGTTATGTGGATACTGGCCCCATCGTCGAGCGCGTGGCCGCTAAGTATGCGGGAATCGGATGGATTGGCAAGAACACTTGCATCATCAATCAGAAGACCGGTTCATGGTTGTTTCTCGGCGTAATCCTGACTTCGCTTGATCTCACGCCGGGCTTGCCCGCGCCAGACCGCTGTGGCAGTTGCACACGCTGCATCGATGCCTGCCCGACCGATGCGTTCATTGCACCGTATCAGCTCGATTCCAACAAGTGCATCGCCTATCTCACGATCGAAAAGCGCGGTGCGATTCCTGAGAATAAGAATGAGGACCTTCTCTCCGGGATGGGCCGGCATATTTTCGGCTGCGACATTTGCCAGGATGTTTGCCCGTGGAACCGGAAAGCGCCCGCAACCAGTGCAGCCGAATTTCAACCGCGCGAAGAACTGGTGAACCCCGCGCTCGAATGGCTGGCTGATATGAGCGCCGAGGAATTCCGCCGCACGTTTAAGACCTCCCCACTGCGGCGCGCAAAACGCGCCGGCTTGCGCCGGAATGCCGTCATCGCCATGGGCAACAGCGGAGACCGCAACTTCCTTCCACAACTTAAGAAGCTGGCAACGGACGATGACGATGTAGTCGCCCAGAGCGCGGCATGGGCGATTCAAAACTTGAATTCATCAGATTAGCTTTTTCACAGAACATCACCTGGCATGCGCATTTAACATGGCTCCTATGATGAACATCGCTCAAAGTCCGAGAAATAAAGGACATTAGCCTAGGCCAGTGTTGCCAAGCTGACTTCCGTAACTGGTCTCGCCGATTAGCAGCAACTAAACTACTGAAACGGGGTTCTTAATTAAGGGTTTTTCCGTAGGGACAAGTATGCGTGGTTTAGCTCAAACGCGACACTTGATCGGACTATCGTTCACGATTCTGGTGTTCTCGGCAGCGATGGCCCACGCCTCGGCTACGCTTTTGCTCGAGGAGCCCTACGGCAAGCTGGGCTTCTTCACGGCCACAGGACACGCCGCCGTTTATCTCTCTGGAGTTTGCGCAGAGACTCCGGTTTTACTGCGCCCTTGCGCGCCGGGCGAGCTTGGCGCGGTAATCAGCCGTTACGATGGAATCGGTCACTACGATTGGGTGGCAATTCCGCTGATTCCTTACCTCTACGCTGTCGATCAGACCGCAGATATTCCGCTGTTCGTAGATCCGAAGATGGTCGGTTTTCTGCGCGATCAATACCGCCGCAAGCATCTGCAGGCGGTCGCGCCTGACTCGGCGGACGGAGCGACTCCGGGGGGAAACTGGTACGAACTGGTGGGCTCAGCTTATGACCGGGCGGCGTACGCGTTTGAAATCGAGACCTCTGCGGCGCAGGACCAGGCATTTATCCGCTCCTACAATGCGGCGCCGAACCGTTCTCACTTCCGCACCGTCTCTCGCAACTGCGCCGATTTCGCGAAGGACGTTATTAACTTCTACTACCCGAAAGCTCTGCACCGCAGCATCGTCGCCGATGTGGGCATCGCTACTCCCAAGCAGATGGCTAAGAGGATAGTTAAGTTCAGCGAGCGCCATCCTCAGCTCGCATTCTCGCGTTATGTCATTCCGCAGGTTCCGGGCAGCGCGGCGCGCAGCACCGCGGTGCACGGAGTGGTCGAGTCATTCTTCAAATCAAAAAAATATATCGTTCCGAGCGCCGTGGCGAGCCCGGTATTTGCCGGATGCGTGGCGGCTGTGTATGTGGGCACCAACGCTGATCACTTCGATCCGGCAAAACGGGCGATGGTTTTTAACGCCGCCCGGGACCTGGAACCGCCAGTTGGCGCGGAGGATCGTCGATCCTACCAGATCGAACTCAATCATCTGGTCGCCGCCGACGTTGCCGAAGCTCCTGGAACCCGTGTCGAGAAGAGTCTGGTACGGATGATGAACAATGCGGCGCCCGGTTTCGATTCCGAGGGGCGGCCCGTTCTGCGCATGCGTGATGGAGACGAAGCGGTTACCGTTGGCGTGGCGCAGAGCAACCTCTTTGCGACGCAATCCTCGGGACGACTAGCCGAGCAGATTCTCGAGGCCAGGCTGCGGGAAGAACTACGTCGTGGAAACCCACCTAAAGTTTCAGAAAGTGACGTGGAGCATGACTGGTCGCTGCTGGAAAAAGCTCGGAATGTTCCCGACGACGAAGTCGCCTCAAGGTCTGCCCGACAATCGCCGGCGGCCGTGCAATCGCGCTGGAGCCGCGCAGGCAACCGCCCGTAGTCGATCCGGCCTCAGTCAGAAAACTCGCGGCTTCTCCAAGCCGCCCTATTGGTCCTGTTGAGGCTGCGGTTGGTGCGGAGCCGGCATCACGGGCGACGCGCCCGGTTGGTTGGCCTGCTGTTGCTGCATCAGCATTTGACGCTGCTGCATCTCCTGCAACAACTGCTGCGGAGTCTTTACTCCCGGCTGGTCGGGATTCGCGGCAGGTTGTTCCGCATCGGCCGCATTCTGATCCGCGCTCTCGTCCACGTTTTCTTCCGCTGCCTGCGCCTCTGCATCTGCCGTGGGGTTAGGAGCGCCAGGTGGCGGAGCGCCGTTTGCAGTCTGGGCAGGTTGGGCGGCTGGGGTGTCCGGTGTTTTAGCTACCAAAACCACTCGTACCAGCGCATTGGCATCTCCCGGCGATCCCAGCAAAATGTAATTGAATCGCGATCCATTCAGCAGCTCGGCCATCACTTCCCGGGCGGGCGCAGGCCCCAGACGAGTTACCACTCGTTCGTTGGCTGTTGCCGGAATTTCTATGTCGGCTGAAGTATGCTTACGCACGCTGCGCAGGATATCGCCGAGCGTCGAATTTGGCGCGTTAATCGTCAACAGTCCATTCTCATAGCTGACCTCAGGCGCAACCGCGGGAATCGCATCCAGTGGAACCTGGGGTACCGGACCCTGCGTTCCTGAAGGCAAGGGAGGCGGGGCTGTCTTCTTCTTGCCGTGGGCGCGATGCGGAGATGGGGTGGTTTGCGTGTCCGCGCGTCCCGCGATGGGTAGGCATAACCCCGCCGCCAGCACAAATCCCATAATCTTCAGTTGGACGCCCATGAAAACTCCTGATTTCAGATCGTCGTTCGGGGAGAAGCAAGGCTCTTACCGTAATTCTAGCACCGCATTGCGCCTTGACGCTCCACCAGTAGCCACCGATTCCTCTACCCATCAGAACGTATTGACTTTATCCTCTTGCAGAGCGACCTTAAAATATCGAGTGAGTAGGACTGTGCGAGTTCTGTCTTCGGTGAGTGCGCGCGGCGTACAATTTTCTGGGGGAAAATAGAGTGTCTGACGCAGAAGGTTCTGAGAAGCGTTATTTCACACAAAAGATTGTTTCTACGATTCAGAGCAGGTCAGTTCTTGCGTGTGTGGCGCTGGCATTGACGTGCTGCGCCAGGACAGCCCTCTCTGAAACATGTACCACAGCCGGCGATATGGATCCGGCCACGCGCACTGCTCTGGTCTCCGCCGGTCAGCGCTATTTCGATCTCCTGGCAAAAGGCGATGCAACTTCGCTCCGCCAGGCGGCAATTCCCAGTCTTGCCTCGGATTTTTCGGCCATAGAGGCGACGGTGAAAGACAATCAAGCTGCCTTAGCTGGTTCGAAAGCCACCGCCCGCCCACCTTTTCTGCTGGAAGCTGAGGGCGTTGCGCCCATTGCCCGCGCGGAATTCTACTGCGGCGTGTTTGGCCGGAACGGCCAGACCGCCACCAGTGCCGCCTTCTATCTCAATAATTTACCCCCGGGAAAATATGCCGTCATTATTCTCGACGTAGCCTCATCGAAGGGACCGTATTACGTCTCCTTCATTCTGCAACAGCTGGGGACCGACTGGAAGTTAGGCGGCCTCTACGTAAAGCCTTCGCAAATCGGCGGACACGATAGCGATTGGTTCACCAACCGCGCTCGTGAATTCAAGACGAAGGGACAAACCCACAATGCCTGGCTTTACTACGTGGAAGCGCGTTCTTTGATTTCTCCGTTGCCCTTCATGAGTACGCTGGTCACTGATAAGCTTTACGATGAATCGCAGAAAGCACAGCCCGCAGATCAGCCCGGGGATGGCAAGACTGTAGATCTCGTCTCCGGCGCCACTACTTACAAACTAATCGACCTGTTTCCTCAAGTAGTGAACAATGAGTTGGATCTCATCGTCCGCTACGACGTGCCGGATGTTTCGAATACAAATCAGGCCTACCAAAGCAACATGGCGGTAATGAAAGGACTGGTAACAAAATATCCTGAGTTGCGCGACGCCTTCACGTCGGTAGTGGCGCGCGCGGTCGATCCCAGCGGCCGCGATTACGGAACGATGCTGCCGATGAAGGATATCAAATAGAAAAAGTCAGCTCCCTGTGCCGATTTTCATAGCTTCTTCCAGCGAGCATTCCTTTGGATCTTTATCGTCGCGGAGGCCGAGGAAAACTGGAGCGCGCAGTTTTGGACCGCTGCCGCCACTGGCACCTTCGGTCCATTCCGCGTATTCGATCTCAGCCACAAGCTCGGGCGTTACCCAGAAGACTTTTCGTAGAGCTTCCACCTCGCCGTAAAACGGCTTCTGCTTTGTCTCCCGCTTCTTCAGCATTTTTGAGATTTCGTCGAGCGATCCCTGATTGAAGCCGCTGCCGGCCTGTCCCACGTGAATCAGCCTGCCTTGCTTGTCGTAGAGCCCGAGCACGATTGATCCGAAATGTGCCCGGCTGCCCTCGGGTTCTGTGTATCCGCCAATCACGCATTCGACGCGATGCCGGATTTTTATCTTGAGCCACTCGCTGCTGCGACGCTCCTGGTAAATGCTGTCGCGCTTTTTGGCCAGAATTCCCTCCAGGCCTTTCTGGCGCGCAACTTCGAACAACGCCTTCCCTTCCCGCTCGTAGTGGTCGGAATAGCGCAGCGAATCGCCAGTGACGAGGATCGAAGCCAATTTCTTCTTGCGTTCTTCCAGTGGAACCTTGCGCCAATCGTAGCCATCTAGATACAGCACATCGAATGCGTAATAGAGCACGGGCACGTCAGCATTGGTTACCCCACGCCGGCCTCCGGGACGAAATCCCTTCCGCTGCTGCATCAAGCTGAAGGAAGGTCGTCCCTGGTCATCGAGAGCGACAACTTCTCCATCGAGAATTGCGCTCTTCGCTTTTACGAATTTCGGCAAGTCTTTCAGCTCTGGGTAACGCTGTGTAAGTTCGTTCTGATTTCGCGAGACCAGCCGCACCTTGCCATTTTCGATGAAAGCAACCGCGCGGTAGCCATCCCATTTGATTTCGAACAACCAGTCCGTTCCATCGAATGGTTCAGCGATGGACGTAGCCAGCATGGGATAAACTTCCCTCGGCATAGGACGCTTGAGAGGAGTGGAAGAAGAAGAAGAAGAAGCTTTTAACACAGGGGGCACAGTGGACACAGGGTAATTCCTTGGATCTAGCTTATTTTGTTTTACCCTGTGCTCCTCCGTGTCCCCTGTGTTTAATTCTTTTGTTTTTTTTTAGCCGTCGTCTTCTTGGCGGAATTCTTCTTATCCAGCTTGGCCACCGCGTCAGCCAGCCAGGCCGCTTTCAGCTTGCCTCGGCCCGCAGATGGTCGGCTCTTCCATTCCTTCGATCCCGAATCTCCTGCGATCTCAGCCAAGCTACGCTTGCTCAGCACGGACTCGTCATACTCATCGATGTCGTATCCGTCGACGGCGTATTCATCATGCTTTTTGATCAGCAGCCATTCGTTGCCTTTACTCCCGGGACGCCGGCCCTTCATCTTCACCAGCGCGAAGTCGCCCTTCAACTTTTTGCCGTTCAAGCGAAATTTCAAATCACCCTTGGCCAGCATAGCGGCAGCTTCAGCTTCAGTGCCCGGAATATATTTCCCATCCACCGGAACCGGAGACAGAGGCTGCCACGTGCCCACATCCCAAACCATCACGGTGCCTGCACCATAATTATTTTCCGGGATGATGCCCTCAAAATCGAAGTACGAAACCGGATGATCCTCCACCTGCATCGCCAACCGCTTGTCCGCCGGATCGAGCGACGGCCCCTTGGGCACGGCCCACGACTTCAGCACGCCCTCCATCTCCAGCCGAAAGTCATAGTGCAGCCGCGTGGC
>JBAVGI010000157.1:0-2460 GCA_049684755.1 Candidatus Sulfotelmatobacter sp.
AGCCTCTATGGCATTACACTTCGGCCAAGCCATCTTTTTGCTGTTCGCCGCTGCAATCGCTGGTGCGCTGAATGCATTAGCTGGCGGTGGAAGTTTTATCTCGTTTCCGGCGTTGTTGTTTATTCGAATCCCGCCCGTTTTAGCGAACGCGACGAATACGGTCGCGCTTTGGCCCGGCTTGGGAGCGAGCACAGTCGCTTACCTGAAACGGCTGAATGCACCGGCGCGCGTATTGATTCCCTTGCTGGTCACCAGCATCGCCGGAGGTTGGCTCGGTGCCATGTTGTTGCTCAAAACTCCTCAGCATGCTTTTCTCCGGCTCGTCCCCTGGCTGCTGCTCGGAGGCACCTTGCTGTTCGCCTTCGGAAATTCCATACGAACGATTGCCGGCAACACCGAGGCCCGCGACGATCTGCGTTTTACATCATCGCGTGCGATCGTTCTGAGCTCGATCGCCGAGTTGTTAGTCGCGATCTATGGCGGATATTTCGGCGCCGGTATCGGATTCATGACTCTGGGGATGCTCGCCATGATGGGAATGCGCGACGTTCATGCCATGGGCGCTCTCCGAACCTTGCTTGCGGCCGCCATCAACGCGGCGGCGGTAATCACCTTCATCGTGGCTGGAGCGGTGTTATGGCCACATTGTGCGGTTATGATCGTCGGTTCTCTCGCAGGAGGCTGGTTTGGTGCGCATTACGCGCAGAGAGCCGACCCGCGGAAGGTGCGGATCGTAGTAATCGGCATCGGCGTCGCGATGAGCGCGTACTTCTTTGCGACCGTTCGCTAATCCAAACAAAATTACTGCAGCAACCTTTCGTCGAATTGCGAGCATCGGAGCGTCCGCCAGTCCGACACAAAGTACTATAATCACTGTGCGGATGATCGGGCCAGCGTCGGGTCGATAAGTTATGCGAACGGATACCGCAAACCTGAAGTCGCAGGGCATGAACTATGCACCCGCGAATTTAAATCCCGAGAAAGATCTTCCCAAAGGTTTTCTCGATTTTCTTCTGCCCCTTCACAAACGGTTCACCCCCTGGCAACAGACGCTGATCGCGAAACGTGCGGAGGTGTTGCAAGCATCGCACCGCGGAAAGCCGCCCAACTATTTGCCACCCTCCGAGGCAACTACTTCCGACTGGCAAATCGAAGTTCCAGGGTGGTGTGCCGATCAGCGAAATCAAATGACTGGGCCCGCGGATGACGCCGAGTTAACTGTAAAATTGCTGAACTCCGGATCTCCCGCCGTCATGATCGACTTGGAAGATTCCACCGCGAACCTGTGGGATCACATCATGCTGGCGATTCAGAACACCATCGCCGCCTACAAGTATGAACTCGGCTACGACGACAAGAAGCGGCACAAAAGGGTTACTGTCCAACGCTCGAAGACGGTCACCTGGGTGCGCCCTCGAGGCTTGCACGTCAGTCAGGGTGGCGTGATCAAGAATGAGATCATGTCCGCGTCTCTCTTCGACTTGGCCATGATCTGGTACCAGATCGATCCTGCCTGGTTGCCGCATAATTTCTCCGTATACATTCCCAAGAGCGAATCTGCCGAGGAAGCTTTCTGGTGGCGTGATCTGTTCCAGGCCTTCGCCAAGCAAAAGGGGCTGCCGCAGGACTATATCAAATGCATGGCATTAGTGGAGGCACACCCGCTGGCCTATCAGATGGAGGAATTTCTTTTCAATCTTCGTGAGCACTGTCTGGGGTTGAACCTGGGACGATGGGATTACATGGCGTCGCTCATCGATTTCATGCTCGAAGATCCCAACTGGATTTTGCCGGATCGCAATACCATCCCGCACGACGTGGCGTTCTTCCAGAACTTTCGCACTCTGATGCCGGAAATTTGTCACAAGCACGGAGCTCACGCCATCGGCGGAATGACGGCCCTCTATCCCAGCCGAACGGACGCGGAGTTGAACGAACGCGCGCTGAAAGTGCTCAAGCAAGACAAGAAGAACGAAGCTGACTGCCTGATGGATGGAGCCTGGACCGGACATCCCGATCAGAACGAAATCGCAGTCGCGCAGTTTCCCTATCCGAATCAGATCGCAAAGCGTCCCAAGTTGCCGAATTCGCATCCCGATCTGCGGCCGGTCCCGAATGGTGTCGGTGCAACGACTCTGGCCGGAACCCGTGCGGCGGTGCGCACCGTAATCCGTTATCGCAATGGCGTACTCAACGGAAAAGGCGCTAGCCTGCTCGATGGCTATATGGAAGACCTGGCTACGGACCGCATTTATCGGTTGATGATCGCGCAGCGCGTGCTGCACAAAGTGAAAGTGCGCGACAACGAAGGGAAGTCCGTGGAGCACTCGGCGGAACTGGCGACCCGAATTTTTGATGAGGAGTTGGCGAAGATCGAAAAAGATCTGCCCGCTGAGATTGATACGACGGCGGCAAAGACACTTCCTGAAGCGCGCCGCATCGCAGAGGAGATGATTACAC